>CBDAOQ010000003.1:1200000-1571250 GCA_965198125.1 Candidatus Versatilivorator sp. | reverse complement strand
TTGATGGCCCTGCCTCGATGGCATAGCCTTGTCGCGGTTTCGCGCCGGCAGCTCGGCCCGCCACCGGAGACCAGGGCCTGCAAGTTCCCTGCAGGTTCAGGAAAAGGGAGAATCCGACTCCATGCTCCTGCGCCCACTTATTCACACACTGGAGAGGCGGCTGCACCAGCGGCACATCGATCGGCGCCTGGTCAGACCCTTCGAGTGGGGAGAAGAATTTCTGGGTGACGGTTGCCAGGCCGGCAACCCCCTCCAACGGATTCAGGAATACAACCGTCAGGCCCTGGCCGCCAGCGACGCCTACTTCGCTCCTCCACCGTCAGAGCCCGGCCAATTCGACTTTGACGGCTTCCGGCTGCGGTTCCCCAGTGCCATCCATACGCCCTATCCCGAAAACAACACCGTGCACGCGCGTTACTTTCCGGGAGGCGAGATGGCGGTGATTGTCCTTCCACAGTGGAACGGCGACGAACAGGCACACGTGGGACTCTGCAAGGCGCTGCAGCGCTTTGGGGTCGGCGCCCTGCGCCTCAGCATGCCTTACCACGACCGTCGCCGCCCGCAGGGCCTGGAACGCGCCGACTATATGGTCGGCCCCAACATCGGCCGCACCCTTCAAGCCGTCCAGCAGGCAGTTCAGGACGTGCGTCGAGCCGCGGACTGGCTGGCAGGTCAAGGGATACGCCGCATCGGGCTGCTGGGAACCAGCATCGGCTCCTGCGTGGGCTGGCTGGCCTTCGTGCACGACCCACGGCTCGGCCTGGGGGCCTTCAACCACGTGTCGAGTTACTTCGGCGACGTGGTGTGGCGGGGAATCACCACCTCTCACATCCGCAAGACGCTGGAACAGCACATGACCCTGGAGGAGATTCGCCAAGCCTGGCTGATCCTGAGCCCGATTGCCTACGTCTCCAGGCTCAGAGGCAATACCCGCCCCATGCTGATGCTATCGGCGCTCTACGACCTGTCCTTCCCGCCCGACCTCTCGCGCCGGCTTTTCGATCAGGTGGACCGGGAGCGAATCCGGGTCCAAAAGGTCTTTCTTCCCTGCGGGCACTACACCGGGGGAAGGCCGCCTTTCAGCTACCTGACCGGCTTTCACCTCATCAACTTCTTCCGCCGCCAGCGGGAAGATCTCCTCCAAAGAGAATCCCCGGCCTGACCAGCGACTGCCAATCTTCACGGACCGGGATAGCGGCGAACGGTGATTTCAGGCTCGATGGTTTCGGGCATGGCGTCCAGGGGGTAAACCGGCCTGCGAATTCGCCGGAAGGGCAACATGGACATATCGGCGGGTGTGGGTCCGGGAACGGCCACCACCAAGAAGGCTTTCATGATGTCGCCGTAGCCGACTCGGAAGTTCATCATGTTCTTGACGCAGACAAACTTGGCCTGGCGGGGGTCCAGGCCCAGCGAACGGTACTGCTCGTCGGCCCAATCGTAGGTGGGACGGCTCATGACCAATAGTTGAAGGCCGCCGGTCTGCAAGACCACCGAGCGCCCCATGGAGACTTCGGCGCCCCCCAGGATGCCGCCCCGGTAACGGAAGCGGCCCTCCGATTTCCCCCCCAGCACGGCCTCGACCGCCAGGGGCTTCCCCCACTGGGGGTCCAGGCGGTGGCCCACCTCCACGGGGACACGGCAGCCGGGCTCCCGATGCCAGCAGTCGCGAACGGTTTGCGGATCGACCACCATGGCCAGGCACGGTTCTTCGACCCGGAGCTCGATCAGGCTTCTGACCAGTGCGACGCTGTCGCCGGCGGCCCCGCCCCCGGTGGTATCGGCGGTGTCCAGCAAAAGGATGGGGCCTCCCTGAACCCGGCGTCCGCGCTCGACGGCATCGGCCACGGTCAGAGTTTCGACTCGATAGGCCTTGCGATCGTTCCAGTGCCGCAGGGCCAGCCGGCGGGCCAATCCTCTGGCCAGGGCCTCATCGCTTTCGGTAATCACCAGCGAGCTGCAACCCATTTCCGGAACGTCGATATAGGCGCCCAGGTTGAAGACCGAGGCCGACAGGACCTCCGGCCGCGTCTGCTCCATTCGGTCGGCCTGGCGCCGCAGCCCGGCGAAGGAACCGTCACCTTCGGTGGAGGCGTTGAAGCTGGTGAGAATCAGGGGCAACCTGGCCAGGGCCATGGCCGGGCGGCTCCGGCCCCTGGCTGCCCGCAACAACAGCCTGGCCGCTCGTTGACCCGTCTGGAAGGCGTCCCGGTGGGGGTAGGTACGGTAACCGACCAGGATATCCGCCGATTGAACCATGGCCCCCGTCAGGTTGCCATGCAGATCGAGCGTGAGGGCCAGGGGAACCTGCGGGCCGACGATCTTGCGGAGGGCGGCGGCCAGGTCCCCCTCGGGATCGTCCAGACCCTGGACGCCCATGGAGCCGTGGCAGGACAGCAGGACGCCCTGAACCGGCTGCTTCCGGCGCAAGCCTTCGATCAACCGGCCCTTCAGGGAGCGGTAGCATCCCGCCGAAAGCGGATTGCCGGAGTTGGCCCGAGCCGCGATCAGTGGGACCCCCTCGACCTGCTCCTCGGACTGGAGGATGGACAGAAAACCGCCGACTTCAGTGTCCGACCGGCCGAGGTCCAGAAGTTCGGGGCCTTCCAACAGGTAGCCGGTGGTGCGAAAGAAGTCCAACCCGGCCAGACCCGGAACGAAATGGTTGGATTCGGATGAAATCTGAGCAACAGCGATTCGCAGGCTCATCTATTCCATCCAGGGGTAGTCGAAGCGATCGGCCAGCCAGAAGTGTTTGTGGCTGTCAATCCGCAAGCACGGGCTACCGCCTGGAGTTGCGCCCCGTCTTCTCATAGGGGCCGACATCGGGATCGTCATCCACCCAGAAGTTTTTGCTGATCAGATACTTGGTCTCGAGTTCGACGTCTCCGAGCCGGACATGGCCGGTGGCGAGATCCGGGTCCCGATGGGTGAGGGTCACCTCAAGCAGATTGCTCCCCTTCCTGGGCCAGTATTGACGATCCAGCCTGTAGACAAACCAGTAGCCTCCAATCCGCTTGCAGGGCGCGTACATCTTGTACATCTGGTTGATCTTCTTCAACGACGAATCCGGCAGTGTCTTGCCGTTGAGGCTGATGGTCACCCGCTCCCGTTCGTTGACCCCAATGCGCAAACGCAGCAGGACTTCGCGGACCACACCCTCCCGGTCCCAGTGCATCAGATCGTCGGCGATGGTCACGTCAATCTTGGCTGTTTGACCGGGTTTCAGTTCGACCGGCAAGGTCGGCCGCGGCTCAGAGGCCGGCACGCCCCGGGTCCCCCCATAGTCTCCCTGGGTCATCACCGCATAGAACTTGTCCTTGGGGGCCATGATGTCGGGATGATCGATTTCTCGCAACTGGGCGTAGAAATCGGCGCGATAGGGCCAGTTGGCTCCCGCGAACCACTGACCCAGGTAGAGCCCGTCGACACCCTGCTGCCAGTAGTTGCAAGCCATGGCCCGAGTCATTTCGATGGTGGCGCTCAGCAGGCGGTCGGAGCTGACAATGCTGTTGATGGCGGCGAAAGCACGGCAGTCGGATCCCTTGACGGCTTCCACCAGCGGCCGGAAGTCAGCCATGGTGTCAATCCGTCCCCAGTGGGTCTCCCCCACCAGAACATCGACGATGCCTTGCCGAATCCATTCCCGGTAGTCAAGTCCCAGAGAATATGCCTGGTCGATGTCGTTGGGGACGCGCAGCACCAGCTCCCGTTCCGGGTCGTCGGCCTTGAGTGCCTCATAGACCCTCTTGAGCCAGGCGGTCATGAGGGGCCGGCCTGCCGCCACCTCGTTGGGGTGAAAGAAGTAGGGCCCCGGACTGATGTAGTTGAGCTGGAGTTCGAAGCCGTCGATGGGGTAATTCCGGATGACCTCTTCAATCAGCGCGAAGCGCTCACTGCGTACCTCCTCGCGCTTGAAATCCAGATTGGATTTCCCCGGGAAATTGGGTAGATCTCCCTTGGCTCCAATTTCCAGGTGTCGGTTTTCAAGGCGAAATTTCGAGGTGCGCACGTCCTCCTCGATGGAGGCGCCGCGCTGTCCCTGATTGAGCAGCAAGGTGGGGTAGAGCAGCATTCCCTTGGCATGAGCACGCTCACAGCAGACCCTCAAGGGATCCACGCCCTGGTCCAATGCCCCTCTCACGTTCTGCCCGGCGCGGTGGAAAACGGCGTGGCTCCATTTGTCCACCGGATCCCCCCACACCTCGCTGACCTTGGTGTCATGGAAGACGGTACGCCCGTCACCCAGGCCCAGACAGACGGCCTCCACCGAAGTGCCTACCAACTCATCCACCGGCGCTTCGAACTGGCGCTTGGACATGGGGGGTTCGTAGTGATAGACCAGATCGTGGCGGCTGTCGTTGAAGTACATGATGCGGGGCTTTCTTCTCCCCGAGCCGCTGCGCTTCGCCACAGGCACGGCAGCGCCGGCCGTGGATGCGGAGGCGGAAGCTACCAGGCTGGAAACCAGGCCGGCGCCCAGGGTGCGCTTCACAAAGTCTCTTCTGATCATGGAGTTCTCCTTTCCCGAATCGGTTAGGACAGGCAACAGGAAGCTTGAGGAGACGGATTGCGGTCCGGAGAGGAGGCATCGTCCCCAAGCCGGGGCTTTGCGATCCCGATGCTCTAGGGAGACTTCATTTTCTTGTCTACCCGGAGGTTGTTGGTCACGGAGAAGACACCGCTGACCCCATTGGCCCTGATCCCCGCCAGATTCTTGTCCTTGTCGTTGGCGACCAGACCCACCAGGATGACGTTCCCGTGTTTGACGATGATGTGTATGGGATAGATCCCCAGGGGCTCCCGCTGAAAGTACAGGAGTTCGTGCTCATAGCCGGCAAAGGCTCTCCAGGTCTCGCCGCCGAACCCGTAGCCGGCCAGTCCGGGATCCTGGTAGATGGCCCGGAAGACGGCCATTCGTATGCGGTCGTCGTTGGTCGAGACCGGCAGCGTTTCGATCTGATTGTCCACCTTGCCCACGCCCGCGACCCTGGACACTTCCCGCTCCGCCCAGGCCTTCAAGACGGGTCGAAAGGCGTAGCCGCCCAGAGTGACGCGGTCGTCTTCCAGTTGAAAGACCAGGTGGTCGAACATGCCGTAGTAGGGAAGCGCCGTCAGCACCTTTCGGACGTTGTTGACCAACTCCTCCCGGACCGGCTTTTGGGGAAGGGCCTGACCGACTCCGACCATTGACAGCAGAACCACCGCGAGAGCCAGGCTGATGGGTAACTCTCTTTGTCTCATGGTTCCTCCAGAAATCCCATTTCGTTGGTCGCACATCCGGCGGGGAGCATGCTTGAGTCACGCCGCGACCCTTCGTCCCGCCGACTCCGTCAGTGCACGATCCTGCCGCTCTTGCGCCACGGCTTCCAGCGCACGGCTTGCAGCCTGTGACCTCTCTCCGTGGGGCGCCCATTCCGTCCCAGCTTGCCATCACCCGCAACCGTGATGATGGTCCCGTCCCTGCCGGCCACGGCACTGCCGTAGCCATGTCCCTTCATCAGGATGTAGACCTCCGGTTCCCAGGTCCTGCCCCGGTCCCAACTGATTCTGGCCCGAATATCGCCCCCTTCGTGGTAAGGGTACCGGTTTTCGTAGACTGCCACGATTCCTCCCCCGGGAAGAGGGGCCAGGGTGCCGTGAGCCTGACCGAAGGTACGGGTCAAGGGCCTGAAGTGGTGCCAGTTCCGTCCCCCGTCGTCGGAATTTGCCAACTGGATGGTCTTGCCCCCCAGCCGGGAGTTGGGAACGCCTCGAATGGCGGCCAACACCCGCAACCCACCCAGGGAAACCAGACCGGTTTCGGCGGCGGTGTCCGGGATCAGGGTCGGCTCTCCCCAGGTCAGCCCCTGGTCCGGGCTGCGAAGGAACACTTCAGCGAAGCGACCCGAGTGTTCCTCCTCCATTCCCGGATTGTAGGCATCCAGGGCCGCCAGCAGGGTCCCGTCTCCCAGGACGATAATGGAATTGCCGTCGCCGGCCAGCGCCCGATAGCCGGGAGGGGAGCTGAGCGGATGGCTGCTCTCCCAATGCTCTCCTCCGTCCCTGGAACGGGAGATGATCAGCGGACTGAGTTCGTGCTTGCCGGCGACAACCGCGGGATTTTCTACCAGCTCGGACATCACAGGCGGTAAACCGGTGGCGGCGTGGCACACCAGGATGTAGGGTCCGGCTGCGCCGAAGGCCTGGGCGGCTACCGGTTCGCCACGCGTGTTTGGCAGACCCTGAAGCCGCCTGCCGGTCCAGCTCCTGCCGTCGTCGTCCGACCGGTACAGATAGGTGCCGAAGCCGGCGTAGAGGGTTCCCTCCTCGGTCCTGACGACCCGGCCGTCCAACCTCCAGGTGGACCCGGGAACGGGCAGCCGCATGCGTTCGGCTGGAAGGGTGCCCAGCTCCCTGTGCACCGGCCTGAAATCCCCCTTGCCCCCCATGTCGGTTCCCGGCCTCAAATAGGGCTCGGCCTCGACCACGCGAATGGGGTAATCCAGGGAAGGGTCCGGCCGGCTGCTGAGCGGGTTTCCTGGGCAGTCAAGCGGCCGGACAAGAGGAGGACGGCAGCCAGAAAAAAGGCGAGTGGCGTTCGAGAAAACATGTCGGCACCCATAAGGTAGCGGGCAATGGAAAAAGCAGGATCTCAAGCCATCACAGCCTAGCAGAAATCGGGGTGCGGGGAGCGAAAAAGAGGGGAGTGGTTGTGTAGGGTTAAAGGGTAGAATGGATAATTTGTCCCATTGAAGAATAGGGCTCCGATCCTTGCAGCGTTTGCAGTTTCCGCACCGGTCTGATAAAGGCACACAAGACAAGGAGCGCAACATGAAAGCGTGGTGGGTCATGCTGGCCCTGCTTGTATTGGCAACGGCCTTGACAGCCACTGCCGAACCTTCACAGCAATCGGCCAATGCGCAGGCGCTAAACCGATGGCTTGGCAGCCTGGAAGTCCCACACCGTTCTCAAGCCTGCAGCATGGTCGCTCAAGGCTCAGGAACTCTCGGGAACGTCAAAGTCCCTGTGGATTCTGGACGGCCGTTTTCAGCAGACGTCCAGCCGGAGCGGCAAACATGAGACGCGTGAGATTCATCGCTATGACGCCGGCAGCAATCAGTTTCACAAGTGGACATTCAATTCCGACGGCTCGCACAGCTTCTGGATTGGCGGTTGGGACGAAGAATCCTCAACCATGACGTGGAAGTACGTCGATTTCGGCGGTGGCATCGAAGGAAAAATTGTGGATCGCTTCATCAGCGATGGGAAATACCAATCGACGCTCATCTTGAAGGACCGCACAGGAAACGTGCTCCTGGATATTCAATCTGAACACGTTCGCACCCAAAAGCAGGCTGAGTAGTACATGGAGAGGTGTGCCGGTTTTTAGAAAGGATGACCTCTGGATGCCCCAGGACAAGCTCATCGACCGAGTCAGCGGAGATGAAACGTCAAAGGATGTGGCGAACGGCATCTTCACCACATTGCCCGTAGTGTCGCTACGAACCTCTGCCCCGGTCGGTTTTGGCCTGGAGAAACACGAAAGGGGAAAGAAGGAGCATATATGGAATACACAGCCATCGTGAAGCATCGCGGCGAGTGGTGGATCGGCTGGATTGAGGAAGTCCCCGGCGTGAATTGCCAGGAACCCACGCATGAGGAGTTGATGCAAAGCCTTGCCGAAACGCTCTCCGAAGCACTTGAACTCAACGGACTGCTTCCATGAACATTTGCGTCGTCGGAGCCGGCATCTTCGGCATGGCGGGCGCGCTGGAGCTGCGCCGGCGCGGCCACCGGGTAACCTTGTTCGAGCGCGGCCGAATCCCCAACCCCGAGGCCTCCAGCACCGATGTATCCAAGGCCATTCGGCGCACCAACTACCCGCACCAGACCTACGTGGAGCTGGCGACCCGGGCGGCCGCCCAGTGGCGGGAATGGCACGAGCGCACCAGTCGTTCCATCTACTTCCAGACCGGCCAACTGATTGCGCTGCACGGCTTCGGACCGGAGCACGAGGCCCTGACCGGCTGGCAGACACTGAGCCGGCTGGCAACCGATATCCGCGAGTTGACCGTGAAAGAGGCGGAAGATCGGTTTCCCCAGTTGGTTCTGACGGGCCAGGACCACCTGTTTTACGACCCCTGGGCCGGCTACCTGCGCAGCGGTCAGGCGCTGGAGGACCTGGCCAAGCTGGCCCGGGACTCGGGAGTGATTCTTCGCGAAAACACCGCGGTGGAGTCCGTGGAGGAGACCGCTGCCGGCGCGAGGGTATGCTGGGAGTCCAACCGGCAAGACTGCGACCGGGTGGTGGTGGCGGCCGGCCCCTGGCTGTCGGAGCTGCTGCCGGCCATGCAAACCCGGGTGCGCCTCACGCGGCAGCAGATGGCCTTCTTCGTCCCCACCGATCCGGCGCCCTTCCGGCGCGGCCGCTTCCCCGTCTGGTCGATCCTTTCGCCCGGCAACCTCTGGTACGGTTTTCCCTACCTGCACGAAGGATGGGTGAAGGTGGCGGAAGACAGCAAGGTGGATGACACCCGGGCGGACGTCTCGCGTGAGCCCACGGCCGAGTTTCTGGACTGGGCGCGGGAGTTCGTGGCCCGGCGCATCCCCGCTCTCAGCCGGGGAGAGCTGGCCGGCGGCCGCTCCTGTCTCTACACCAACATGGCCGACATGGAGGACGAGCAGTTCGTCATCGATTGGGCGCCGGGGCGGGAACGGGTGCTGATCGCCGGTTGCGGCTGCGGCCACGGCTTCAAGTTCGGCGGCTCCATCGGGCCGGTGATCGCCGACGCGCTGGAGGACCGGGAGAACCCCCTGGGGGATCTGTTCCGGATTGGAAACAGGTTCGATCAAGGAGGAAAGGACTAATGGGTATGGACGCCAGGAAGGTCTATGACGAAGCCATCGTGATCGACGGCCTGAGCATCAGCAACTGGGAGAGCGATGCCGTGTTCCAGCGCCTGCGGGCCGGCAACGTCACCGCCATCAACGCCACCGTGGCCACCTGGGAAAACTTCCAGCAGACCATGGCTCACCTGGCCGGCTGGATGCGGCGTTTTCGCGAGCGCCGGGACATCCTGCAGGTCAAGGAAACGGCCGATATCCACACCGCCAAGAAGCTGGGAAAGACCGGAATCATCCTGGGATTTCAGAACGCCTCGCCCATAGAGAACGAGCTGGACCGCCTGGGGCTGTTTCTGGCCCTGGGGGTGCGAATCATCCAGCTCACCTATCACGAGACCAATCTGCTGGGGAGCGGCTGCTGGGAGCGGTTCGACAGCGGCTTGAGCAACTTCGGCGTGGATGCGGTGCGGGAAATGAACCGGCTGGGCATTGTCATCGACCTGTCCCACGTGGGCCCGAAAACCACCATGGACGCCATCGAAATGTCCGAGCAGCCGGTCGTCATCACCCACGCCAACGCCCGCAGTTTCTGCGGCCACCCGCGCAACAAGGAAGAAGAAGCGCTCAAGCTGCTGGCCGAAAAGGGGGGTGTCGTCGGCGCCACCTCATACACCCCCTTCCTTCCCAAGAAATTCGATTCGACGGTGGAGGATTTCGTGGATGCCATCGACAACATGGTGGAGCGGATCGGCCTGGACCACGTGGCTATCGGCACCGATTCCACCCACGATCAGCCGCTGGAATTCTGGCATTACATCGTCTCCCAGCAGGGCACCAAGTTCCCCTCGACCTTTGCCGACGGCTCCTTGCCCTACACCGAGCTGAGCTTTCAACCCAAGGGGCTCGACAGCCCGGCCGAGTTCCCCAACCTGGCCGACGCGCTCGCCAATCGCGGCTACAGCGCCGAAGACATCACCAAGCTCTTGGGCGGAAACTGGCTGAAGCTCTTCGAGCGGGTGTGGAACCCTTGAAGCAGGGGGTTACTGCGGAGCGGTCGCCCACCTACAGCGGGTCTGCTGCCGCCCACGCAGTTGACCCGGATGGGGCGGAGACCTGTACATAGCGAACCGTTTCCGAGATCAACCCCAAAGACAGCACACCAGACCGAAGTCACCTCCAGAATATACGGCTGCCAACCACTCGTTCAGTCTGTCCTATTTGACAAGTAACGGTTGACACAATACATTCTACGAGTGATACGGAGCTTCCGACATCGTGGGATCAAGCGTTTCTACGAGCGCGGTGACCGCAGTCTCATCCGTCCCGATCTGCACGACCGGGTGGAAGTGATGCTCGCCCAGCTTGATGTCGCCAGATCCCCTGAAGCAATGCGCCTTCCCCACTACCGGCTGCATGCCCTCAAAGGCAAGCTGAAGGACTATTGGTCAGTGACCGTGAAGACCAACTGGCGCATCATCTTCCGTTTCGAAGACGAGGATGTCTACGACGTTGAACTGATTGACTATCACTGACTGGAAAGAAAACTACCATGCCTATGAAGAACCCGCCGCACCCGGGCAAGGTCGTACGTGTGTCCTGCTTGGAACCGCTTGGCCTCAACGTCACCGAAGGCGCCAAGGCCCTCGGCGTCAGTCGCCAAGCACTCTCGAACCTGGTGAATGGTCACGCTCGCATGTCGACCGAGATGGCGGTCCGGCTCGCGAAGGCCTTCGGCTCTACGACCGAGACCTGGATACACTTGCAGGCGGCCTACGACGTCGCTCAGGCACAAGCGCGCCAGGATGAGATTAAGGTCGTGCGTTACCATCCGCAGCCGACGGCATGACGAAACGGGGATGACGGACCGGGACGGGGATGGGGTTGACCATGATTCCTTCCCATCAAACATTCTCCAACCTTTGAGCTTTGCTGGGCAGGCTACCGTTTCTCGTCCCCGGTACACCCCAACCCCAGGACCCCTAAGACCGCCTCAGCGCCTTTCCGGCGCGCAGGGCTTTCTCACTCTGAAGGCCTTCCGCTCATTTCCATGGCCGTTACGTAACAGGGTTGTGTTGGCCTCGCGCGCGTGGTCCGGAGCACAAGACCCTGGGATCGGGTGCTCCAAGCTGGCGCGGGTCGCGTCGACACGGCGCGGCGAAACCCCCACATCCTGTGCTCTGCAAGCTCCGCCAGGGGCCTTCCAAGACGCTACTGTCTCACGTATTTGCGCAGCACCTTGGAACCCGGCGGGGCCTGGCGTTTGGTGTAGGAATAGGTGACCTGACCGACGTAGATGTCTCCGTGGGAGTCCACCGCCACCGAATGGGGAGAGAAAAACCGTCCCGTGCCGTAGGGGTCCTGCTCGCACCACTCGGCCAGGATGGTGCCATCGGCGGACCTGACGGTCATGCGGGCGGCCGGCTTGTCCAAGCGGGCCTCGCGGCCGTACATGAAAATACCGCCGATCTCGGCCACGCAGAAGTTCTGCTGACGATCCTGGCACAAGGCATTGGGCCACCACACTTCGGTCCACTGGTCCAGGAATTCTCCCTGGGGCGAGAAGATCTGGATGCGCGAGTTCTGGCGGTCCGCCACGTAGACATTCCCCTCGGGATCCACATAGACGCCATGAGGCTGGTTGAATTGAGAGGGTCCCTCTCCAGGGTCTCCCCAGGAGAGCAGCAGTTGGCCGTCGGCGCTGAACTTGTGAACCCGGGCATTGCCGTATCCATCGGAGACGAACAGGCTTCCGTCAGGAGCCAGGGCCACGTCGGTGGGGGTGTTGAAGGGGGGTCCAGAACGCAGGATGGACTGGTGGTCGGTACCGTTGTAGCCGGTGTCGGCCACGCCGTTGGAGGGCGCCAGGGTCATCAGCAGCTTTCCCTCCGGCGTGAACTTGTGCACCCGGTGCCCGTTGTCGTCCACGCAGAAAACGGAGTCATCGGGGCCGATGAAGATCATGTGCGGCCTCACGAAGACCCCCTTCCCCCAGGAGCCCAGATAGCGGCCATCCCGACCAAAGATGACCACCGGATTCTCGGCGCGGCAGAAAGCGTAGACCCGGTCCTGCGAGTCCACCGCAATCCCGGGAACTTCTCCCAGGTCCCACCCCGCGGGAAGCTTGGCCCAACCCTCCGCCTCTTCAAACGTCAACTGACCGGATCCAAGTTTCAATGGTTTAGTTCCTCCTCGTCGGATTTAGAGAAGCCTAATACTAGCCCATCTTTAACAAGGCTTCCAATCACACGCTTATTATCAACAGGTTACAAAGGCAGAAACGCGCAAGTGGCACTACAAACGCGTTGAAACTGGCGATTGGGGGGAGTCAGACGATCATCTTGCGGACCCCTCCGGGAGAGGGATCGATGCCCAAGGCGTCGTAGATGGCCTTCTGATCCGTCTCTGCCCGAGTGGCCTTGCGTACGTGCAAGGTCCGCCCGTCCCCACGCCGGAAAGTCACCGTGACCCGCTGCTGTCCTTCCAGGATGCGCCGCAGCGTGGTCCAACTGGAGGGGTCGCCCCGCTGCTTGAGGCGTTTGCGGATGACCTGCACCAGTTGATAGGCGATGACCGTCAGGAACAGGTGGCCTTCCGACCGCACCGGCTTGTGATGGTAGATGGGGCGCAGACCCAGTTCGGATTTCAGGGAGCGAAACACCGCTTCCACGTCGGTGAGAGTGGTGTAGGTGCGCCACAGGCTCTCCTCATCCCAGTCGGTCTGGTTGCTGCGCAGGCAGTAGACCCCCGGATGGGTGGCCATCGAGCCCTGGCGGGGGTGGTGCTTCCAGGTCAGGGCCGTCGCCTTCTGGCCGCTCTCGTCGGTGAGGACCTCGATGGTGTAGTGTTGAGCCACCCCGCGGCTCTTCTCCTTCAACCGCCCGATCCTCTCCCGGACCTTCTCGATGCCTTTGTGAGACCGCGGCCGTGAGAGTCCCTGGGAGAGTCGGGTCAGCCCCTGCTCGAAACGCCGGCTGAAGCGCTCGAGGATGCCTCGCTCCTTCTGAGCCCGCTGCTGGGAGCAGCAGTAGAGACGCACTTCCCGGCCGTCGTCGGAGACCTTCTTGTGGAGCTGTAAGGTGGCTTTGGAAGCCGTCTCCACCGTCACGGCCGCCTCAGGGTCGAACTGCCGGTGGCCTTGGCGGCTGGCCACCAGGTAGCGGTACCCTTCCTCCCTCAACCACTGGATGCGATCCTCGGTCGCCACCCCCCGATCCATCACCACCAGCGCCCCCCGGGGCGCCTCGAGCGCCTCCAGCATCCCGGCCAGCGTCTTGTGCTCATCCACCCGGCCGGCAAAGACCTTCGAGCGGCGCACAAACCCGGCCCCGTCCAGCACCAACCCCAGCGTCAGCAGCCGACAGTCGCTGCGCTTATCCTTCGAGTGCCCCCGCTGGGCCTTGGGTTGACGGCTGGCCGCCCCTTCAAAGAAGGTGTTGGTCAGATCGAACAGGGTGACGGTCGGCTGCAGATCGAACAGGCCCATGGCCCGGGTGAACAGGCGGGTCTCGATGGCCTGGCGGTGTCTCATCAGCGCGTCTGAGGCGCGATACATCTGCATCAGACTCAGGGTCTGAAAGTCGAAGTCCAGCAACTCGCCCAAGCCGCTGCGGCGGCCGAGCCAGCCCCAGGTGGCCCGTTCCGAGCCGGGACGGGCCAGACGGCCCACAATAGCCCCCACCGCCGCCGCCCGCATCGGTCCATTCAGCCCCAACTCACCCAGCAGGTCCCCCAACCCCAACTGCTCCAGCGCCCAGCAGCCCACCTGCTCCACCCCCACACTGCGCGGACGGGTCAACTCCACCGAATCCACCTCGACCGTCTGCAGATCCTCTGACGAGGCCTCCCCACCGGCGCCGGTCACGTCGGCTTCGCCCTCAAGCAAGCGCTCGGCCATGCGTTGGGCTTCCTCCTCCAACTGGGCCGACCCTTCCGGCCACAGGGGCAACTGACCGCTGAGGATCTGATCCAGGCGGCGGCACAGCAGGGGCCAGTCGTCACGGGGGATGGCGAAGTGGCGTCCGAGGTTGAGGAGGGTCTGCTGGCGGACCTTGCCTGAGACGCGATGGGAGCGGACGAGGCGATGGGTGAAGTAGGTCTGGCCGGAGGAAGTGGAGCGGGTCTGGGTACGTCGGATGAACATGGGAGGGACCCTACCAGAGGGGGTCGAGGGGGTCAAGTCCCTCCCATACGATTATGGCACTACATTCAGTCCTCCAACCAAGAATCAACAACTTACAGGTGATTTTGGGCCAAAATAGGGGTAAAATACCCCAAACTGCCCGTTCCTATGTTAAAGATGGGCTAGGGTTTTGATTCCGGAGTGTCAACGATCGAGGATCGTTGACAGGGCGAGGCTCTTGACAAACCTTGGGACGTTGACAGACCGGTAGCCGTTTGAACCGGGACACTCCGTTTGGCGGTACCGACGGCCCTTCCTACGGGCCGCCACCGTGGTTCGCTAAACAGACTTGCACGACATTTCAGCCCTTGACACATCGGCGGATTCGCTACCATACTCGCCCAATAACGCAAATCAAGTCGTTTCTGTCCTATGCGCTCAATGAACTCAAACATTGCAAAAGTCCTCCCCTCTCTCGATCAAATCGCAATGATGAGATATGCCAAAACGATTCTGACGTCGATTCAAATGCCGCCCTCGATCATACCCTCCCCTCCCCGGTGCGTATCAGATAGACTCGGCGACTCCAAGTAGCTGTTCAGGAGATGACTGATGTTGGGACTTCAGCGAATAACCTTCGATCCAAACGTGATGGGCGGGAGGGCGTGCATAAGAGGCACGCGTGTCACGGTCTCTCTTGTGCTTAACCTCGTTGCCAATGGAATGTCTACAGAGGAGATTGTAGAAGCCTATCCCTACCTCGAACGGGAAGACATCCGCCAAGCACTACAATACGCTGCATTGCTTGCCGAAGAAACTGTCCATCCATTGGAGCGGGAGCCGGCGTGAGGTTTCTGGCAGATATGGGAATCTCTCCAAGAACAAGAGAGCAAACACGAAGCCAAGACATCCGTTCACCCTGCAACTGATCTCATATTGGTTACTTGGACTGGAACTGATCCTCGACGATCCGCCGTATCAAGGCACGGGCGATGAAAGCGGCCGTTCTCAAACAACTGGGCCAGCCTCTGGAGATCGAGGAGAGGCCCCGGCCTGCGTTCGGGCCCGAAGAAGCCCTGATTCAGGTGATGGCCTGCGGCACCGACGGCACCGACCTGAAAATTGTGGACGGATTCGGCTACAGCCCCGAACTCCCCGCCATCCTGGGCCACGAGGTCGCCGGCGTGGTCTCCGAGGTGGGAGAGCGGGTCACCCGGGTGAAACCGGGCGACCGGGTGGTGGTCTACAACTTCTCCACCTGCGGCCGCTGCCGCATGTGCCGGACCCGCCGCGAACAACTCTGTCCCCACATGACGGGGGTCCTGGGAGCCAAGGACCGGGGCGGCCACGCCGAATACCTGTCCATTCCGGCGCGCCAACTGGTCCCGCTGCCCGACAACATCGCCTGGCCGGAAGCAGCCGTGCTGGCCGATGCTCGCATCACGGCCCTGCACGCCGTGGACCGGGCCTGGGTGGGACTGGACGACCGCATCGTCATCTTCGGAGCCGGGGGCGTGGGCATCTCGGCCATTCAAATCGCCAAACTGGCCGGCGCCAGAGTCTTGGCCGTAGACCGGGTCGCGGAAAAGACCGATTTCGCCATCCGGATGGGCGCCGATTTCGCCATCGACTCCACCCGGAGGGACGTCCAGGAGGCCATCCGGGAATTTACCCAGGGCGAGGGGGCTGACGGCGTGATCGACTGCGTCGGAGTGGAGCAGACCCTGGCGGCCGGGGTGGACGGCCTTCGCCCCGGAGGACGCCTCACCGTGGTCGGATACACGCCCGAAACCTACGGACTGAACGGAAAACGGCTGGCGCAGAACGAGCTGGAGATCGTCGGCACCCGTTGCGGCCGCCTGCAGGACCTGGTAGGCGCAGTCCAACTGATGGCAGAGAACAAGTTGAAACCCATCGTCACCCACCTCTACCCGCTGGAGGCAATCAACCAGGCCATGGCCACCCTGAGGTCCGGCAAGGTGCTGGGCCGGGCGGTCCTGTTGACGCCGGCCGGACGGGAGGCCATGGGACACTCCGCAAACCCGCCAGGAGGCTCCTGAGCCCCGGCAGTGTCACCGCCGTCCACCGCTCCTCACCCAGCCAAGCGAACCAGCAGCGTATAGGCGGCCACGCAGAGCGTGAGTCCCCCGGACAGCCACAGCAGCACGTCGACCCAGGGAGAGGGACCGATCCCGCGATCCAGCCGGCGATAGCGCAAATAGAGGATGGAGCAGGCAATGACGGGCAGCATGCCGGTCTGCACCACACCCCCCAGCACGATGAGCTGAACCGGCTGTTCCGGAAAAGCCAGGAAGATCGTGGCGTAGACGGCAGCCCAGAAGACCTGCAGGCCTCTCCGCCAGCGGATCCGCTGCAGCGGGCGGTTGCCCGAAAGGAAACCGAAAACGGTGAGGCAGTCCAGTCCCATGATGGCGTTGGCCGCAACCGAGGCGAAGAGGGTGGAGTAGAGGGTGACCAGGGCCCCGAAAAGAAAAACCAGGTAACCCCAGGGGCCAAAAATTCCGGTGAAGGTCCTGGAAAGGGTATCGATCATCTGGCCGCCCTCGGGCACCAATCCCTGGCGGTGGAGGACGGCAGCGCCCAGGAAGTAGAAGGCAACCGTAATGACGGTGTAGATGGTCATGGCCAGCAAGGCATCCAGTTGCATCACCCGTATCCAGCCCCGCGCCCGCTCATACCAGACCGGCTCCCCGCTGCGGGGCCCGATATGGCGAGCGTATCCTTTCTCCAGGCACCAGTTGGGATAGGCAAACAGATCGGACGTGCCCACCCCGGTCAGCCCGAACAGGGCAAGGGCCAAGGCCAGCCCCCCCTGAGCGGGCAGTTGAAAGGTCAGCCCCTCCCAGACATTCTCCGGAGACACGGCGTGGCCGGACCATTGCATAGCCCCTGCCGCCACCACGGTGGTCAGGCTGAAAGCCACCACCATCAGCATGGAGCCGCGCTCCACCACACTGTAGCCGCCGCTGAGCAGGATCCCCAGCGTCACCAGGCAGGCGATCATTCCCCAGGAAGTAACCCCCACTTGAGGAAGGAGCAGGTGGAGGCACTGAGCCACCCCGCCGACGATACCCCCCACCAGACTGGCCGAGATCAAGGTGCTGAAGAGCCAACCCCAGACCACCCAGGAGGCCCTCCAGCGGGGACCCGGAATCCGGTCCACCGACCCGAGCGACGAGTCTCCCGAAGAGATGGCGTAGCGTCCGATCTCCACCTGCAGGACTACCTTGGAGGCACAGCTCAACAGGATCAGCCACAGCACCACAAAACCCAGCCTGGCTCCCAGGGTGGTGGTGACGATCAGTTCGCCCGAGCCGACGATGCCTGCAGTCAGGATGAGAGAGGGTCCGACCTGGCGAAGGCGCCCCAGGAAATCCCTGGGAGGGGAAAGGACCTCGGCAGCAGGCGCCTTTTCGGCGGATGGGTCGGTTGGCGTCATCTACTGTTGCGGCGGCTGAGTTCAGCCGGGCCAAAATAGCGTGACCGGCCCGGGAGAGGCCTGGAGTCGCGCCTAGCGGGTCTCAAGGCCTTGGAAAGACTCCTTCGAGATGGCCCAATGCTGCCGGTTGAGGAAGGCCCTGGGCGGCCATGGTATCACCCGCCAGGCAAACCGCAAATCCTCCACGCTCATGGATCTCCCGTGTTAAAATCGATTTCGGGGAACGGTTCCCCCCTGACCGCTTTTGCGCCGGAGGGGTTGTCTCGGCCGGGAGTGGGACGCCTGCGGCCCTCTATGGGGAACCAGTGGAGGTAGGACAGTGAGAAAGGCCCTTCAGCTTCCGCGTTTGGAGCCTACCGAGGAGTCGGTGTTTCTGAATCGCCGCCGCTTCCTGGAGACGGCCCTGCTGGCAGGTGCAGGCACTTGCCTGTTTCCCTCCCTGGGGTGCGCCCAGCCGCCACCGATTCCCGAAGGCGGCCCCCTGTCTGTTCCCCTTGAACGCCCGGAGGTGTTCCCGGCCAAGCGGAACTCCAGTTTCGATCCCCCCGATCTCCAACTGACCGACCGCCTGGTGGCAGCGACCCATAACAATTTCTACGAGTTTCTTCCCAATCGCGGTGGTCCGGTCTGGAAATATACCGGCAACTTTGAAGTGGAGCCCTGGAAGGTGGAGGTGGGCGGCGAGTGTCACAAGCCCCGCACCTTCGATCTGGACGATCTGTTCGGATTCGAGCAGGAAGAGCGAGTCTACCGCTTCCGTTGCGTGGAAACCTGGGCCATGAATATTCCCTGGACGGGATTCCCCCTGAGCCGGCTTCTCAAGGTCGTCCAGCCCACCGACAAGGCCCGGCACGTCCGCTTCATCACCGCCCAAAAACCCGGTCAGATGCCCGGCCTCAGTGAAAGGCACTACTCCTGGCCCTATTACGAAGCTCTGCGCCTGGACGAGGCCATGAACGACCTGGCCCTGGTGGTGACCGGAGTCTATGGCAAGCCGCTGCTCAAACAGCACGGATCACCCGTGCGGATCATCGCGCCCTGGAAATATGGCTACAAGTCCCCCAAGTCCATCGTGAAGATCGAACTGGTCCCCAAGCAGCCCGGGACCTTCTGGTCGAGCAAGCCTTACCAGCACGAATACGGATACCTGAGCAACGTGAACCCCAACATTCCCCATCCCCGATGGTCCCAGGAATGGGACTACATGCTGGTCGCCAATGCGACGCCGCGCCGGGGACCTCGCCGGCCCACCCTGATTTTCAACGGCTACGCCGACCAGGTGGGACACCTTTACCCGGACGAACCCACCAAACCCCAGCATCCAATGCAACGCTGGCAGACTGCCCGATAACGCGGCGGCTCCCGCCTCCTTCCAGCTCCAGCGCTGAATCCACACCCTCCCGGAAAGAGGCTACCGCCCGGGCGGGGTCGGTCGGGATTTCCCTGGCGAGCGGCCGGCATCGACACCCATCTCGGTCAGGAGACGGTGGGCGCCGTCCAAATGCTCCATGATCCAGAGGACGTAGCGGATATCCACGTGAATGGCCCGGGTGACGGCGGGAATGAAATCCCAGTCGGCAACGATGCTCTCCCAGTTTCCGTCGAACAGCAACCCCACCAGCTCCCCCTGTCCATTCAAGGTGGGGGAGCCCGAGTTGCCTCCGGTCACGTCCGATGTGCTCAGAAAATTCACCGGCACCGAATCCAGCCGTTTCACGTAGTAGCTGCCGAAATCCCGGCCGCGAATCAACTTTAGCTGCCCGACAGGGGAGTCGAAGGGTTTTTCGCCCGTGTCTTTCTCCACGATGCCGCGCAAGGTGGTAAAGGGAAGGTAGCCAACGCCGTCCCTGGCCGAGTAGCCTTTGACCGTGCCGTAAGTAACCCTGAGGGTCGAGTTGGCGTCGGGATAAATGGACTTGCCCAGGCTTTGGTTATAGGCAATCAAAGCCTCCATGAAGCTCGGTCGCACCCGGTCGAATTGCCCCTGAAGCTCCTTGTCGCTCTCCTCCAGTTCCATATCGCTGTCATAGAGGCTGACGGCCATCCGGATGAAGGGGTCCTCGCTGGCCTCGAAGTCCCGGGGCGCCGCCGCCATCCAGGAAACCCTGGTCTCAAGCTCTCCCAGCCGGGTCCGGCTGTACATCTCGGCCAGCCGCCGGTCCAGCCCGGCCTCCTGCAATGGGGTCGGTTGGATCCCGAACCAGTCGTCGAAGGCCTGGACGTGCTGCTCCGGCGGGAGCTTGGCATAGTTCAGGATAAACTGACGCCAGCAGGCACGGTCCACCTCCGGATCGTAGGTCCGCTGGAGGCGCTCCAAACCTTCCCGGATACGGTTCAGGTCCCGCTCCTGATAGCCGGGCTCCCGCTGCTGGTCGGGTTTTTGCCGCTCCCGGCTCAGACGGTAGAGCCTGCGGGCAGCTCTCAGCAGAGCGGACCGGCCTCCGAGCAGGTCGTAGTAGAGGGCCGCCTCCCGCCGGGATTGGGACTCGGCCACCAGTTTCCCGAGATCTCCGGCGGCAGTCTTCAGACCGGACCGGGATGCCGGACCAGCTTCGATCCAGCCCTGCAAGTCCTGCTCCAAAGCCCGTTTTCTCTCCAGGATGTCGCTCTTGGCGAACCCCTCCAACATTCCCTGATAGTTCTTGAGGACGTTTCTCAAGCTGGCTTGCAGAGACGCATACTTGAGGGCCTTCTCTTCCTGGCCGGCAACCGCTTTGTCGATGATGTCGTGCCATTCCTGGAAGGCCTGGCCGCGCCGGGAATAGTCCCACCGGATGACCCCCTCGACCTCCCGGGCCAGGCGGTACCGGTTGGTGCGCCCCGGATAGCCCGCCACCAGGACCAGGTCGCCGGTCTCTACGCCCCGGGTGGAGACTTTCAAGTGATGCCGGGGCCGATAGGGAACGTTCTGCTCCGAATAGTCCGCCGGCTTTCCATCCGGGCCGACATAGGCGCGATAGAAGGCGTAGTCCCCGGTGTGGCGGGGCCACATCCAGTTGTCGATGTCGCCCCCGTACTTGCCGATGGAGAGGGCAGGGGCATAGACCAGACGAACGTCCCGGATTTCGAACTGCTTGATCAACTCATACTCCCGGCCGCCGAAGTAGCCGGCGACCCGGCATCGATGCCCCGGGTCTTGCTCGCAGTCGGCAACCAGGGTCTTTTGCCTGTCCTCGATGGCCTGATAACGCTCCCGCCCGCCGGCTCCCTCGGGAACCGCCTCCAACACCGACCGCGTGACGTCCTCGACCGCCACCGTGACCAGGACGCGGCCGCCCGGAGCCGCCGGAAGCTCCTGGGACCGGCCGGCGGCCACAAAGCCCTCCTCCAGCAGGTTCCTTTCCCCGGTGGAGTTGTGCTGGATGGAGCCGTAGGCACAGTGGTGGTTGGTGATCACCAGCCCCTGGGGCGACACGAAAGAGGCCGTGCAGTTGCCGAGCCAGATCACCGCGTTCATGGGGTGGCCGGTGAGGTTCGAGAGCGCCGCGGCATCCACTTCTGGATCCAAGGCCCGCAGCTCTTCTGCCAGAGCCGGGAGCTGACCGGGCCTCCACATGCCCTCTTCGGCCACGAGAGCTTTGGGAAAAAGGGTGATCCAGACCAGCAGGGCCAGGGGCGGAACGATGGCTTGCTTCACGGTAGGAACCTCTCCAACTTCATCATGAGGAGGATAATGTCTGAGTCAAGCTCGGCAATGCGCTGGTGGTCGAACAGAATCATGGCCCGCTGATGTAGCGTCGACAACGACATATCGAGTACGCACCTCACCGGATAAATGTCTACTTCTCCCTAAAATCCTACTTTGAGAATTGCTGCGCTGACTCCCAAATGAGTTTGCAAGTCCATCAATCCTGAAGTATGGTTGCAAGTAGATACCCGCCGGCAGCGTGCTGTCGGCTCTAGGGCCGCTTTTCGGAGCGGCCCTTGCTTTTTCCGGGGAGAAACTATGCGAGTCGGAGTTTATGTTGACGGCTTCAACCTGTATTACGGAGCCCTCAAGGGCACGCCATTCAAGTGGCTCAATCTTGTCACACTCGCCGAACAGGTGCTCCCGCCGGGATATACAGTAGACCGGGTGAACTACTTCACCGCCCGAGTGTCCGGAGTGTCGAAACCGGGGGCGTCGGCCCGTCAACACGCCTATCTGAGTGCGCTCAACACTTTGCCCCAAGTAAAAGTCCTTTTCGGAAGCTTTCTTGCCAAGACGGCTTGGCGTCCGCTCACAAACCTGCCCGTCGCCGATAAACAAATTGACACACCGACACCGGTAAAGCTGCCCGCCGGCAATCACTCGGTCGCAGGTTCACAGACTCTACCCGTGGGCAGTTACCCAACAGGTGCTGCGGGAAAGAAGAAACGGCGAAAGAGTCACAGAGCGCTCTCTGATGCATTGATTGCCGAGGTCTATACCATGGAAGAGAAAGGCTCGGACGTTAACTTGGCGGCTCACCTGTTGAACGATGCCTGGAAAGGGTTGTTCGAAATGGCCGCCGTCATCTCGAACGATACCGATCTGATCACGCCAATCCGAATGGTGACCATTGAACGGAAGAAACCAGTGCTTGTCGTATGTCCAGGGCGTTGGCAGATGGCTCCAAAATTAAAGGATGCTGCAAGTTATGTGCGGCACATCCACCGAGCAATGTTGAAGGCCGCGCAGTTCCCGAAACGGATTCCGGGGACAACGATCTCGAAACCCGAAGGTTGGTGAGTGCCGACGCGTCCGAGCAGCCACCTCGCATCTCGTGACTCGTCGGGCGCTGGCCGGAAGGGCATCGAACGATGCGGTGGTGTGAGAACCAAACCCCTCAAGGCGTCCACATCGTGCTTCCGTTCCTCTCAACGGATCGAGTGGTTGAAATGGCGAACTCCACTCGCAACGGCGGTGAAGCCGGAGGCGGCGAACATTGGGGGCGTTGACAGTCGCGATTTCGGCGTCGTTGACGTCGGGAACCAGGGCACACTTGAGGCCAATGCTCGGGCGCTCCGCATGGAGCGGCGCGGGAATGGGAGCTTGCGGCCCTGCTCGACCCCGATGCGCTTGCTCCAGGCGTCACGGAAAGTCCACGGCAACCTGAGATCGCCACCACAGCCATGCCCGGCGCCTCTGACGAACATTACATGGCGGGTGAGGATTTCGCAGTGACGTCGTGATTACGGGCCAGGGCCGCGCTGTGGAGCGGCTTTTCACTCCGGAGGAACGGGCGAAAGCTATATTCCGACCCTACAGTTGTAGTTCTCTATTGAATAGATTGATTATTCCCCAACTGCGGTCGGCTACGCTATGTGCCGTATCGAAATAAAGCGGCCAGCGGATTACGCTCATATACGTACTCCCAGCACGAGCTTTCCTTGGTTTGAACTTGCACGATGGTCCAAGATTCAAAGCTATGTTCTGTGTCTCCTCTACCCATTTCCTTGTGATTTTGTCTTTCCCACATTGCTCGACCTTCAAAGCCAGTTGGTTGTCATTGAACTCCCAGTAGACCGACGCGTTGCCGTCTGCAACCAACTTCCATGGTTCCAGATTCAAGACAGTGTTGTAACCACCGTCGCGGAGCGACCAACAACCTCCTGAGTCATGCTCGTTCAGTATCTCCCTAACCGCGTTTAGAAGGGCATAGAACAGGTGTTTATCGCTACGGTAACCGTAACACCAATACGTCTCACGCTGCTTAGGGGTCAGATCGAAGGCATTATTGAGTCTTAGATTTTCGTGTCGCAGAGCTTCAAGCCAGTCACGCCCTACTCGCGGCATACTGGCTTCCAACCCTTCCCACACGGTCAGTATCCTGTCGACGGTCACGGGCGCAAAGCACCCCCTCTTCTCTATCTCTTTCGGAATGCTGTCGTCACGTACTGCCGAGGAACCGAGTAGAAGAACCAAGCCGACGTCTTGCCCCGGGCCAACCGACATTTCGCTTAGCTGGTTCCCGCCGGCTACGCTGTCAGTTTTTAGTTCGATTGGTAGCACCTTCTGCGAACTGTCGTCGTGCCCCGCCGTGACGATCAGGTCAACTTTCTTGCTTCCGACTGTCCTTTCGTACTCACACCAAAACTCTTCCGGGAACTTACGAATCCACCCGGTCGCCGACCCGCGCTCGCCACCCGACCAGTCGGCAGCTTCGACAAGACGGCACAGGCCCTCCTTCGCCTCCGTCCAGTGCGAAGTGTTCAAAAGCCAAGTCAGATAGCCCTTGTGGGTCGATTCCCGACCGTAACCAGCAATCTCTACGGGATTGCTGCCTTCATCTAACCGACAAGCTACTTTCTCCAGTGTTAACCCGGTCAAAATCCTTGTTTCCTTTTGGCCTGTCCCGCCACGAGGATGACAACCACACGGCCCGTCACGCCACGCGGTTCACCATCTGTCTGGCCCGGGTAGGTAGGTCCATTTCCGGACTGGGCCCGTAGCGGCGCATCAGCTCCCAGGCCCGGTCGGCCACGGCCTGCTCGATGTCCATCTCCTGCAGGCAGGCGCGGGACTCATCCAGGAATTTGTGGCATTGGAACAGGCGGCAGCCGGCTTGCCAGACGGTCGGGTCGCCCCGGCGCTGGTAGCGAAAGTCGCCCGAGACCCGCAATTGCCGCGACCGGTTGGGAAGTCCGCGGTGGATCATGTGGGGGTGAAAGATCAGCACGTCTCCGGCCCGGTAGTCGGACCGGAGCCAGGTTTTGGGCGAATCGTCGGGAGCCGCATCGCCGGCCACCGAGACGGCGCCCATTCGAGCCATCTGCCGGACCTGGTCGGAGTTCTGCGGGATCCCCAGGTAACGGGACCCGCGGTACCAGTGCTGATGGATTCCCTCTCGATGGGAACCCTTGCGCAGGGCCAGTCCGCCGGTGGCCAGGTCGATGTCCATCAAGGCCACCCAGCAGGTCACGAACGACACCCGAAAATGGTAGCCATCCTGGTGGGCCGGAGTGGCATAGTCAAACCGCTGCCCTCCGGTGTCGGTCGGCTCGAGATCCTGGAACATCACCCGCACCCGGTCGGCGTTCTCTACCCAACTGAAGACCTCGCCGTCAAACAGGGTGCCCAGGAACCTGAAGAGCTCCCGGTCATGGATCACCTCGGTCAGCGACGGCAGCTCGCTGATCATGCGGCCGATGCGGCCGCTGGGGGTCAGCTCATTGGATTCCGGCATCCTGCCCGACCACTTCAACTCCTGTTCCGGATCGTCGACGGTGAAGCCGTACCGGATGAGAAGCTGCCGAATATCCGATCGCAGCCGCCCGACGTTCTCCGGGTCGATGAGTCCCCGGACGAACAGGTACCCCTGCTGCTGCAGCCGTTGTGACAGGGCGGCAGGGTCTTTGGTCGAGGCTTCAAGCGTTTGGAGCGGCGCTAGGGAAAGATCGACCATGGCGGCCTGGGGCCTTCCGGCTTCGGTTCTGTTTGCAGCCGAAACGCTTTCCCCTTTGGCTGCAGGGGCCAAGCGGGCTGCCGGGGAGGGATTGCGACGCCTCTCAACGATTCAAATGGTCGGGGCGAGAGGATTTGAACCTCCGACCCCCTGGTCCCGAACCAGGTGCTCTACCAGGCTGAGCCACGCCCCGTTATCGAATCATCGGCAAGCCGCGGGTGAAAGGCATTCCGCCCAGGACTTCAACTCGGAACTCAACTCAAAGGCGGTCTGGTCGAGCTTGAGCGGTGTGATGGAAATGCAGCCGGAGCGGAGCGCCACAAAGTCGGAGTCCCCGTCAACCGGCAGGTCGCGGGGTTCCAGTTCCTGGTCCAGCCAGAAGTATTTCCGGCCCCGAGGGTCCCGGCTCTCCACGATCAAGTTGCAGATCGGGTAGGGGCCCTGGCGCGTCACCCGCACTCCCTGCCATCCCCCGCCGGGAACATTGACGTTCAGGATAAAGCCCGGCGGAAGCGGCTGCTTCAGCAGTTGCCCGGCCAGATGGGCCGTGAACTGGGCCGCCTCTTCAAAATCGAAGTCCGCTCGCGTCGCCAGTGAAACGGCTGCCGCCTGGATCCCGTGCCTGGCGGCTTCCATCGCCCCCGCCACCGTACCGGAATAGGCGATGTCATGGCCCAGGTTGGAGCCCCGGTTGATTCCGGAAACCACCAGATCCGGCGGCTTGGGGAGGATGTGGTTCAAGGCAATGATCACGCAGTCTGCCGGCGTTCCCTCCACCGAGTAGCGGTCCGCTCCAATCTGTTCATAGCGGACGGGACGCAGCAGCGTCAGGGCCTGACTGGAGGCACTCATCTCCCGGTCGGGCGCCACGGTAATGACCTGTCCCAGGTGGGAGAGAGAGCGAGCCAGCGAGGTGATTCCGGCGGAGTGGATCCCGTCGTCGTTGGTCAGTAAGATGTCCGCCAATAATGGACTCTGAAGAAAAATGGTCGGGACGAGAGGATTTGAACCTCCGACCCCACGCACCCCAAGCGTGTGCGCTACCTGGCTGCGCTACGTCCCGAGACCGACCCGAAATCTAACACCTTCGATTCAGGATTGTCAAGATGGCGTGGAGCTCCGACTTGAGTGCACGAACCTTCTCGGCCGGGCCGGCGGCGGCGGCTGATGTCGCCGCTGAAGGAGGTTTCCCCGACTCCTGAAGGGGCTCCCGATCGACCGGGAGCGGCCCGGCGGCAACCGCTCCGGCGGAGAGGGCTTTCCTTGCCCCCGCGATGGTGAAGCCCTTGTCATAGAGGAGCTGCTTGATGATGCGGACCGTTTCGATATCCCGCTTGCGGTACATCCGACGGCCGTTGGCCCCTTTGCCGGGTTTGAGGCGCGGAAACTCCGATTCCCAAAAACGCAGGACGTAGGGCTCCACCTTCAGCAGCCTGCACACTTCACCGATGCTGAAAAACAACTTGTCGGGAATTTCGACCGGAGTCTCGGAATCGGCGCTTCCCCGCTGGCGATTCACGAGCTTCAGGGATCTTTCTGGCATAACCGGGGCGCTAACCCGCCTTCCTTTCCACCTTGTGCTTCAGCACCACCGGAGTACCCACAAACCCAAAGCGCTGCCTGATCCTGTTGACCAGGTATCGCTGAATGGAGGGGTGAAGCGGCGATTTCCGCCCGGTGAAGAGCACAAAGGTCGGGGGAGAATCGTGCACTTGAGTCATGTAGTGCAACTTGACCTGCCGGGCGAAGGGGACAGCGGTGTCTTGAAGGGCCTCGCGCTGCAGAAACGCATTCAGTTCCCCGGTTCCGACCCGTGTGCGCCGCGCCTTGAAGACCTGGTCAATCAGGGAGAGCAGCTTGGGGACGCGCCGGCCCTTGGCGGCCGAGATGAATACCATGGGAGCGTAGGCAAGGAAGCGCACTTTGGAGCGCACCCGTTTCTCGAACGCCGCCATGGTATCACTTTCCTTTGGTATCAGGTCCCATTTGTTGACCACCAGAATGGCGGAGGCGCCGACCTCCTGGACATAGCCGGCGATGGCGGAATCCAGCGACGACGGCGCCTCAGTGGCATCCATCATGACCAGGGCCAGGTCGGAGCGCTGCACGCTCCTGCGAGCCATGAAGACGCTGAGTTTCTCCGCCTGCAGAAAGGTCTGACGTTTCTTGCGGATGCCGGCCGTATCCACGAATCGATAGGCCTTGCCGTTGCGTTTGATCAGAGAATCGACGGCATCGCGGGTGGTCCCTGGAATCGGGGACACAATGGTGCGGGTTTCACCCAGGATGCGGTTCAGGAGCGTCGATTTGCCCACATTGGGTTTACCCACGATGGCGACCCGAATCTCGACGGGCGGCTGCAGTTTGGAGCGTTGCCCCTTGGGGAGGTGTTTGACCACTTCGTCCAGGAGGTCGCCCACGTTCAAGCCGTGGGCTGCGGACACGGGAATGACCTCCCCCAGACCCAGCTCAAAGAATTCGGGGGCCTGGATCGATTGGCCGGCGCTGTCACATTTGTTCGCGGCCACCACCACCGGCTTGGAGCATTCGATCAACAGCTTGCCCAAGGCCCGGTCCAGGGGAGTGAGCCCGACGCGCGCGTCCACCACCAGCACCAGGACCTGAGCCTCACGGATGGCCGTCTCGGCTTGTTCGAAAATGAGCCCCGGCATCGGATCCCGATCCCCCGGGACCATGCCTCCGGTGTCAATGATCTGGAACTGCCGTCCGCTCCACTCGGCCCGGGCGTCCACCCGGTCTCGGGTCATTCCGGGCTCATTGCCCACCAGGGAACGCCGCTGCCGGCAGATCCTGTTGAAAAGGGTCGACTTGCCGACGTTGGGACGACCGATAATGGCAACGGTTGGCTTGTTCAAGGGAATCGTCTCCGGACGACCTCGGGCTTTGCCTCAGTATAACTCATTAATGGGGGTGCGACCCGTCTGGCACTTCGACTACAATTCCGCTGACGGGACCGGGGCAAGGGTCCCTCGCTTGCGGTTGGACTGCCTGGAAGATACCGGTTTTGAGCCGAAAGAGCCTTGACATTGGTTGCGGCCGTTTCAAGCTTCCCGGAAGCATCGGTCTGGATGTGGTGCCATTGGAAGGGGTGGACGTGGTCCACGATCTGGACCGGTTCCCCTATCCCTTCCCCTCGGACTCCTTCGATCACGTTCGGATGTCTCACGTGGTCGAACACATCCAGTCCATCGTAGGCACCATGGAGGAAGTTCATCGCATCGCCCGCCCGGGAGCCCTGGTGGAAGTCGTGACTCCCCATTACACCGATACCTCTTCCTGGCAAGACCCTTCCCACCGCTGGCACCTCAACAGCCGGTCCTTCGAGCACTTCGAACCGAGATCCCAAACCAACTACTATTCGAAGGCCCGCTTTGCCGTGGAATACTCCGAGGTCAGGCTGCTCAAGCTCTACCGCTATCTGGGTTTCGAGTTCCTGATCAATCTGCAGAATCGCAGCCCCCGGTATCGTTTCCTGAGAAAGTTCTGGGAGCAGTACCTCTGTACCCTGATTCGCGCAAAAGTCATGTCCTTCCGGCTGAGAGTGCTGAAGTAGCCGGCTCGAGCCCCCAAAGGCCCCACCGATGAAAAGAGAACCGGCAGTGGTACTGGTGAGCGGGGGCATGGACAGTTGCGTGTGTGCGGCCATCGCCCGGCAGCAGCATGAGGTGGCCTTCCTCCACGTCTCCTACGGACAGCATACCGCTCGGCAGGAATTGAGGGCCTTTCATCGGATCGCCCGGTTTTACGGGACGGAAAGAACGCTGGTGTGCGAACTGTCCCATCTGGGTCGGATTGGAGGGTCCAGCCTGACCGACGCCGCCATACCGGTCGAAGAGGCCGATCTGGAGCGCCGGGAGATTCCCAGCAGCTATGTGCCCTTCCGCAACGCCCACTTTCTCTCCATTGCGACCTCCTGGGGCGAGGTGCTGGGGGCCCGATCGATTTTCATCGGGGCGGTCTTCGAGGACAGCTCCGGGTACCCGGACTGCCGCCCCGAGTACTACCGGGCCTTCAACCGCTTGATTGAGGTCGGAACCCGCCCCGAGACCCGCCTGGAAATCGTGACACCGGTCATCCGGATGAAAAAAGGCGAAATCGTGACCACCGGATTCAGGCTGGGGGCCCCCCTCCACTTGACCTGGTCCTGTTATCGGGACGGGGACATCGCCTGCGGGCGGTGCGACAGTTGCGCCCTGCGGAGAAAGGGATTTCAGGAAGCCGGCCTGGAAGACCCGACCCCCTATCTCTGCTCGGGGAAAACCTAGCCCAGGACGGGTTTTTTCGGTAGAATTCACTCAAAAGGGAAAGCCTGGGATTGCAGGCAGAATCCGTCGCTGGAGGTTTCCATGAACAGAGAGATACGCGCCCTACCGACCCTGGCCACACTGGCCGCCGTAACCCTTTTGCTGCCTGCTGCCCTGCCGGCCCAGAGCTCCCTCTCCGGCGAGGTCATCGGCGAGGATGGAAAGCCCGTGGAAGGCGCCATGATTGCCCTGGACCGGGTAAACATCGAAAAACACTTCGAGGTCACGACCGACCCGCAGGGGCGCTACTTTATCGGGGGACTCCACCCGGCCTTCTACACGGTGGTTCTGGCCGTCAACGGCCAGCCGGTGGCCAATTACCAGGAGTTCAGAATCAAGTTGGGAAACGAGAACAAGCTGGACTTCGACCTGGCCGAAATCAGAAAGTTGGCGCTGGCCCAATTGAGTGACGAGGAAAGAGAGGCCATGGAGCAGGAGCGTGCCCGCAGGGAAGCCGCTGAAAAAAAGTTCAACAACATGAGGTCGGCTTTCGACGAGGGGCGGAAGCTTTTCAACGCCAGGAACTACGAGGCAGCCTCCATGGCATTTCTGAGGGCTTCAGAAATCGATCCCGGCCAGCATGTGGTTCTTGGCAACCTCGCCATTTCCTACCAGAGGCTGAAGAAGTACGACCAGGCGATTGAGAGCTACCGGAAAGCCATTGCCGCCTTGGCCGACAAACCCGATCCCCTGGCGGAGGCGGAGTATTATTTCAATATGGGCATTGTCCAAGGTCACAAGGGTGAGTTGGATCTTGCGGTGGAGGCCATGGAAAAGGCGGCCCAGCTCGATCCCGGACGGGCGGCGCAGGCCTTTTACAACCTGGGGGTGGTGCTGACCAACAGCGGTCAAAACTCCGAGGCCATGGAGGCCTTCAAGAAGTCCGTCGAGGCCGATCCGCGGCACGCCAACGCCCACTATCAGATCGGAATGAACCTGGTAGGCATGGCCCAGATCACGCCTGACGGCAAAACGATTCCCGCTCCCGGCACCATTGAGGCCTTCGAGAATTACCTTCTGTATCAGCCCGAGGGAAGGTTTGCCGCGCAGGCCAAGGCGATGATCCAGACCCTCTCCGCCAGCGTGCAAACGGAATTCAGCGCGGAAGATGAATAGTCAGGCGAGGGCGAAACCGGCCCTCAGCCTTCCTTGAACTCCACTCCGTCCACCACCCAGTCCAGGCTGCCTCTCGTCAGTATCAACGAGGCCTCCAACCTTTCGAATCCGGTCTGGCCGCTGGCCACCAGATAGAGGGTGGTTCCCATGGTCATCCGATAGGGCTCGGTCTGAACCAGCGAGGTGACCTCAAAGGCAACGTAAGCCGGATCTTCCGAACCCAGCAGGAATTCGCTCATCACCCTCTGATTCTCGAAACGGCTTTGAAACCCCTGGGTCAGCAGTTGGCTGGCTGCTTCAAGGTTGCGGTCGATCAGGTGCCTCATGAATCGCTTGGCCACCATCATGGCGAACTTGGCCCGCTTCTCACTGGCCACGTTGAAGGGCATGATCGGCCGGCGTGGATCGGACCTCAAGAATTTGATCTCATCGGCCAGCCAGTCACCCCTGATCTTCACGAACCGAATCTGCTCGTTGACCCGGCTGCTCACCTGGTTGTTGAGGTCGATCCAAGTGCTTTCCACCGAGACCTGGAACTTGTCGTCCCCCAGAGGGAATATGGCGGCAGGACTGAAGTCGAAGGTAGCGACCCGCCCGCTGCGCACTCTGATGGAGAGACGTTTCCCGCGAAGATAGCGTTTTTCCAACCCGGCCGTCATGAGTTTACGGGCCTCGACGTTATGCCTCAGAGTTCTGGCGGCCATGAATGCCTTCACCACCGCAATCTTGACGCGGTCAGCCAAATCCAACTGCGAGTTCGTGTTGTAGGGAGCCGTCCCGCCAAGCCCAACTCTATCCTTCACGTCGATACCCGAAACTTGCGGCAGTGCCGGGGTCGCTGGAAACCAGACCAGGGCAACCCATAGGCAAACCAGGCTGTGGACACCACGGAATCTTTTCTTCACCTCTTCCTCCTCCCGAGCTGACTCGCCACGGATCCTGTCCAGGAAGCTAGTGTACCCCGAATAGCGGCGGGATTCATCTCCCGGGGGTCTTTTCGAGAGTGCGGCCCCTTCGGTGGATGGACAGATGGAGGTTTCCACCCCAGGTCGTCACCAGCCGCCTGAATTGACTTCAATCGGGTTTTCCGCTTAAATAACTGGCTCAATTAGCTGCGGGTCAAGGGACTTGGGGAATCCATTCCGGCCGGACACGGGGCGGTTCGGCGGCCGCGTCGGCTTGCATCCGGAATCAGCCATGAACCTGCTCAAACAAGAGGCCATCGGGAGCGACACGGTTTGGCATGACATCCGTGAAGATGTCTCGCTCGAGGCTGCCAGGGAGCCTATCCTGGCCAGTTTTCTGCATTCCACCGTGCTCAACCACCAGAGCCTGGAGGACACGCTCAGCTTTCATCTTGCCGCCAAGCTGACCAGTCCCAGCCTGTCTCCCATGTTGATCCGGGATGTCATCGACGAGGCCTTGGCGGGCAGCGCTTCCATTCGAGCCGCGGTTCGCGAGGATCTGAAGGCCTTCCGCGACAGAGACCCCGCTTGCAACAGCTATGCCGAGCCTCTGCTCTACTACAAGGGGTTCCATGCCCTGCAGTCCTACCGCGTGGCCCACTGGCTGTGGATGCAGGAGCGCCACCAGCTCGCACTGCTGCTCCAGAACCGGATTTCGGAAGTTTTCGGGGTCGACGTTCATCCGGCGGCACGCATCGGTAAAGGGATCTTCATCGACCATGGGACGGGTGTGGTCATCGGCGAAACAGCCGTGGTCGACGATATGGTTTCCATGTTGCACGAGGTGACGCTGGGTGGGACGGGCAAGGAGAGTGGAGACCGGCACCCCAAAGTCCATCGGGGTGTGTTGATCGGCGCCGGCGCCAAGATCCTGGGAAACGTCCAGGTCGGTGAGGGCGCCAAGGTAGGAGCGGGCAGCGTGGTCCTGACCGACGTTCCGCCCCACTGCACCGTCACCGGGGTTCCGGCCAAAGTGGTCGGATGCCCGGATGTGGATGAGCCGGCGGTCGAGATGGACCACCAGATTCCCGAGGGACCCGGCGTCCATCCCTGAAGCACCCGTTGGAGCCAGGATCCCGACAATCACTGGAACACCATGAAACATCCGGCCCTTGCCCTCCTGATGCTCGCCTGTCTGGCCTGCGGGCGTTCATCGGCTCCGGAGCCCGGCTTCGTTTCCCTTTTTGACGGCAAGTCTCTGCAGGGTTGGCTGCCGGTGGGAAAAGTGGGTGCGGGGTACCTGGTGGAGAACGGGGTCTTGATCTGTCCCGCCGAGGGCGGGGGCAATCTCTTCACCGCCCGGGAGTACGCGGACTTTGTCTTCCGCTTCGAGTTTCGCCTGCAGGAGGGTTCCAACAACGGAGTCGGCATCCGGTCTCCGCCGGTTGGAGATGCCGCCTACCAGGGGTTGGAAATCCAGATCCTCGACAACCACTCGCCCCGCTACAAAGACAAGCTGCGAGCCACCCAGTATCACGGGTCGGTCTATGACCTGGCTCCGGCCAAGCGGGGGTTCTTGAAACCGACCGGAGAGTGGAACCAGGAGGAGATCCGGGCCCTGGGCCGGCAGATCACGGTCAGGCTGAACGGCACCGTCATCGTCGACTTCGATCTGGATTCGGTGACCGATCCCCAGGTCCTGGAGAAACACCCCGGTCTGGCCCGGCACAGCGGCCATATCGGCTTTCTGGGGCACGGGACCAAAGTCGAATTCCGCAACCTGAGAATCAAGGAAATTCGCCAGGCGTCCGAGCTGTAGAACGCTGCCAAGGACTTCCAGTGGAATGTGATCCCTATCATTGATTAAGTAAGAAGGACCTTCGGTGCAAACTCCTAAAACGAACCTCTTCCCCGGGCGCCGGTCATCGGCCTGGTCTCCACCCTAGAACGGTCTGAGAGAGTTCTCCATTGTCCCCCCCTGCCGATGCTCCGGAACGCTTTCTGGGGCGGGTTGAATACTATCGAAAGAATCGTCCGGGCTACCCCGAACGTCTGGTCGAATGGCTGACGGACCTGTCAGCCCTGAAGCCTTCCCACCGCATCGCCGACATCGGCTCCGGGACCGGCCTGCTGACCGAGCTCTTCTTGCGGCACGGCTACCCGGTGCTGGGTGTCGAGCCCAACCCGGAGATGCGGCGGGCGGCCGAATCCCACCTGCAGTCGTATCCCCGCTTCCGGAGCATCGATGGACGGGCGGAAGCCACCACCCTTGCCAGCCGATCGGTGGATCTCATCGTCGCCGGCCAGTCGTTCCACTGGTTCCAGCTCGACCGGGCCCGAGCCGAGTTTCAGCGCATTTCGAGTCCTTCGGCGTTTGCGGTCCTGGTCTGGAACCAACGGAAGACCGAACGCTCGGGGTTCCTCAGGGCCTACGAAGAGTTGCTGCGGCGGCACGGTATCGACTACACCCGGGTTCGGCATGAGAACATCGGCCAAGCCCAACTGCAGGCCTTCTTCGGCTCGCAAACCTTTCACCGGAAGATTCTGGCCAACTCTCAGATTTTCGACCGGCAAGGCCTCATCGGGCGTACCCTCTCCTGCTCTTTCGCGCCGCTGGCCGGCCAGCCCGGCCACCTGCCCATGATGCGGGAACTGGACCGGATTTTTGAGGAGTGGCAGGTCGAAGGAAGGGTCACCTTCGAATACGACACGCGGGTCTATGCCGGCAGCCTGCACCCGCCCCGGCGGTGACGCGGCCAGTTCAGTCGCTTCCTCCCGGGTATACAATGTTTCCCGGGGCGGCGCCTGACGCGGAAACACTTAACCCGCATTTCTCACCGGGGGGCTGCACTCTTCTCAAGAGTGCAGCTTGGCGCAGGAATTTTCCCCTCAGCGCGTGCTCGCGAGCGAAGAGCGTAGCGGGGACTACGTTCGAGCGAGCATGTGCGCGCTGAGGGGAAAAGGACAAGCCAGGGCACGCCCAGCGCCGTCTGTGAAGACGTCAAAATAGGCCCCATAAAGTGCTGAAGATAATCGGACTTCTATAAGGCGACCCGGTGAGAAATGCGGGTTTAAGGCGCCCGCTGCCAAGTCGAATCCACCAACTCCCGAAAGCACGCCCCATGACCCGGGCAACCCCGGACTCTCAGCCCATGACCCAACCGACGCCCATGGATCGCAAGGAACCGGATTTCGAAGGGCTGGACAAGCGACACCTGTGGCACCCCTTCACTCAAATGAAGGAGTGGATGGAATCCCCTCAACTGGTGATCGAACGGGGCCGGGGAGTCTACTTGTACGACACCCGGGGAAGGAAGTATCTGGACGGAGTCTCTTCGCTTTGGGCCAACATCCATGGCCATTCCCATCCCCACATCGTGCGGGCCATTCGCCGCCAACTGGACCGGCTGGATCACAGCAGCCTGCTTGGACTGACCAACGTCCCCGCGGCGCAACTGGCCGGGAAGCTGGTCGAGCTCACGCCCCCGAACCTGACCCGTGTCTTCTTTTCGGACGACGGGGCCACGGCCGTCGAGATCGCCCTCAAGATGTCTTTCCAGTACTGGAGAAACCAGGGCCGGCGATGGGACTCCAAGAAGAAGTTCGTTGCTTTCTCCAATGCCTATCACGGGGACACCCTGGGATCGGTGAGCGTGGGTGGGGTCCGGCTCTTCCACGAGATCTTCCGCCCCCTGCTCTTTCCCACCATCAAGGTGGCCTACCCCTATTGCTACCGGGGCCCCCTGGGAAAACAGCCGCCGCACTGTGAGATCGATCAGCTCAAGGAGGTCGAGCAGGTGCTCCGGACCCGCCATCGCGAGATCTGCGGCCTGGTGGTGGAGCCCATGATTCAGGGGGCGGCGGGAATGTTGCCCATGCCCGGAGGGTTTCTGGGAGGGCTGGCGGAACTGACCCGGCGGTTTGGAGTTCACCTGATCCTGGATGAAGTGGCTACCGGATTCGGCAGAACCGGCAGGTTCCTGGCTCTGGAACACGAAGGCATCCAGCCGGATTTTCTGGCCTTGGCCAAGGGAATCACCGGCGGCACGCTGCCATTGGCGGCCACCCTTGCCAGCGACGAGATTTTTGAATCCTTTCTGGGCGAATACGAGGAATTCAAGTCGTTTTTCCACGGGCACACCTATACGGGGAATCCGCTGGCCTGCGCGGCGGCCCTGGCCAATCTGGAGGTCTTCCGCAAGGAAAAGACCCTGGAGAAGCTGCAAGGCAAGATCGGCACCCTGACCAAGGCGCTGCGGCGAATGTGGGAACTGCCCTGCGTCGGGGACGTGCGCCAACTGGGGTTCATGGTGGGGATCGAGCTGGTCCGCGATCGCAACAGCAAGCAGCCCTTTCCGGTTGGACGCCGCATGGGACAACGGGTGGTGCTGCAGGCCCGGCGGCGAGGCGTCCTGCTGAGACCCCTCGGCGACACCATCGTGCTGATGCCCCCGCTGTCGATCACCCGGCCCCAATTGAAAACGCTGGTGGAGGTTACCTACAATAGCATCCAGGCGGCCTGGGAAGAAGGGTAACCCGGTTGGTAAGAAGGGCCCACGGGATACGCCGCTCCACAAATCGCTAAAGGAAGAGTCGACATGAAACTCCCCTGGGCCGCACGACTGCCGCCGGTGTGGTTGCTGCTGGCTCTGGCCGCCTGCCAGGCGCCGGATGAGCCCGTACCCGCGGAAAGGCACCTGCGCAACCTGCGCCAACTGACCTTTGGAGGAGAAAATGCCGAGGCCTATTTTTCCTTTGACGGTCAACGCCTGATATTTCAAGCGACCCGCGACGGCGCCCAGTGCGACCAGATCTTCGTGATGGGAACCGACGGCAGCGGTATCACCCGGGTCAGCAGCGGCAAGGGTCGAACCACCTGTGCCTATTTCCTCGAGGACGGCCAACACTTCGTCTACGGGTCCACCCACCTGGGCAGCGAAAGTTGCCCGCCCCGGCCCGATTTTTCCCGGGGGTACGTGTGGGCCATCTATCCCGACTACGACATTTTTCTTTCCGATTTCAACCAGCGCCTGACCCGGCTGACCGATACTCCGGGCTACGACGCCGAAGCCACTCTCTCCCCGGACGGCTCCAGGATCGTGTTCACTTCCATGCGAGACGGCGACCTGGAGCTTTACTCCATGAACACCGATGGATCGCAAGTTCAACGGCTCACCCAAACCCTCGGCTACGACGGGGGCGCCTTCTACTCTCCCGACGGTCAAAAGATCGTCTACCGCGCCTCTCATCCCGCCGATGAGGCCTCCAAAGCCAAGTACCGGGACCTGCTGAGTCGGAACCTGATCGAGCCGCGCCAGCTCGACATCTTCGTGATGAACGCCGACGGCTCCGACCGGGTTCAGGTGACCCGCAATGGCGCCGCCAACTTCTGTCCCTTTTTCCATCCGGATGGCCGGCGGATTATCTTTGCCTCCAACCTGGGCGATCCCAAGGGCCGCAACTTCGATCTCTACCTGATCGACATCGACGGAACCAATCTGGAACAGGTCACCGTGGATGAGAGTTTCGACGGGTTCCCGATGTTCTCTCCGGATGGAAAGCAACTGGTCTTCGCCTCCAACCGCCACGGAAAAGTTCGCGGCGAAACCAACGTTTTCATCGCCGATTGGGTGGAGTAGGCCTGTTTGGCGAACGACCCTTGGCTCCTCCCTTGCAACCCGATTTCCTGCCCCGATCCTTCTTCGACCGCCCCACCCAATCGGTCGCACGCGAGCTGCTGGGGTGCCGTCTCATCCGCAAGCTGGAGGGAACCCTGCTGGTTGGGGCCATTGTCGAAACCGAAGCTTACATCGGAGAGAGGGATCTGGCCTGTCACGCCAGAGTGGGCAAGACCCCGCGAACCAGGATCATGTACGGGCCCCCGGGACTTGCCTACGTCTACTTCACCTACGGCATGCACTGGATGCTGAATCTGGTCACCGAGGCGGAAGGATTCCCGGCGGCGGTGCTCATTCGGGCCATCCAGCCTCTGGAGGGAATTTCGTGCATGGAGGACCGCCGGGGCGGCAAGCCCCTGTCCCAACTTGCCAACGGTCCGGCCAAACTGACCCAGGCCCTTGGGATCGCCCGGGAGGAAAACGGGCTGGACTGCTGCCGTCCCGACTCACCACTCACCCTGGCCCCGGGGGCGGTGGTGCCGCCATCCTCGGTGGTGGCCACGCCCCGCATCGGCCTGGGCCAGACTCCCGAGCCCTGGCTGTCCAAGCGGTGGCGCTTTATGATCCGGGGAAACGGGTTTGTTTCGAGGTGAGACGAGCCGCGGGCCGGGCTCCGGGGTGGTTCAATGGGCTATCTCCAACCCCTTCGTGGCCCTTCGTGGATTCCTCTTTTTTCTTTTCTTCTTTTGTTTCAAATAAGCCGGGCCCCCGCCCCCGACAACGGGGCGGATCTTTCGAGGAAGAAACGGCCGATCATTTTGGAAGACGAACCACCAATGGACACGAATGGGGATGGACCACCTTCAATAACCAACCGCGCCCGAATGCATCTGCGATATCGTGACCTTGATATCCCGAGGTCATGGGAGGAAGCCCACCCGGGAGCGCGGGCGTCCCGCCCGCACAACACTGGCAAAGCCTCGCCCATCTCCTCGACCCGGATCGACCGGCAAAGACGCCCGGGCTCTGCTCGGGCCGGGCCCATGCGGTTCCCACCGGCACGGTTGACGGATGACGTAGAGCCCATCCAGGCGGGCCTCGGTGCGCCATCGCGGGGAAACTGAGCGACAACCCAAGGGAGAGGATGCGGGCGGGACGCCCGCGCTCCCGGGTGGGCCGCTTTCGTCACGATTGCCCCTCAAGGGAGAGTCGGCGCAAACGAACTGGCTGGATGGTCGCCTTGAATCCCGATTTTACAATCCCTTGGTGGATAACTCTTTTTCGTTTGTTTCAGGAGCATCTTGTCTCTCACGCATGGAGCGCCACGCCACAGCCGCGTAGGCGGCAACTTCGAAACATCCATCAGTCTACCCGGCAGCGGAACCCTCGTCCGGCGCCGCATGGGAGAGTCCCACCACCTTCTGCGGCGGTGGCGGCGCGAAGATCAGGCTGAGCAGTGCCCCCAGGAGCACGGTGGCGATCGCGCCCAGCATCCCGTAGTAGAAAGTGGAAACCTGGCTGAGGGAACCCACCAGGTCCGCCACTTGAGGGGAAAGATTCAACTCGCCGGCCTCCAGCATCAGGCTCAATCTTCGCGACAGGGGAGCCGTGACGGTAACGAAGAAACCGCCCACCGCGCCCAGCAGCACGCCCAGCCCGTTGGCTCGGCGGGTCAGCAGCCCCAGCAGGACCCCGGCAAAGGGGTACATGACCATGTTCAGAATCTGTCTGAAGCACCACTTGATCGGAACCGGCGCTGGAGAGATAACCCACCACTCCCAGGCAGAGCCCACTCACTATTGTCAGTTCCTGGGTGGGGTCGAACAGGGGCGGCGGCGTCCACTTGCCGGCCGCGGCCGCAATCTCCACCGCCTTTCCAACTCCCCCAACCTTGGTGACGGCCGTGACCACCATCACGGCCACGCCACCGAAGATCACGAAAAACTGCACCACGTCGGTCCAGATGACGGAGTGCATGCCACCCGCCATGGCGAAGAGCATCCCAACGATCCCCACCAGCAGAATGGCTCCCAGGAGTCCTCCTCCCTGTGAGGACCACCCCAGCATGGCGGTAATCATCAAGGAGGCGGCATAGATCATGCTGGACATCCACATGACCCTGGCCGCCATGAAAAACAGCGCGGCAAAAGCGCGCACCCTGTAGTCGAACCGCTTTTCCAGGTACTCATAGGCGGTGGTGAGGCGCAGGCGAAAGAAGATCTTGGGATAAAGAGCGATGACCGCCGGGACCACCAGAATGATGCCCAGGTTCTGCAGGCCGATCCAGACCGTTCCTTCAGCGCGATTGACCCAGCCGGTGACCCCCAGAAAGGAGTTGGTGCTGAACAGGGCCACAAACATGCTGAAGGCAATGGGCCATTGACTCATGGAACGGCCGGCCAGGAAGTAATCCTCCTGGCTGTGCATCTTGCGGGAATGGTAGAGGGCGATGGCCGTCAGGCCGACCAAATACAAGACCAGTATGGCGCCGTCCAGAAAGCTCATGCTTTGCAGGACGGCGGTTGAGGAAGCATCCATGAAGTGACTCCCGGGAGGGGCCGGCGCTCGGACAACCAGATCGAGCGCAACCAACCTAACCAGTTTCCCGGCGCCCATTGGAACCGGCCGCGGCGTTCCCAACAGCGGGAGAGCCCGCGCGACAGCCATGGGTGAGGGATTCCAGCGCCATCTCTTCCGGGCGCCCCGACCTGCAAGCCTGTCCTCTCACCGCGCATCCAGGTTACAATAAGGCCGCCGAACCTCTGCACCAGAGGGTCGAGCTATTCGACCCAGGCTGGTCAACACCCGCCGAGGAGTTCCATGCGCATTGCCATCGTGCTGACCCCTGTTTCCGATCACCACCTCCGACTGGCCAGCCAGGTGGGGATCTCCGAAGTGGTCATCCGGTTCCCGGGACTGGAATATTCCGAACTGGCCGACCAGAAGGCCCGAATCGAGTCGTTCGGCCTGCGGGTCCCGGTCATGGAGGGCTACCTGCCCATCGAGGACATCAAGCTCGGGGGGCCCCAGCGCGATGCCGAGATCGAACAGATGAAGACCCTGATCCGCAACATGGGGCGAGCCGGGATCGGCCTGCTTTGCTACAACTTCATTGCCGGCGGCGACTGGGCCAGGACCTCGGTCAATGAAAAGGGGCGCGGAGGCGCCCTGGTCACCGGCTTTGACCTGAGCGCCCTGCCCCAGGCCTCTCCCTCGGGGACGGCCCTGCCATCGGCCGACGACCTCTGGGAGAACCTGGACACCTTTCTGGAGAGAATCCTGCCCGTGGCCGAGGAGTGCGGGGTCACGCTGGCCATGCATCCGGACGATCCACCCATCCCCAACTTCCAGGGTTATCCGCGCATCATGAACAGCCTCGAGGGTTTCGAACGGCTGGTCCGATTGCGGTCCAGTCCGGCCAATGGCATCTGCTTCTGCCAGGGAACCTTCGCCGAAATGGGAGTGGATGTCCCCTCCACCATCCGGCGTCTGGGACCTCACATCAAGTACGTCCATTTCAGGGACATCCGAGGGACCTCCGCCCGGTTTGTGGAGACCTTTCACGACGAGGGTCAGACCGACATGGTCGAAGCCATGCGAGCCTACCGCGACATCCACTTCGAAGGCCCCCTGCGTCCCGACCACGTTCCCCAACTGGCGGGGGAAGAAGAGGGGGAGGCCGGCTATACCATGCTCGGCCGTCTTTTTGCCGTCGGTTACATGCGAGGGTTGATGCAGGCCGTCGGTGAGAATTCGGCCTGATCCGATACCGGTACAAGCGGGAAGACTCAGCCGTCTCCGGTGCGGGTCGACCCTCGAGGGCAAGCCCTGTTGCGTTTGCATCCCCGACCATGATTAAGGTGATCTGCCTGGATCTGGGCAAAGTCATCGTCGACTACGACCGGACCATCCCCTTGGCCTCCCTCACCGCCCGCTCGGCACTGTCACCGCCGGAAATCATGCGGGTCCTGACCGACACCGAGCCGCTCCTGCGTTTCGACCGCGGTCAGTATTCCCGATCCGACTTCTACCGGACCATGTGCGGCCGCCTGCGCCTGGATGTCTCAACCGACGAGTTCGAAGGACTCTGGAATTCCCTGTTCCTGCCCGAGCCGCTGCTGTCGGAGGCCTTTTTGCTCAGCCTGAAGCGTCGCTACCGCCTCCTGTTGCTTTCCAACATCAATGAAATCCATTTCGAGTTTGTCTGGAAACACTATCCCCTGGTGCGCCACATCGAGGATCGCCTCCTGTCCTATGAGCTGGGTTGCCTGAAGCCGGAGCCCTCCATCTATCGGCTGGCCATCGATCGATCGGGAGTCCTCCCCCAAGAAATATTCTTTGCCGACGATCGGCCGGAAAACGTGGAGGCCGCCCGGCAGGCAGGGATTGTAGCCACCTGCTTCCAGTCCGAGCAGCAGCTCAAACTCGCCCTGGGCGAAGCCGGGGTTGCCACCGAATAACGCCGCCCGGCGGAGCGGCCCGAGCCGCTACCAGGGGTTGACTTGCGATTTCTGATCCTGGCCGACATCCACTCCAATCTGGAGGCGCTCCAGGCGGTCCTGGAGAGGGCCGGCGGTCAATTCGACCGGGTGATCTGCTGTGGCGACCTGGTGGGCTACGGCCCCAATCCCAATGAAGTGATCGAGGCGGTGCGGCAGCTCAGTCCGGCCGTGATGGTTCGAGGCAATCACGACAAGGCCGCAGTGGGCTTGACCGATCTGTCTCTGTTCAACCCTCTGGCCAGAAGTGCGGCACTCTGGACCCAGGCTCAATTATCGGATGCGAACCGCCACTTCCTGCGGGCAATGCCCCGCGGACCGGTGGAGGGGGACGGCTTCACGGTGGCTCACGGATCCTTGCTGGACGAGGATCAGTACCTGTTGGACCTCCAGGACGCGCTGCAAAGCCTGCGCTTGGCGGCCCACCGCCTGACCTTCTTCGGGCACACTCATGTCCAGGGTGGATTTGCCTGGTTCAAAAACCAGCGGGCGGGGCTGTTGAGTCCCGGTCTGAGGAAGGGGGCCGGCGAGAGCCGGCTGATTCTCGATTCGGAGAACAGGTTCCTGATCAACCCGGGATCGGTGGGTCAGCCCAGGGACGATGATCCGCGGGCGGCCTTTGCGGTCTATGATCGGGAGAGGGCGCTGGTTTCCTACTTCAGGGTCGAGTACCCGGTTGAGCGCACCCAGCAAAAGATGAGAGAGGCCGGGCTGCCCCGGCAACTGGCCGACCGCCTGAGTGTGGGATGGTAGCCTGGGGTGTCCTTTAGCCGGCGGCGGTTGGGCCGCACGCCCTAGCGGAGGACGATCCCGCTGACCTGGACCTCCGGAACCCTGTAGTTCCAGTCCCGGGGCAGGGTTTCAAAGGCGACCTGAAATTCGGCGACCTGCTGGGGAGCGATCCCTCGCTTTCCTCGATACTCCAGGGCCGTACGCGCTTCCTTCAGGACCACCTGGTCGAGGGAATCCTTGAAGAGAAAGGTCAACTCGACTCTCCGAATGGTGGCCTCTCCATCGTTGGTCAGCGATCCTTTCACGTAAATGACTTCGTCCCCCAGGAAGTTCTCCACCTTGGCCAGCCCCAGCCCGGAGAGGGTCACCTGGCCCCTGTAGGCCTCCTCCCGGGCCGCTGATTCCGGGTCGGCCTGCGGGCGGCTGGAGTCCCCGCAACCCGCCGCTGCCCACAATAAAATCGAGCCCAAAACCACCATGAAACGAGGGGTTGCTGGCATAGCCGGAAGGTAGCACAGCGGTTGGGGGGTGTCAAACCTCCCCTGGGCAGGGGGGGCACGACAAAAAAGGTGGAATCGCTGCCGCCGCAGGGCGCCCCGCCTTGCCCGATACCCTAGCAGGATGTAAACCATGTTCCCGGTTTGTTGTGTAAAGGATGTTCCCAGTTTGTACCCAACATCACTCCCCCCTTGAGGGGGAGTTGCAGAAGCCGAGCCGCCAGGCGATGGCTGATGCGGTGGGGGGTGTCTCGCCGCCGACTTCCCGGAGAGCGGACCTTAAAATGAAGACGAACCACCAATAGACACGAATGAACACCAATGGACCGGAAGAGGGGCGGACCTCCTTCTATGACATACGGCGCCAATAGCCTTCTGCACTTTTTTGCCCTTGCTGCGACGAGGTCATGGAATGACGCCCCCTGGGAGCGCGGGCGTCTCGCCCGCACCAGGCCGGGCGCAGCCTTGGCCCTCTCCCCCACTTGCATCCACCGGCAACGACACCAGGGCTCCCCTGCGGCCTGGCCGATGGGGTTCCCGACGAAAGGGCGGCTGCCTGCGGCATCGCACGGAAACTCAGCGGCGCCCAAAGAAACAGCATGCGGGCGGGACGCCCGCGCTCCCAGGCCGACTCCCCCTCAAGCGGGGAGTGATTTGCCTGGTGATGTTTGAGGGCCGGCACCGACCGGCCACCCAATGCGCCGGCACGGAATAGCTATAATAGGGCGAATTCCCTCCCCATCGCCGGGCGGGAGCGAAGGCGGAGCCGTGGTCACTCACCAGGGGACGGCACCCATGGAAGATTCCCAATGAGCGGGCCGATGAGACCGGCAATCCCTGGATTGCGAGGATTGATGCTGGATCTGGACGGCACCGTCTACCAGGACAACTGCCTGATCGCCGGCGCCGCCGAGGCCATTGCCGCCCTCAGGGGTCGTGGCTACCGGCTTCGCTTTGTGACCAACACCACCAACAAACGGCGGGAGACCATCCGGGACAAGCTCCAGACCCTGGGAATCAAGACGGAGTCCTCGGAGATCTTCACCGCTCCCTTGGCTGCCAGCTTGATGCTACGCGGTTGTCCGGAGGCCCGGTGCTGGGTGGTCACCCGGGGGGACGCCATCCAAGAGTTCCAGGGGCTGCAACTGGACCAGGACCGTCCCGACTTCGTGGTGCTGGGCGATCTGATGGAAGGGTTTACCTTTGAGCTGCTCAACCGCCTCTTCCGCAAGCTGGTGGCCGGCGCCGAGTTGATCGCCCTGCAGAAGAACCGCTACTGGCTGACCGGGGGAGAACTCACGCTGGACATGGGACCGTTCGTAGCCGCCCTGGAGTTTGCCAGCGGACGCAGCGCCCGGGTGGTGGGCAAGCCCGCAGGGGAATTTTTTCGCCTGGCGCTCTCTCACCTGGACTTGGCGCCTCACCAAGTGGCCATGGTGGGCGACGACTGGGAAACCGACATTGCGGGCGCCCAGAGGGTGGGCCTGCGAACGGTCCTGGTCCGGACCGGCAAGTATCAGCCCGAAGACGAGAAAAATCTCGATCCGGAACCGGATGGCGTCATCAAGAGCCTCGGCCACCTGCAGGAGATCCTTCCTTGAGCAGAACAGCGTTACAGTTGTTCCCCACGGCGGTCCTCAGCGACCACGAACCACTCGCCATTCCAGACTGAATATTGCAGCCACACCTGTTGAGATGACTTTCTCAGCTGGCTTTGGGTCGTCTCTGAGCCCAAATTCCCGATGGGTTCAACACTTCGGCTCGATTTTAGCTCCGGATTGCGCCGGCACTTTGATACCCCGACACGAACCTGCATAAGCAAATTCAAGACTTTCTGCACAAATGCGATAAGCGAACCTAGTTATGTCTATTAGTGACATTAAGAGTTAGATAATCTAAACTGTATCCAGTCGCGAAGATACAGACTGGCTTGGCGACATATTGGGAAAACCTTTACCAATTCGGAGGTGTTGCATGGTCATTACCCTCGACGAAATTGGACGACGGTTGCGACTCGCGCGCGAAAGTCGGCAGATCACCCAAGAGAGGGCCGGTGCGGTGCTCGGCCTACAGCGGTCCGCGATCAGCCTCATGGAGTCCGGCCAGCGGCAGATCTCCACGCTTGAGTTGACCCGTCTTGCGGATCTATACGGACGGTCGGTTGAATGGTTCGTCAACCCGAACATCCCGCTCGAACAGGAAGACCCGGTCGTCGCGCTCTTTCGCGCCGATCCAGGCCTGCAAAGTGAGGTCGTGCAGAAGCAAGCGTCGCGTTGCCTGCGCTTGTTGAGAGAAGGGGCGTCGCTTCGAAAACTGATTGGCCGCAGGTCTGCCGTGTCCCTGCCGCGTTACGAGTTGCCGGTTCCGCGATCGGTGGGACAGGCCATTGCACAAGGGCAGCTTGTGGCCGAACAGGAACGGCGGCGGCTCGACTTGGGTAATGCGCCCGTTAAAGTACCCGAGACCTTGGCCTTCCAGAATATTTGGACGGCCGCTCTGCAGTTTCCGAGTGAAATTTCCGGCCTGTTTCTGAGCAGTCCCGAGTTCGGCATGGCGATTTTGGCCAACTTCATCCAATCGCCGGTACGGCGGCGGTTTTCTTACGCGCACGAATACTGTCATGCGCTTATGGACCGCAATGAGCCCGCTACCATTACCAGTGTCCACAACGCCAAGACAAGGACCGAACAGCGTGCCAACGCCTTTGCGGCCGCTTTTCTCATGCCTGAAGAAGGTGTGCGAGGTTTCCTGCATCACTTGGGCAAAGGAAGAGGATCCCGCCGCGAGGAAGCCGCGGTGGATGCCGTCACTGAAAAGGGTATCCGGGGTGCGCTGAGAAGCCCGGCACGCTCTCAGCATGTCACCTACGCAGACGCGGTGCTTTTGGCCCGGCACTTTGGAGCAAGCTATCCAGCGGCGGTTTGGCGTCTGCGCGGCTTGAACCTCGTGAGCGCCGAACAAACCCAAACGCTTCTCGATCAGACCGCAGACGCCCACCGCTATTTGCGCGCTGTAAGAGTATTTTCGGAAGTCGATGCGTCTGGAGGCGAGGCACCAGCCGAGGCGCCTCAGGACCATGAGTTGAATCAGCAGGTTCTGTCGCTGGCTCTGGAAGCCTGGTGGCGCCGCGAGATTTCTCAGGGCCGGCTGCTCGAAGTGGGATGCTTGTTGGATATTGAGGAGGAGACGATCCTCGATTTGGTTGATTGAGGCTCTTTGAATGCGTCGAAAAGACCCGACGCCAATTGTTCTCGATACTTCGGTCCTGCTGAATTTCGTGAAGATTGAACGAACAACAATACGTTACTCTATTAGATAATCAATGCGAACCACTGACCGTCAGGATCGGGATGTGAACGCTTAAAGCGGAAAGGTATTTACGAAACTCGGCAACGCTGCAAAACAGCTTATAGCCAACGAATCCAGCACAGCGTCCATAATCCGGCGAGATCGCACTATGACCAAACGAGTTTATATCGAAACGACTATTCCGAGCTACCTAGCTGCACGGCCAAGTCGCGACCTGCTTCAGACTGCAATGCAGCAATTATGAAGGAATTTCGCACAATCGTGGCGGGTTGTGGCTATGAACTGCCAATCCTCTGCACCCCCGAAGAACTGCTTGGAGATTGACCACGATGAAACCAATGAACGACAAAGAAACCACGGATGAAATTATCCAGGAGGCCAGAAGAATCAAACAAACCCTGGCAAAGTCCATTGATTTCGATATTGACCGCATTCTGAAACATGCGAGGCAGAAACAGGGAAAAAGTGGCCGGGCTGTTCTTTGTCCTCCAGTCCGACCAATCCCCTAATAACGGCATGGCAGTGGACGGCGTTGTGTGCCGCCAAGGCTGTAGTCGTGCACGGTTGGATGATAAGACCAACTTTCCGCCCCCGGAAAATCTGAAATGAACTTGTTATCGAGATGGTGGACTGCTCTGGTTTGCTGGATCAGGCGTGTCGGCTTTCTCTTATTCTTGTTATCCGGCACGCTCCTCTTTGTGTTGGCGGTTTTCGTGGCCGTGATGGCCTGCAAAAACCCCACTTGGATCTTCGAACTTGTTGGAGTACGCCAAAAATACGAGGTCCTGAAATTCTTGGGGATCGGCATGGGCGGCATCTTGCTTGCCTTGCAAGCCTTGGCATCTCACAGACGCGCCAAGGCGATGGAGGATGCCGCGAATCAGCAAGCCAAGGCCACCCGGAACACCGAACAAGGGCAGCGGCAGGAACGCCTGAAAAACGCCATTGAACACCTGGGCCACAAATCGGACTCCGTGCGCCTGGGCGGGGCTTACGAACTCGTCCATCTGGCAGAAGACACCGAAGAATTGCGCCAGACCGTGCTCGACATTCTCTGCGCCCATATCCGCTGGACGACGGGCGAAAATGAGTATCGAGAAACGCACAAGTCGAAACCCTCGGAAGAAATTCAAAGCCTGTTGACCCTGCTTTTTGTGCAGCAACACGAGGTCTTCAAAGGTCTCTGTATTAACTTGCAGCAAAGCTGGCTGAATGGGGCCAATCTCCAGAAAGCGCGTTTAGAGAACGCCGTCATAGTCGGTGCGTCTTTACAAGAAGCTAATCTTCGTGAAGCGAGACTACAAGGGGCTGAGCTTGTACAGGCGCACCTACAGGCAGCCGATCTTTTTGGAGCGCATCTACAGGCGGCTGGTCTTGGAAGAGCAAACCTGCAAGGAGCTTATGTTGTGCAGGGCAGGTTGCAGCAGGCGTGGCTTGTCGAGGCGTGCTTGCAAGGGGCTGATATTAGGTGGGCGCACCTGCAAGGGGCTAATCTTAAGAAGGCGCATCTACAAGCGGCAGAGTTTTCCTGGACGCGATTGCAAGCAGCCATGCTTGAGGGGACGCACCTGCACGGGGCTAAATCCAGGTTTGACGACGATTGGACGGCAGCCCCATTTGCGGAGCGTATCAGGGAGTCTATCGGCCGGGAGAGTGACCTATCCGGGGTGATATTCGAGGGCGGATTGAGCCTAGAACGCGTGGATTCACTCGTAAAAGGTTTGTCTGATAACGCCGCAAACGAGTTGCGAGAGAAACTGGAATCCCACATCGGCAAGCCGGAAAGCGATCAACTGCCGGAAGATAGCCGTGCCATTACTGGGACCTACACTGAAGAAGAAGCCGAAAAGTGGATTGCCGAATACGAAGAAGCCATGTCAGAAGTCCCGGGGGACGATAGCTAATGCCGACTCTGCACTGGCTGCGGTTCGCCAAAGGGCACGACCGGAAAGGAGATCCCAGTGACCTGCATCCACTGTCATGGGCAGATGAAGCGCTCGAAAGCGCCCTTCCATGTTGACCGCAACGGATATCACCTCGTACTCGACACAGTCCCGGCCTGGGTCTGTGACCAGTGCGGTGAAGCCTACTTTGAGGACCGCGAAGTGGACGAAATTCAGGGCGCCATTAAGGGGCTCGACCACAGGATTGGCAGGTTGTTCCAGACACTTTAGACAGCCTAGCTCATCGTTCAATAGACCCCTGTCGCCCATCAGCCGGGCTTTTCCCTGAATCCGACGGACATTTCCGTCTCTGGATAAGAACACCGAAGATAGATAATTACCCATGCCTACCCTGCACTGGCTGACCAGAGACGAGGACATCCGTGCTGCCTCGCGTGTTCCCTATCGGTTGTTGGAGGAGGCGCGCGACCTGTCGTCGGGTGAGCCGGATTCCGGGAACACCCTGATTCAGGGAGATAATCTGGAAGCGTTGAAGGCGCTACTGCCGTTCTATGCCGGACAGGTGAAGTGTATCTACATCGATCCGCCCTACAACACCCACTCGGCCTTCGAGCACTACGACGACAATCTGGAGCACTCACAATGGCTCGCCAGCATATGGCCCCGACTGGAACTTCTGCGGGAATTGATGGCTGAGGACGGGTCAATCTGGGTAAGCATTGATGATGATGAAGCTCACTACATGAAGGTAATGCTCGACGAGGTTTTCGGAAGAAAACGATTCATCGTAAATGCGCTATGGCAAAAAAGAACTTCCCCTGACGGTAGGATTCACATGGGTGACGCTCACGACCACATCCTGGTCTATGGAAGTCAGCCAGCCAGAAATGACTTCAATGAACTATTGCTTATCGAAGACCAGCGTAGGTCATACAAGAACCCTGACAATGACCCTAAAGGACAGTGGGTTTCCACTGATTTTACAGCGCAAGGCTACCGACCAAACCAGATGTATGGCATCAAAACACCGGGTGGCGCATTCTATAAACCGCCCGAGGGACGATGCTGGGCCAATATAGAGACAACCTTTAGACGCTTATGCGAGGACGGACGGATTTGGTTTGGTAAAGATGGAAATGGGCGTCCGCGTGTGAAGAACTATTTGTCAGAAGCCGAAGGGATTAAATCGTGGAGTTGGTGGACTAATAAAGAGGTTGGCCACAACCAAGAGGCAAAGAAGGAAACAAACCTGCTTTTTGGCGCGACGAGCGCATTCGAGACCCCCAAGCCCGAACGTCTCATTCAACGCATCGTCCACATCGCCACCAAACCCGGGGACCTCGTTCTCGACTCCTTCCTCGGCTCCGGCACCGCAGCAGCGGTGGCGCACAAGATGGGGCGTCGGTGGATCGGCGTGGAGATGGGCGAGCACGCCGTCACCCACTGTGTCCCCCGCTTGAACAAAGTCATCGAAGGCGAGCAGGGCGGCATTTCCAAAAGCGTGGGTTGGCAGGGCGGGGGCGGGTTCCGCTTCTACCGCCTCGGGCCGCCCGTGTTCGATGAGGATGGGCACATCCGACGGGAGATCCGCTTTCCAGTGCTGGCCGCCCACGTCTGGTTCAGCGAGACGGAGCGGCCCTGGAACGGCACGGATGGCTCCCCCTTGCTGGGCTTGCATGCCGGTCGCGCTTACGGGCTGCTGTACAACGGCATCCTTGGAGACAAAAATCCAGGCGGTGGCAACGTGCTGACCCGCGCCACGCTTGGCGCCATCCGGGAGAAGATCGCCCAGGTGCATCCCGGCTTCGTGAGGGACAACCCCAACTATCCGCTGACAGTCTACGCTGAGCAATCGCGCCTGACACCTCTCACGCTTGAGCGAGCGGCCATCACCTTCAAGCAGACGCCCTACGACATAAAGGCCCGGATGTAAGTCAATGGGAATAGCCAATTGTGGATTGGGCACGCCGGCAGTCTGCATTAGAAAGTCGGAAATCATCCGCTTAATGAAGCTGAAGCAGTATCAGACCGACACCTAAAGCCCGCATGAGCGACAAAGAAACACAGCGCGTCCGCGATCCTGTCCATGGGCTTGTCGTTTTCGGTGGTGGGAACGACCGACATCAGAACGAGACGGACCGAATCGCATGGTGGCTGATCAATACGCGCGAGTTCCAGAGGCTGCGCCGGCTCCGGCAGTTGGGCTTCTCCGACCTGGTATATCCCGGCGCGACCCATAGCCGCTTTGCACACGCCATCGGCGTCTATCACACCGCACGACACCTCATTGAGGTGATTCGGCGCCGGCAGGACGGAACTTACGACCCGGAACGGGCGCGAGTGGTTCTCCTGGCAGCACTGCTTCACGACATCGGACACGGACCGTTCAGCCACGTTTTCGAGCAGTCGGCCCGTGCCGCGGGCTTGAAAAAACGTCATGAGGACTGGGGTTCGGAGATCGTTGAAGGCGACACCGAGGTCAACCAGGTATTGAAGGAAGTGGACAAGACATTGCCCGAGAATGTCAGCGCACTGCTGAAGGAGGAGAATCCTGAGGATATCTACTCCACCATTGTCTCCAGTCAGTTCGACGCTGACCGGCTCGACTACCTGCAGAGGGACCGTCTGATGACCGGTGTGCAGTTCGCGCATTTGGATCGTGACTGGCTGCTCGATTGCCTCGAGGTCGGCTCGATCACCATCGGTGAAGATGAGCCGGTCCCGGCGCAATGCCTGTATCTCAATTTCAAGGGTGTGCGCGTGGCAGAGGAATATCTGGAGGCCCGTTTTCGCCTCTATACGATGGTCTACATGCACAAGACCACCAGGGCTGCCGAGAAGATGCTGGAGGCTCTGCTGAGTACCGCTGCAAAGGTCTTGAGAGACCACGAACTGGCCCGGCAGGACCCCACCTTACGTTATTTCACGTCCGGAAGCCCGTCGCTTGATTCGTACCTCGACCTTGACGATGCCGCAGTTTGGACTACCCTGTCGGCTCTTGCTTTGTCTTCGCACAACCAGGTTTCCGAGTTGGCAAGCCGTCTACGTGACCGCCGCCTTTACAAGTGCTTCGATGTGGGGGTTCTGGACGAATCGGGTGGCAATATGTACTGGCGCCTCCGGCGGGTATTACGTGAACGCTACCCCGACAAGTACGATAGCCTTCTATTCGACGACGAGACGGTCACACTCTACAAGTGGTACGACTTCAGGGATGCTTCGGCACTCAACAAAGTTCTGGTTAAAGTGCATCCCAATCAGGCAGAGCCAATTGACATCGCCAGTGAATCAAAAATAGTTCGCGCGCTCCGCGATGCGGAACGTATCCAGCGCGTCTATGCGTCTGATCAAAGCCAAGTGAATACACTACGTGGGATCATGCAGGAGGAGGTACAACAATGAATGCCGAAGATATTGCAGTCAATCTGATCAAGCTGAGTCGTGGAAAATTGGTCGGCTGGACCCGGCTGCAGAAGGGGGCCTACCTTCTGGACCGATGCGGGGCAGCTTTCGGGCTGCCTTTTATCTATCACTATTACGGCCCTTATTCCTTCGAGCTTGCCTATGGGTGGGAGGATGCACTGGCCGAAGGTCGAATTGAAATCGAGGAGAAGCTTGGCGGGTATGGTGTCCCATATTCGATCTTCAAGCTGAAAGAGCCTGGTAGCGATCCAGACAACCTGGGTAATTTGCCGGCTGCCGATGCTCGTGCACGGCTGGAAAAGATGGCGGGGGTTTCTGACATCGTTTTGGAGCTTGCCGCCGCAACCGTCTATCTGAAGGAGGAAGGCTACGGGGAGCGAGCCATTAAAGAGTTGAGAATTCGCAAACCTCTCAAAGCGACGAAAGAGCTGATCGAGAAAGCCACCGATCTGCTGGATGACCTGGGATTGCCGGTAGCCAGCGACTAACGTGGCTAGGTGGACATCCCGGCCGTAGCTCCCTCATCACCTGTGCGGGCCAGAGTCCCGCGAGCCCCGGCAATCCGCTTCATGAAGCTGAAGCAGTATCAGACCGACACCCTCTCCCTCCTGCGCCGCTTCTTTGAGGAGGCGCGCATCGCCGGGCCGAAGAACGCCTACGAGGCGATCACAAGAGAGCCGGAGCAGGCCGGACGGCTGGGGCGCTACGCCGGGGCCTACAGGCCGCTGGCCGGTCTGCCGAACGTGCCCTACGTTTGCTTGCGTCTGCCCACGGGCGGCGGCAAGACCATCCTGGGCGCTTACGCCATTCGCATTGCCCGCGACGCCTGGATCGAGAAGGACTATCCCCTGGTCCTGTGGCTGGTGCCCACTAACACTATTCGAAGGCAGACGGCGGAGGCGTTGAAGAACAGCCGCCACCCTTACCGGCGAGCACTGGATGAGGCCTTCGCCGGCCGGGTGCGCGTGTTCGACATTGCCGACTTCACCCACCTCCGCCCGAACGACGTCCGCGAGCGTTGCTGCGTGGTCGTGGGCACGATCCAGACGCTGCGGGTCAGCAACACCGAAGGCCGCAAGGTCTATGCCCACCACGAGGAGATGGAGCCGCACTTTTCGGCTCTGCCTCAGACCGCGCCGGGCTTGGAGAGGCTGGAGAGCGGCGGGGTCAAGTTTTCCTTCGTCAACCTGCTCCACGTCCACCGGCCGCTAATGATTGTGGACGAAGCCCACAACGCCGTCACCGGACTGACGCGGGAGATGCAGGCACGGGTGAATCCGTGCGCCATCGTCGAATTCACGGCGACGCCACGACTCAGGTCAAACATTCTGTACAGCGTCACAGCCCAGGAGTTGAAGGCCGCAGAGATGGTCAAGCTGCCCATTATGCTTTCGGAGCACGACGCCTGGCAAAACGCGGTCAACGGCGCCATCGCCGCGCGTGCCGCGCTGGAGGAAACGGCCAAGGATGACGCCGACTACATCCGGCCCATCGTTCTCTTTCAGGCCCAGCCGAGAAACCAGGAGGTAACCTTTGCAGCTCTGAAAAAATATCTGATGGAGGTCGAGCAGATCCCGGAAAGCAAGATCGCCGTCGCCACCGGCGACCAGCGGGAACTGGACGGCATCGACTTGTTCGACCGGACCTGTCCTATCGAATACGTCATCACGGTCGAGGCGTTGAAGGAGGGATGGGACTGTTCCTTCGCCTACGTTTTCTGTTCCGTCTCGCGCATCCGGAGCGCGGTGGACGTGGAACAGCTTCTGGGCCGAGTGCTGCGGATGCCCTACGCCAAGCGGCGCCAGGCGGTCGATCTTAACAAGGCCTATGCCTTCGTGTGCGAGCCGTCTTTCGGCCAGGCCGCGAGGGCGCTGGCCGACAAGCTGGTCGCCATGGGCTTCGAAGAGGAAGAGGCGCTCGACAATATCGAACCCGTGCAACGACGGATGTACGAAGACGGAGATTTGTTCAGGCCACCCCAGAGACCGAAGCCGACGTTCAGACATACCCTTACTGTTTCGCCGCAAGTCCTTTCAACCCTGAAGGCCATGAAGCACGAACGCATGAATGTGCGCGAGACCCATGGCGGGCAGGCCGAGATCGCCGTCACCGGCCATGTGGATGACGACCTGGAAAAGGCGCTCTATAAGGCGACCCCCAAGGCACAGCATCCGAGCATCGGCGAAGCGATTGCGACCTATCGGATCCAAGCAGAGGATCAACTATCGCCGGCCGAACGAGGCGAGAAGTTGAACGTCCCGCGCCTAATGGCCGAAATCCAGGGTAAGCTCGAGTTTGCCGACACTGACACATTCATGGAGTCCCATGATTGGTCGTTGCTTGACTACTCTCCGAGGATGGAAGCGGACGAGTTTGCAATCCGGGAGACGGCGCGCAGCTTTGAGATTGACGTTGACGGCAGCCGCGTCACCTACCAGTTCGCCAATGAACGGGAACAACTGTCGCTGAACGTCGAGATCGAGGGCTGGACGCCGGAAGCGCTGGTTCTGTGGCTCGACCGGCAGGTACGTCAGATTGATATTCACCAGAGCATACTGCTCAAGTGGCTGCGGGATCTGGTTGGCCACCTACTCAACGTGCGTGACATAAGCATCTCTAAGCTGATGCGCTGCAAGTTCATTCTGGCGCGAAAGATACAAGACAAAATTGACGCCATTCGCCGCAAGGAACGCCACCGCATTTATCAGCGTTATCTCTTCGCGCCTGGTGCCAAGACGACGGTTTCGTTCGACAACAGCTTCTCGTTCAAGGAAGGCATGTACGGGAATCAACGACGCTACCGCGGACGCTGGAAGCCGCGGAAACACTTCCTGGGACCTGACCACGTTCCCGCCTTTGACGGCGCGGCTGATGGCGAAGAATTTCAGTGCGCCAACGCCCTCGACAGCTTGCCCGGTGTGAAGTTCTGGGTCCGCAACGCGGCGCGCCATCCGGACTCGTTTTGGCTGCCGACTGCGACCGACAAGTTCTACCCGGACTTTGTGGCGCTACTGGAGAACGGGCGCCTGCTGGTTGTCGAATACAAGGGCGCGCACATTGCCGACACTTCGGATACCGCCGAGAAGCGGACCGTTGGCCAGCTCTGGGAGCAGGAAAGCGACGGCAAGGGCCTCTTTCTTATCGCGGAGAATACGGTCGACGGAAGGGATGTGCGCCAGCAGCTCATTGACAAGGTCGGTATCGCCTGAGGCCCGGAGGGTTGCCGGTCCCTGGGTGGCGTTTGTGGGACACCGGAAGACTACATGCGTGAAACCCTGCTGAGCTACCTGCCGGAGTTTTTGGACCGTGGCGAGGATAGGGCCCTGATGGGCCGATCCGGGCTGCGGACCGACTACTGGTCCTACCGGAGGTTGGCCCGGACTTCCTTCCAGGTGGCCCGGGAGCTGGCCTCAAGGGGACTGGGCCAGGGTGACCGGCTGCTGTTGCGGGAAGACAACTCCCCCGAATGGGTGGCCACTTTCCTGGGGTGCCTGATGCGGGGAGTCGTCGTGGTTCCCCTGGACGCTCAGAGCTCCCCCGAATTCATTGCCGGCGTTGAGCAGCAGACCCGGCCCAAGATCGTTCTTGGAGGAAACCCGGGCGCCCCACCCGAAGACCGACAGGCGCCGGGGGATTCGGTCGCCCAGTTCTGCCGGAGCGCCGCCAGACATCCTCCGACCCCGGACTGGAGCTACGCCGGAAAGGTCACTGGCGACCACTTGGCCGAGATTGTCTTTACCTCGGGGACCACGGCGGCGCCCAAGGGGATTCGACTCACCCACCGGAACCTGCTGGCCAACCTGACTCCCCTCGAAGCCGAGATCCGGAAATATGTCAAGTGGGCGGCTCCGGTCCATCCCATTCGCTTCCTGAGCCTGCTGCCCCTCAGCCATGTCTTCGGCCAGATGATGGGCATTTTCGTGCCGCCTCTGCTTGGTGGCCAAGCTCTCTTTCTCAATACCCTCAATCCCTCTGAGATCATCTCGGCCATTCGCAGGGAGCGGATCTCGATGCTGGCCACCGTTCCCCGCATCCTGGAGCTGCTGCGGGACAAGATCGAGCGGGACGAGGCCGCCCAAAATGGCCGGTCCCCGCTAGTTGAGCTTTTCGAGCGCAGCCACGGGCACCACTGGCTGCGTCGCTGGTGGACCTTCCGCCACGTCCGCCGCCGATTCGGCTGGAAGTTCTGGGCCTTCCTTTCGGGAGGGGCGGCGCTCGACTCCGGCACCGAAGATTTCTGGAAGAGGATGGGTTACGCGGTGATGCAGGGTTACGGGATGACCGAAACCGCAGCCATCATCAGCCTTGCCCACCCCTTTCGACCCGGCCGGGGGTCGATCGGCAAACCCATGCCCGGCCAGGAGATCAAGCTGGACGAAGGGGGCGAGATCCTGGTGCGGGGCCGCAACATCTCACCCGGCTACTGGGGGGCGGAGGACGCTCCCCTGACCGACAAGGAGGGTTGGCTGCGAACCGGGGACCTGGGGCAACAGGATGCCAGGGGAAACCTCTATTTCCGAGGCAGGCGCAAGGAAGTGATCGTCACTTCGGCGGGGTTGAATGTCTATCCGGCGGATATCGAAGCTGCTCTCAAAATGCAGCCTGAGATCGGCGGCAGCGCCGTGGTTGGAGTGGACGGCCCGCAGGGTCCCGAACCGGTGGCCGTGCTGATCATGAGAAGACCGGAGACGGACCCCTCCACGGCGGTCCAACGCGCAAACCAACGCCTCAGCCCCTACCAGCAGATCAGGCACTGGGTGGTCTGGCCCGGACGGGATTTCCCGCGAACCGCCACTCAGAAAGTGCGCAAGGGGGACCTGGTCCGGTTCGTGAGCCGGCAGGGAGGGGAACCGACCGGCCAGGCTGGAGACAGCCAGGAAAGCCTGCTGGGCGAAATCCTGGCAATGGTCGAGCGCATCACCGGGGCCTCGCCGCAGCGGCGCGATCGCGAAGCCAATCTGACCTCCGATCTCAAGCTGGATTCCCTGGCCAGAGTGGCACTGATCACCCAATTGGAGGATCGCTTTCGGATGGACCTGGACGAATCGAAGGTGACCGCGGCTCTCACGCTCGGCGACCTGGAAAGCCTGCTCCAACCCTCGGACCGCTTACCGGAGGCTGGCCAGCCTGAGGCAGCGCGGCCAACCCCTGGAACCGGAGGCGAATCGCCGGTTCCCTCGGCATCTCAGCCGGACCCAAGCCGATCCAGGCCGGAGCCGGGAGCATCCGTCAGACCCTGGCGCCCTTACCCCTATCCCCACTGGGCCTTGAGGCGGCCCGCCGCCTGGATCCGATTTCTGTTCCAGCACTGTCTCATCTGGCCGCTCACCCATTTGCTCTGCTGGACCCGGGTGGCTGGACGAAAACACTGGCGCGGACTGCGGCAGCCCGTGCTGGTGATCGCCAATCACGTGACCTTCCTCGATCCGGCCCTCATCCTCTCCTGCCTGCCCTATCGCTACAGGAACCGCCTGGCCATCGCCATGATCGGCGAAAGGCTGAGGGACTTTCGCTACCCGCTGCCGGGGCGCGGGATTTTCCGCTTCACGGACACCCTGGCCTATGGGGTGACTGCCGGTGGGTTCAATGCGTTTCCGCTGCCCAAGCAAAGCGGGTTCCGCCGCAGCTTCGATTACGCCGGGGAGGCCATGGATCGCGGCTACAGCGTCCTGGTTTTTCCGGAGGGATCACGCACCAGGGATGGCGAAATGCAGCCCTTCCAGGCTGGAATCGGACTGCTGGCGGCCGGTCTTGGAGCCCCGGTCGTCCCCGCCAGGATCGAAGGACTGTATGAGCTGAAGCAGAAGCGGTCCGGGGGGGTCGGTTGGCCCTTCGCCCGGCCCGGCCAGGTTTCGGTCACCTTCGGTCCACCCCTGCAGCCCTCACCCTCGGACTCTCCCCAGGAGTTGACCCGGGAATTGGAGAAACGGGTCAGAGGATTGAGTCGCCGGAAGGCCTGACCTGAAACAAACGCCTGCGCCGGGTGACTGTAAACCGGTTCAAAGTCAAGCATGGGCAGATGGTTTATTGACATGGATGCACAGGATGCACAGGATTTTTTCTCGAGATGGCTGGATTGTCGTCCCGGACATCTGCAAATCCGCGCGCGATCATCGCCGGAGCCAGCCTATCGCGCAGCAGCGTTCCGTCCTGATTATCCTGTTCATCCTGTTCATCCATGTTGAATGGATAGTCCTTCTCGATTGATCTTCCCCGTCGCGGGCGTCCGCCGTGCCCAACGCCCCGATTCCCGGTCAGCTCCGCCTGGCGCAACCTCTCGTCCTGTTAATCCTGTCCCTGGCGTTGCCGCTCGGTTTCCCGGCGATGCCGCAGCCGGCCATCCTGCCGGCGGGAACCGCCTGGGCCCGGCCGAAGGAGAGCCATGGCGCCGGTGCCGGTCGATCCGGGTGGAGGAGATGGGCGAGGCTGCGGGAAGATTTGTGCGGGCGAGACGCCCGCGCTCCCGGGTGGGCTTCCTCCCATGACAGGGTCACACCAAGGGGGCAAATTTGCAGGAGCATTCCGGGGCCGCACGGACAGTCAGGGACGTCGGCGGCCGCGAGCAAATTCACAGTTTACCGGCAATGGCCTCGGCCATCTGCAGGGTGGTGCTGGCGCCGCCCATGTCGTAGGTCCGAACCCGGCCTTCCCGGATGACCTCTCCCACGGCCTCCTCCAGCCGTTGGCTCTTGCGACCCTCGGACAGGTAGTCCAGCATCATTTTGGCTGCCAGAATGGTGGCGATGGGGTTGACCTTGGACTGTCCCACGTATTTGGGGGCCGAGCCGTGGGTCGGCTCGAAGACGGCCAGCCGGTCTCCGATGTTGCCGGAGCAGGCAAACCCCAGCCCGCCCACCATTTGGGCACACAGGTCCGAGATGATATCGCCGAACAGATTGGGCGCCACCAGGACGTCGTAGTTGAGGGGATTCTTGAGCAGCCACATGGCCATGGCGTCCACGTTGGCGTGGTCCCAGGCTATCCCAGGGAAGGAAGCCGCGATGCGCCGGGCCGCCTCCAGGAAGAGCCCGTCGGTGGCCCGCACCACGTTGGCCTTGTGCACCACCGTCACCCTCTTGCGACGGTGGTCTCGGGCAAACTGGAAGGCAGCCCGGACGATTCGCTCCGAGCCCTTGCGGGAATTGATCTTGCAGGAGATGGCCCACTGGTCCGGAGCCAGTCCCTTGAAGGGAGCAAAGGAGGGCGAGATCTCCTCCAGCAGACGGGACAGTCTCTCCGGAACCGGGTGAAACTCCACCCCGGCATAGAGGTCTTCCGTATTCTCACGGAAGATGACCAGATCGATGCCCTCCCGGGTGTTGAGCGTGTTGCCGGCAAAAGCCCGGCAGGGCCGCAGGCAGACGTAAAGATCGAAGAGCTGGCGCAGGCGCACGATGGGGGAGCGATAGACCAAGCCCTTGTCGCGGAGCCGCGGCGCCAACTCGTGGCCGGCTTCTCGCGCCGGCTTGGAGGTGATGGCTCCGAACAGGGCCGCATCCACCCCTTTCAGCAGTTCTATGGTGCGGGCGGGCAGCGGGTCGCCTTCCTTGCACCAGAATTCCCAGCCGATGTCGCCGGCCAGATACTCCGCATCCAGACCCAGACGATCCAGCACGAGCCTGGCGGCCTGCAGGACCTCCGCGCCTACGCCGTCACCGGGTAGCCAGCCAATCCTGTATTTGGGCATGCACCTTCCTCCTCAGGCAAGGGAACTCATTGGCCGCTTCGCGGCGGCGGCGTCCGGCCGTCGTCCTCCCCCAACAGCGCTAGACACGTACTCTCAAGTGCGGAGTCCCGTGGGAAATGAGGCCCTATTTTGCAATTGCAGCGCCCGACAGTGGCCGGAACCTGTCATCGGGAGACGGCAGCGTTCGTATAATACTATGGTCGTAGTATAATATTGGGTGCTCCAGCCCTTTAACCTTTGAGCAAGGGTACGCCAAGAAAGATCTCTCATTATTATCTACTATATAAGTAGTATATTATTCCTGGACCCCCTCTCCGATCATCCCGCGCGGCAACCATAATTTACTATAGTTGTAGTGTTATCCCGCCACCGCGCCCTGTTTTGTGGCTTCAGCTCAGAAACCGTTCAATGCCCACTCTGTCCAGGGGAATGCGGGACTTTCGGCCCAGGACCAGATCCACCAGAACTTTCGCGGTGGCCGGCGCCTGCATGATGCCGGAGCTGGAATGGCCGGCGGCCCACAGAAAGCCGGCCGCGGCGCGGGGGTCCGGGCCGATAATGGGCAAGGTGTCGGGAGTGGCCGGCCGCAGCCCGGTCCAGATGTCCAGCATGGCCTGGTCCCTGAGCCCCGGAAGGACCTTGCCCACCACCCCGGCCAGATAGCTCAAACCGTCCGGCGTGATTTGTCTGCGGAACCCGATCTCCTCATGAGTGGCTCCCACCACCACACGTCCGTCCGGCCTGGGGGTGATGTAGCCATAGCTCCCCCAGCGGTGGAGAGTGTGGCGCAGGCCGGTCGCGGGCCCCTCCAGCGACATGATCTGTCCATGATCGGGAGTGATCGGAGCCGTGAGTTTCGAATCCAGGATGCCGGCCCAGGCGCCCGAGGCGTTGATCACCCAGCCGGCGCCCAGCCGCTCGGGACCGGACCGCACTCCCGTCACCCTGGAGCCGTCCCGGAGCAGGGCCGTCACCGGCCAGCCGGGGCGCATCTTGACGCCCTTGAGCTGGGCAGCCCTGGCGATGGTGGCCGTGTAGTTGCGGGCATCCAGGAAGCGGCCTTCCGGGTGCAGGATCACCGCCTCCAGGTTCTGCGGGAGCGCCGGCTCCCGTCGGCGCGCCTCCGCCCCGGTAAGGACCTCCAGGGCCACGCCGGCCGCGGCCTCCCGCTCGGCGTCGGCGGTAGCCTCGGCGGCTTCCGCTGGACTCAGGGCCAGCGTCATGCTCCCCCGGCCGCCGTAGCCCATGCAGCGCCCCGTTTCCTCGAACAGTGCCCCGTTGAGCTCGTCGTAGAGCTGCCTGGAGAGGAGCGTCGCCTGGCGGAACCAGGGATCCCCCCGGGGATGGCTGGAGGGGCCGATGATGCCGGCCGAGGCCCAGGAAGCTTCCCGCCCCACCGGCCCCTTGTCCACCAGGGCCACCTGGAGGCCTTCCGACCTCAAATAGTAGGCGGCGCTGCAGCCGATAGCGCCCCCGCCGATGATCACCACGTCCGGCTGCCTGGCCATGGGTCCGGGCCCTTTCCCGGTCGGGACCGAGCCGTTAGAAACCGGCGTCTTCCCCGGCGATTCTCTGTTAGAATGGCTGTCCTTTGCGGTCCAGACAGACCTTCAAGGTTGCCGGCAGCCGGACGGAACGGCTTTGCAGGCCGCCAACAGTTGCGGGCGACAGGCCGGGGTTCCCGACGGGCCGGCCACTCCGGCCTGCCCGTGTCCAGCCGGGCAGCCCCTGACACGTCCACTTGCGGCCGCTCCGGCAAACAGAGTGAGTCAAGCACGAAAGCCAAGCCCAATGCAACCCGGCGAACTCATAAATTCAACCAGGAGGATGCATGCCTGACAGGAAAGATTCCATTCCCAACGTTTCGCGCCGCCGGTTCATGCGAACCACCGTCCTGGCAGGCACGGCCCTGGGCCTTCACCCCGCGGCGCCCGGGCCCGCCGCAGCCTCTGCAGCCGCCACTCCCCTGAAAAAGGCCCGGAGGCCCGGAAAGTCCTTCACGGGAAAACGGCCGGAAGACTATCGCGTGGTGCTGCAGGACATCGGAGACCCCCTGCTGCGCATGCCCTGGCCGCCCAGCCCGGAGGGCCTGGTGGAAGGCTCCATCGGGCCGCTGAAGGACTCGGCCGTCAGCATGTACGCCTTCGGCATCAACCACGCCGGCGGCACCACCCACTGCTCCAAGCTCTACCCCATTATCGGTGAAGACCAGCCCGTGCTGAAAAGCGGCAATACGCTGCGGATGATGCAAGCCGTCCAGCGGCTTTGCGAGGCCGGCCACGACCCCCTGGCGCTCATGTGCGACGGCGGCCACCAGGCCGGCCTGGACGTGTTCCTGCGCCTTCGCATGAACGATCACCACGACCGCTGGGGCGACCGAATCGGCCTGGACAAGCCCTCCCGGCTTCCCAAGGACCACCCGGCCGAGCCCTATTTCTACACGCCCAAGTGGAAGCGGGAGCACCCCGAGTGGTTGATCGGAGATCGCCACGCCTCCTATCCCGACACCAGCTTCGAGTACATGCAGGCCAGCGCCGGCAACTACGCCATCGGCCCCTACCGGGACCTCATCTTCAACCTGGCCGCCGAGACTCTAACTCAATACGATCTGGACGGTTTCGAGCTGGACTACTTCCGGTCCCCCTTCCTCTTTCCCAGCTATGAAGCCTACGTGCAGCGCCACGTGATGACCGAGCTGGTCCGCCGGATTCGCCGGGTCGCCGACGAGCAGGCAGCCAAGCGAGGTCGCCCCATTTTCCTTTCCGCACGGGTCCCCGCCACCGTCGACCTGTGCCTGCGCATCGGGATCGACCTGCCCGTCTGGTTCGAGGAGGGTTTGCTGGACATGGTGGTGGTCAGCAACGGACTCTCCCCCTTCAGCACGCCGTGGAAGGAGCTGGTCGACCTGGGAGCCAAACACGGCATTCCAGCCCTGGCCTGCTTCACCCACGCCCGGCCCACCCGGGAAGGAAGGGAATCGCTGCGGGCCTGCACCCACCGCGCCTTTTCCTCCGGGATTACGGGCATCCAGTTCTGGAACTATTTCTACCGCATGCCTCACTACCACCGGCCCGGCGAAAACCCCCTGGACTTGAGCTTCACCCACGACCTGGTCGACCCCGACCTGGTGAAGAACGGTCCCAAGAAATACCTGTTGGACGGCACCCCTCACACCGGAATACTGAATGCAACTTTCGGCCACGCCGAGTGGCCCGGTCAGACCCCGATGATGATTGGGCTTTCCAGCGACGGCATCGGCCACAAGGTCGCCTTCGACATCGCCGACGACCTCGGCCGGTCCAAGCCCAAGGGGTCTCCGCGAGCCTGGGTCCGCATCGTGGATCTGGCTCCCGAGGATCGATTGGAATTCGCCTGGAACGGCAAGCCGATTCAACCCGATCCCAAGGCCTTTGCCGGAATCATATTGAAGGACAGCCACGAATTCGAGTTCGAGCTCGACCCCTCCGACGTACGGCCCGGCGAGAACCACCTGGAGATCAAGCTGCTGGAGCGGCATGCCCGGCTGGAACCCTTTGTCACCCTGGTGGATGGGCGCTTGAGCATCCCCGAGTTGAAAGGGGCCTGACAGCCGGGGGCTGCTTCCCACAAGTAATCAAGGGAGCCTTTTGCAAAATTCTTTAGTAAGCGGGATTTATTGCCGGGAAGGGTTATGATCCCCGGGAGGTGGCGTCTGCCCCCCTCCGGATCGACTGCGGGCTTGGCCCTTGCCGACTCCCCCTCAAGGGGGGAGTGATACTTGAGCGCTGAACCAGGCGCCTTGCCCGATTCCCGGGCATGAAGTAAACCTTGTTCCCGGTTTATGGTGTGGAGGATGCCCCCCCGGGAGCGCGGGCGTCCCGCCCGCACAATGTCCGGCACAGGCTTGGCCCTCTCCGCCACTCGGATTGACCCGGAACTGCGCCGTGGGTCTGCTTCGGTTTGACCGTTGAGGTTGCTGCCGACAGGCTGGCTGCCTTCAGCACCGGACGAAAGCTCAGCGCCAGCCAAAGGAATCAGGCATAAGGATGCGGGCGGGACGCCCGCGCTCCCGGGGGGATCCCTTTGGGCGGCCCGTGCAGATCCGAATTTTGCAAAAGGTCCACTGTCAATGTCGTTTCGACTCAAGAGCACTAGTCGCCGTCAACTCCTGCTGGCTCTGCTGCTGCTTGGCCTGGCAGCTTTCTGCCATCGCCAGGAAGGGCCGCCCGATATCAATCCGGCCGGAGCCCCCGCTGCCCTGCAAGACCTCTACGGCATTTTCAGCGATGAGATCAGGACCGAGGCGGTCGGCAACGTCTACCGGGCGGTGGGCAATCGCTTCCAGCTCGAGGGAAAGCTCTACGCCGCAGTCCTGAAGGCCCTCAACGCCTACGACATCCTGCAGGAGACCACCCGCCTGCCCGAATCCGACCGGGAACGGCTGCTACCCCGAAGCCACCAGGAAGCCAGGGAGGCCTTTGCGGCGCTGGAAGAATCCCTGGACTGGCCCCGCATTCGGATCGAGGTGGGGGCTGAGGACTTTGAGCTCGGGAGTCTTCCCCAACTCAATCTTTACCGGGAAATCCCGCAGCCGCTGCTGCTCACGCTGCACAACGCCACCTCCAAGACCCGAGTGCTTTCTCTGCGGAGTTCCGGTCTGAAGCTGGAGGTGGACACCCTGGAGGTGGGTCCCGCGGCCACCCGCCATCTGCTGGCCCATATCGACTCCCCGGAGACCGGGGATGGCGCGGCCTGCCTTTCAGTGGCATCCGAGGGAACGAGCGTGGCTTGGCGCCTCCCCTTCCGGGTCGCGGAATCCGGTCTGCTGGAGGGGCGGCTGGTGGAGTCCGAGGGCGGCTCCTCGACCATAGGCCGGATTCGAGCCATGGACGCCAACGGGCGCCACCGGCCTCCGCTGGAGGCCGGCTACGGTTTGGTTCTGCGTCCAAGGAGGGACCCCGCCCGCTGGAGCTATGCCTCCGGAACCTTCCGCCTGCGCGCTCCGGCCGGCAAGATCCGGATTTCCATCCGGCGAGGCCTGGAATATCTGCCCATCGACGAGGAACTCAAGCTGGAGGCGGGTCAGACCCTGCGGCGCACCTTTGCGCTCAAGCGGTGGGCAAACATGGAGCAGGAGGGATGGCATTCCGGAGACACCCACATCCACATGCTGGATCCGCCCAGCGCGCTGTTCGAGATGCAGGCGGAGGACCTGCGGGTCGGCAATATTCTCGTGCTGGAGCACATGGGGAAGACCTACTCCGCGAAGCACTTCCGGGGCGAGCTGGACCCGATATCCGATCCCCGGCACCTGGTCTACTACAACCAGGAGTACCGCAACCAGACCCTGGGCCACGTCAGCCTGCTTAACCTCAAGAAGCTGGTGGAGCCCATCTCCACCGGCGGACTGGCCGTTCCCGAGACCACCGTTTACCGCTATTCCTACCTGAGACCCTCCCGTAAGGGGTTCCCCCGCCACGGCCAGGCCGGCTGGCCCGACGCTCTGGTGCTGGACGCCATGCGGGAGACCCACCGGCAGGGAGGTTTGGTCAACTGGGCCCACCTGCGTCCTGCCCAACTCGAGTTTCCCATCGACATGGTGTTCGGGGAAATCGACTCCGCCGACATTCTGACCCACACCCGGCTGCCGCAAACCCTGAAGCTCTGGTACCACCTGTTGAATTGCGGTTTCCGATTGCCCGCCACGGCAGGAACCGACCGCATCGGGCCCGAGGAGCCGGTGGGGCACCAAAGGGTCTACGTCAAGCTCACCGATCCGCTCACCTACGCCGGCTGGATGGAAGGATTGCGCCAGGGTCGTTCCTTTGTGACCAACGGACCCATGGTCAGCCTTTCGGTGGACGGCCGGGGACCCGGCGAGATATTGACGCTCGGCAACCCCAAGGTCCTCCGCATCCAGGCCCGTGGGCGCTCCCTGCGTCCCTTTGAGCGACTGGAGATCGTGGTCAACGGGAAGGTGGCGGCCAGCGTCCCGGCACAAGACCAGGGGCGCCGCGCAGAGATCAGTCTCGATTACCCGGCCGACCAAAGCCTCTGGATCGCCGCGCGCTGCATGGGGGGATCCCCCGAAGAAATCTCCATCTGGACCCATCCTCTGTTCGCCCACGCCAACCCGGTATACATCGACTACACAGGACGGGGCCTGGCCGAGCCCGAGAGCGGATGCTATCTGCTCGACTTCCTGAAGCCGTTGGAGCAGTGGGCCCGGGAGGAAGCCTGGTTCGAGAATCGGCAACAGAAGGACCAGGCTCTGGCCACCATCCGCCAGGGTATGGATTTCTACCGCCGCCTATGCAATCGGGCCAGCGACAACTAGCGAGGAATCCCATGACTCCCTCAGCCAAACCCAGCCTGGCCCTCCTGATCTGCCTGACCCTTGCCGCCTGCACCCGGCCCGGGGACGACCGCACCTCGGCAGGCCGCGACGGTGCAGAGAACTGGAAACGGGACCAGCGCAGCTTTGTCTACCTCTCGGAGAGACGCGCCCGCTATGCCGGAATCACCCGCACCGCCCAGGGCCGCCTGTTGATCCTGTTCACCCACCAGTCGGCTCAACAGGAACGGGACGGTTCGGGAGAGCTCCACCTGGTGCGCAGGACCCGGGACGGGGACTGGTGGTTTTATCCGGAGACGGTCTTCGAGGGCCGCCAGGGAGAACCCCGCGCCATGGGCACCGTGGCCACCCTGGAATCCGGCCGCATCATCGCCCCCTTCGCCGAGCTGAACGAGGGCTCCGCCGACAGCCGGTTGCGGCTGCTGTCTTCCGAGGACCACGGCGAGACCTGGAACGCCAGCGATCCCCTCAACCCCCACCCCCTGACCTGGGCCATGCCCTACGGAAGGCCCTTCGAGGTGGGCGACCGGGTGCTGATGCCTGTCCATGGGGCCGTCAGCCAGGACGATCTGGCAGCCACCCGGCTGCAGTCGGGACTGCTGCAGTCCACCGATGGCGGCAAGAGCTGGGGGGATTGGAGCCCCATTGCCATTCCCGGCCCGGAGGGGGACCTCAGCTACGAGTTTCCGGCGGTGCTTCCCCTGAAGGACGGAGCCTGGCTGGCGGTCCTCACCCAGAGGCAGTTGAAGAAGCGTCCCGGGCTTCCTCTGGATATTCCGCAGACGCTGGTGCGGTCCTACAGCACCGACCAGGGCAAGAGCTGGACCCCACCCGAGCCTCTGTGCGTCGGCTCCTGGGCCAGCCTGACCCCCATGGGCGATGGCACGGTGGCCTGCTCCTTCGCCCTCTGGTCGGCCTGGGGCAGCATGGAAGTCATGTTCAGCGGCGACGGCTTTCGAACCATCCGGCACCGGACCCCATTCGTGGAACACAACTGGCTGCCCGGCTACGGACCCAGCGGTTGGGGCGGTGGCTGGGCCCGGGATCCCATTCCCCTGCCGCCGGTGGTCCCCAACCTGGAAGGGGACTGGAAGGCCGGACACTACGGGTTTTCTTCCGGCCTGGCTCTGGACGAGGACCGCTTGATGCTGGTGCTGGGACAGCGTCAAAAGGGCAGCGGCTACACCGACCCGCCCCACGAAGTGAACCTTCCCATCGAGAAGGAGCGGATCGAGACCATTGTCATGAAGCGGGTGCGGGAACCCTCGGCCCAGCCCGCCGAACCTCTCCGCACCCATGGAGAGCCGGACGGCCAATGGTATCTGGCCGAAAGATGGCCCGAGGAGGAGTGGCGCCAAAAAGTCGGGCAACCACCGAACGACGTGACCCTGGTGCTCAAGTCGGGACGCTGGATACGCCTCGCCGCCCAATACACCGTTCCCCACCAACACGGACCCGGCAGAATCCTGGGACGGGAGCGGGGCTACTGGGTCTGGAAGTCGATCGACGGACTCCACTACCGGACACACCTGCAAGGCTCATACTCCGATGATCAGGGGAAAACCTGGAAACAGGCCAAGGTGGACGACCCGGTGCCGCTGGCTGCCGCCGTGCACCTGGGAGGTGTGGCCTTTGAAGAGCCGGACGGAACCCTGGTGGCTCCCGTCTACGGCTACCTGAACCAGGACGACATGTCGGTCTCCCTCTACGTCTCCGCCCTGGTGAGGTCCCACGACGGAGGCGCATCCTGGGGCGACTGGAGCACCATCGCCTTCGACCGCAAGAACCGCTACACCGCCTACAGCGAGACCCAGGTCATGGCCCTGTCCGATGAGACCTGGGTGGCCTTTCTCCGCAGCGAGAACCGCAGCTACGTCCCGGTGATGAGGGCCTTCATCTCCCGAACCCTCAGCACCGACCGGGGAAGGACCTGGAGCCCGCCCCAACCCACGGCCGCGGCCGGGGTCACCGCCGGCCTGCGCCTACCGGATGGAGGGATTGCCTTATCGGCTCAGAACACCTGCGGCTGGGGACTGGCCGTCACCTACAACTACGGCCACAGCTGGAACTACGTGCTGCCGGCCACTTACTTCTCGGCCCGGTCCGGCGTGCTTGACGACAAGTCCTTCTGGCTCCACGACGCCCATGGGGGGATCGTGTCCATCTATCGGAGACCCTGAACAGGTATTTCTCAGCGGGTCGCGGCTCTTGAGAAGAGAGGAGTTTCCAGACTGCAGGCGCGCCTCAGGAGGCCGGAGGGTAATTGACCGTGAGCCAGACTCCGCGCAGCCTCAGTCCGTCCTGGCGCCTGCCGCCCTTTGCCACCCAGACCTCCAGCCGATTCATCCCCTGGCGGACCATTTCCGCTTGAACCGGGCAGCCAAGGCGCTCCAGTCCCTCCGGAGCATCTTCACCGGCATCCAAGGCCAACTCTCCCCCATTGAGCCGAGCGGCGATGCGGTCGCCCCGGTTCAGACCTTCGATGTCCAGATCCAGGTGGACCGAGCCGGGGCGGTCCGCGCCCCGGGCGGCCTCCAGGTCATCGCCCACCGGCAGTTCAAGGGTGGCTGCCGGCCCCGGATTCCCCCGGCCCAGCTCCAGGGGAAGCTGCCCCGGGTGGCTGGCGATGGCGTAGGGTCCGATATCCTGGATGTAGTCCACCCCGAAGCGCTTGTCCCGAAACTGCAGGCTCGAGGCCGACTGAATGTCCTCGAGCAGCCCGTAGGCGTCGGGGACCGGCCGGCCGTAGGCCAGCATTGGCACCTGGCGGTAGTGGTAGTTCCAGAGGTAGATTCCGTCGGCTCCGGCCGAGAAGATATTGGAGGCCGCACCCCGCATGGCCTCATCCGAACCGAACACCTTCAGGCCGCAGTTGATGCAGGGGTAGACGGGGACATCGTGGCGGTGGCCCAGATTCACCAGCTCCCGGGCCGGGTTGGTGAAGACCGTGTATCCCCCGCCGATCAGCATCCGGTCCACCCAACCCTGCTCGAGCCAGGTCTCCACATCCAGACCGATGCGATTGCAGGCCTGCAAGGTCCCCGGCACCCTCACGCCCAGAAGCAGGGGCCTTCGACGTGACTCCGCCACCTTCCTCACGATCCGGTGAGCCCCCTGGATCAGCTCGTTCATGAGAGGCGCCCCCGCTTCCTCCTCCCCGGGCTTGAAGTACCAGGGCATACGAAAGAAGTTCAGGTCGATCCCGTCCAGGTCGTAGTTCTCTGCGGTGTGGCGGACCCACCACAGCCGGTCCTCCCGCACTTCCGGTATGGCGAAGTTCAGGCCCGACCACATGGCCGCCTCCAGGGTGGTGAAGGGGCTCCCTTTCTGGCTTTGCTCTCCCAGCAGCCACTCCGGATGGGCCACCTTCGGGGGATAGACCAGCTTCCCTTCCGGCATCCCGAAGGCATCGTGGGTGTCGTTCATGCGGAGCGACCCGAAGACCTCCAGGCCTTGCCGGTGGATGCCCTCGACCATGACGGGCGTTGGATCGTGGATGGCCTGGTTGAGGGGACGCCCCTTTTGCTGCATTTCCCAGTAGCGGGTCTGCCCCGGCCCCTGGGCGATGCCCCACATGATGCACCAGGCGATGCTGTCCACCGGCGTCCCCATGATGGGCTGGAGGCGCAGTCCCACAAAGGCCTCGGCTCCCTTGGCCGCCTCGGGGTCGTAGACCAGGTCCCCGTCGTCATCCAGGATCAGCCGCCGCCTTCGTTCCGCCGCCTTTCGCCGCGCCTGCTCAAGCCCCTCCTGCCTCCCCGAGCAGCCCGGCAGTCCGGCCAGCCAGGAACTTCCCACCAGGGCCCCGGCCGTACCCAGGAAACGCCGGCGAGTCAAGGCCGTCGGCGGCGGCTGTCCGATCATTCCATCATTGGTCACCATTGGCGCCTCAGTGCAACGCTTTCGACCAGCATCATTCTTAAACCTCCAACAAGGGCTACTCTACCCAGTTCTCCGTCTCAAGACCGGGAACCCTGGAGAAGTGCTTCTGGTTATTGGTCACCAGGACGCAGCCAAGAGTCAGAGCGTGGGCGGCAATCATGGTGTCGTTACGACCAATTGGCTTACCGATTCTGAACAACTTGCCCTGGAGAGTCGCGAATTCGTCCGCAGCAGCCTTGTCCCAGACAAGGACGCTGTTTAACCGGTCACAGAACAACCGGATGGCGTCGTTGTACCTTCCGACGCTGAGCGACCGCTCCGCGCCTGATCTCAACTCTGCATAGGTAACGGCGGAGATAACTAATTCATCACCCGAATCGGCCATTTCCTGCATGATTTCAAGCAGCTTGGGGTCACGTGCCCGAATGACGTAACTGCAAATATCGGCATCCAGCATGTATCGCATCAAAACGCGACTCGGGCGCTATCCGTCAACTCGGGACGGTCGGCCATGAAATCGTCGCCCACGGGAGGCGCTTCGTCGGCATAGGATTTCCACGTCTTGCGAACGGGCGCAATGACCAATGCGTCACCTTCCTTGCGTATAATCACCTCATCGACCCCCTCGAACCGATAGGCTTTCGGAATTCGAACGGCCTGACTGCGACCGTTGAAAAACAGCTTGGCGGTAGCTTGCATAACAACTCCTCGACTCAGACTGACACCGTACCTGTTTCCCGCTGTATATCACAAGAATATGCCAGGGAGCCAATAGACCGCAAGAACTAAACGGTCGGTCAATACCCTTCGGATTCGACGTTCGAGGCCATCCAGGAAGCGGCCGAGCTTGGCATCCAGGGCCACGGCGCGGGCCTGCGTCAACCTCCGCATGGCGTCGTGCGGACGACCGGTCTTGTAGAGGCTGCTCGCCAGCCAGGCCAGGGCTTCCGCGTTTCTCCTTTTGTCCAGGCCCAGGCCTATCGCGGCTTCATACTGAGGGACGGCTTCCGCTTCGCGGCCGTTGTTGTCGTGAAAGACCGCCAACTCAAAGTGCGCCCGGGCGCGGCTGTCATCGGCGCCGGCCCTTTCAACCGCTCTGAGAAGGGCGGCAAGACTTCTTCGCGTCTTCATGCGCACCACACGCCTGGAGACCGTATGGAGATCAGGGAGAACAATTGATCTGACTGCCCGGAGCGGATCACTTGCTTTATGGCCCGGTTCATGGCATAAGTAATTAAGAAAATCGTCAAATACGAAAAAGGTATTGTGATATGAAAAAAAACAAGGACACCTCATCCCGGAAAGGCGGATTGGATCTTGTGAGGGTCCGGCGGGCCGGGCAGATTACGCTGCCCCGCAAGGTGCGGGAAGCCATGAATCTGGGAGAGGGCGACTATTTGGAACCCCGGTTCACGGAAGGCGGTGTCTTGCTGCGGCCAGTGAGTGTACGCTCTCGGGAACCGTCGGCGGCTCAGGAAGCGGAGATTTTGGATGTAGTGACCCAGGAACGCCGGAAGTATGCCAAAGAGCGCCGTGATTGATACCTCCGTTTTGGTGAGTGCCTTTCTGTTTCGGGAGAGTGTGCCTGGACGGGTCATTGAACTTGCTGAGCAGAACGTTTACACCCTTTGTCTTTCCCCGATTTTGATGGAAGAAGTGACGCGGTCACTTCACCATCCGCGCTTGAAAAAGGCCTATGGGTATGCGGACGCGGATGTGCGAGTCTGGTGTCACACTTTGAAGAAAATTGGGACAGTGTGGAAAAAGGCATTGCCGGACATTGGGTCTGTGTGTCGTGACCCTGATGATGAACATGTGATCGCGTGCGCGCATGGCGTGGGTGCGTCGTGGATTGTAACAGGCGATCATGACTTGCTTGACCTTGAGGGGTATAAGGGAGTGCGAATCGTGTCTGCCCGAACGTTCTTGGAAGAAATGTCGGTTCTGTAGTCCTTATCTGAAACAAAAGAAAAAGAGTTATCCACGAAGGGCCACGAAGAACGACGAAGGGCCACTAAGGCGTTGAGGTTAACCGCGACGGGATACCAAGGTCACGAAAGGATTGTCGATTTCCGATTGTTTCACTCTCGAATGATCCGCACCGTCGTGGGAGGCGGGGGCCCGGCTTGTCTGAAACAACGCCTTGTGCAGCGCGGCGGGAAACCCGTTCAAAGTCAAGCATAGTTAGACGGCTAATTTACATGGATGCACAGGATGCACAGGATTATTTGGCGAGAGTTTCCACCGTCATGAGTTCAACCATCGCCTCTGTTCCAACACGGATTTCCCAAAACCCGCTCCCGGGCTCTTGGATCACTTCCAACACCCACCCGATCATCGAACGGGTCTGCTTCCTGTGGCGCAGCCTCTCGTGCTGTTTATCCTGTCTATCCTGTGTATCCATGTTCAATAAGTAGAAAACCGGTTTAGCACGACTTGGCCCTTGTTCCCGACAGGCCATGAAGATTCGTTGTTTCACTCTCGTATGATCCGCACACCAGGGCGGGGACTGGACTTGTCTGAAACAACCCTGTTTCACCCTCGGATGATCTGCCCGGCAGGGCAGGGGCCCGGCTTGTCTGAAACAACCCTGTTTCACCCTCGGATGATCTGCCCGGCAGGGCAGGGGCCCCACTTGTCTGAAACAACCCTGTTTCACCCTCGGATGATCTGCCCGGCAGGGCAGGGGCCCCACTTGTCTGAAACAAACGCCTGCGCCTGGTGGCTGGAAACCGGTTCATAGTCAAGCATGGGTAGATTTTTGATTCACATCGATGCACAGGATGCACAGGATTTTTTCCGGAGACGGCTGGCTTGTGTTCCCGGACATCCTCAAATCCGCACGCGATCATCGCCCGAGTCAGCGTCTCCTGCAGCAGCCTCCCGCCCTGATTATCCTGTGCATCCTGTGCATTGATGTTCAATTTATAGTCCTTCTCGATGGATCTGCCCAGTCGTGGGGGGCGGGCGCCCGGCTCGCAGGCAAACGGGAGTTTCCCAAAGGGGACAGGCCGGCTTTCAGAGAAGTCGCCCGCCGGATACCCCCCACCTCACCATCGGGACGACACCCCCGGGAGCGCGGGCGTCCCGCCCGCATGCTGTCCCTTCGGTTGCCGCTCAGTTTCCCTGCGATGTTGCAGCCGACCGCCCTGCCGGCGGGAACCGCATGGGCCCGGCCGAAGCAGAGGCAGGGCGCCGCTGCCGGTTGATCCAAGTGGGGGAGATGGCCGAAGCTACGGGAGGATTTGTGCGGGCGGGACGCCCGCGCTCCCGGGTGGGCTTCCTCCCATGACAGGGTCACACCAACGGGACAAAAGTGCAGAAGCATTTTGGCGCCAGTTGTCGTTGAAGGAGGTCCATCAGTCCTCGTGCCTATTCGTGTTCATTGGTGGTTCGTCTTCAAAAACTATCTGCAGTTTCTTCCTCGAGTGATCCACCCGCCAGGGCCCAACCCTCCGACAGCACCTCGGCCTGTTCCAGGACGGTCCGGGTCGCCTTCTCCTGCTTGTCCGGCGGGTAGCCGTGCTTGCGCAGGATGCGCTTGACCAGCCGGCGCAGGTTGGCGCGGACATTCTCGCGCAGCGTCCAGTCGATGGTGACATTGCCCCGCACCGTCTCGACCAGCTCGCGGGCGATGTCGCGCAGGGTCTCGTCGCCGAGGACCTGGACCGCGCTGTGGTTGGTCTCGAGGGCATCGTAGAAGGCCAGTTCCTCTTCCGACAGACCCAGCTCAACGCCCCGGGCACTGGCTTCGCGCATCTCTCGGGCAAGCCGGATCAGCTCCTCGATCACCTGCCCGGCCTCGATAGCGCGGTTTTGATAGCGGCGAAGGGTCTGCTCCAGCATCTCTGCGAACGAGCGCGCCTGGACCACATTCTTACGGCGGCGGGTGGCGAGTTCGCCCTTCAGCAGCTTCTGCAACAGCTCCACGGCCAGGTTGCGCCGCGGCATCCCCCGCACCTCTGCGAGAAATTCATCGGAGAGGATAGAGAGGTCCGGCTTCTTCAGCCCGGCGGCGGCGAAGATGTCGATGACCCCCTCCGAGGCCACCGCGCGCGAGACGATCTGGCGCACGGCATGGTCCAAATCCTCCTGGGTACGCACTTGGCGCAACGTGCGCTTGGCCAGCACCGATTGGACGGCCTGGAAGAAGGCCACGTCGTCGCGGATGCGTAGCGCCTCCTCATGGGGGACGGCGAGTGCGAAGGCCTGGGAGAGCTCGCGCACCGCCCGCAAACAGCGCTCCTTGCCGTTGTCCTGGGCCAGGATGTGCTCCTGGGCAGGGGGCAGCAGCCCCAGCCGTTCCGCCGGCGTGCCGGCGTTCCACCGGGACCGGTCGAAGCCGTGGAACAGGCCGAGGCAGACCTCATACTTCTCGAGCATCACCGCCACCGCTTCCGACTGATCGAGGGCCGTCTTGCCGGTGCCGCCGCTTTCGGTGTAGGTCGCCAAGGCGCGTTTCAGCTCGTGGGCAAGGCCCAGATAGTCGACCACCAGGCCACCCGGCTTGTCCTTGAACACCCGGTTGACGCGGGCGATGGCCTGCATCAGTCCGTGGCCTCGCATGGGCTTGTCCACATACATGGTGTGCAGGCTGGGGGCGTCGAAACCGGTGAGCCACATGTCGCGCACCAATACGATCCGGAGCGGGTCGGTAACGTCGCGGAACCGCTTGGCCAGCCCTTCCCGCCTGGGCTTGTTGCGAATATGCGGCTGCCAGTCGACCGGGTCGGTGGCGGAGCCGGTCATCACAACCTTGAGGCATCCCTTGTCGTCCTCCGGGTGGTGCCAATCGGGGCGCAGGCGCGCCAGCTCGCGATAGAGGTCGATACAGATGCGCCGGCTCATGCACACGACCATGGCCTTGCCTTCCAGGGCTTCCAGTCGCTGCTCGAAGTGGGCAACGATATCCCGGGCCACCAGCTTCAGGCGCTTCTCGGCCCCCACAATGGCTTCCAGTTGCGCCCACTTGGTCTTGAGCCTCTCCTTGCGCTCAACCTCCTCGCTCTCGGTGACCTCCTCGAACCGCGGATCGATGGTCGGCTTCTCTTTCTCGTCCAGGGCCAGCTTGGCGAGGCGGCTCTCGTAGTAGATGGGGACCGTCGCCTTGTCCTCGACCGCGCGCTGGATGTCGTAGATGCTGATGTAGTCTCCGAAGACGGCCCGGGTGTTGGCGTCCTGCAGTTCGATGGGCGTCCCGGTGAAGCCGACGAACGATGCCCGGGGCAGCGCGTCGCGCATGTGGCGGGCGAAGCCGTCGATGAAATCGTACTGACTGCGATGGGCCTCGTCGGCAATGACCACGATGTTGCGGCGTTGGGAGAGCGCCGGGAAGGTATCGCCCTTCTCCTCAGGGAAGAATTTCTGGATGGTGGTGAACACCACGCCTCCGGCAGCCACCGAGAGCCTGGCGCGCAGGTCGGCTCTGCTCTCGGCCTGCGCCGGCGGCTGGCGCAAGAGCTCTCGGCAGCGGGAGAAGGTGCCGAAGAGCTGGTCATCCAGGTCGTTACGGTCGGTCAGCACCACCACGGTCGGGTTCTGCATGGCCGGCTCGCGGATGATGCGCCCGGCGTAGAAGGCCATGGTCAGGCTCTTGCCGGAACCCTGGGTGTGCCAGACCACCCCGATGCGGCGGTCGCCGGGGTCGCCGCCGGGCTTGCGGCCGGCCTCGTAGCGCCCGGGCTCATCGCCAATCTGCAGCTCGGCCGCGCGCAGAGTCTCGTCCACTGCCACCTGGACCGCGTGGAACTGGTGATAGCCCGCCATCTTCTTGGCCAGCGACCCGCCGCCATCGTCCTCGAACACGATGAAGTCGCGCACCAGCGACAGAAATCGCTCCCGTTCACAGGCGCCTTCCAGCATCACCTGCAGCTCGGTCAAATGGGTGCCGGCCAGCGTCTCGCCGGTAATGGTGCGCCAGGGTTTGAACCACTCCCTCCCGGCCGTGAGAGTGCCCACGCGGGCCTGGACCCCGTCGGAGACCATGAGCATCTCGTTCATGGAGAAGAGGGTGGGCAGTTCCGCTTTGTAAGTCTGGAGTTGCCGCCAGGCCGTCCAGAGGGTAGCGTCCTCGTCCGCCGGATTCTTGAGCTCGATGATGCCCAGCGGCAGGCCGTTGACGAACAGCACCACGTCAGGCCGGCGGTTGTGCTGGTTCTCGGTGGCAGTGAACTGGTTGACCGCCAGCCAGTCGTTGCGGTCGGGTTCGTCGAAGTCGATGACCTGCACCTGCGCCCCGCGAATGGCGCCGTCGGCCGCCCGGTACTCCACGGTCACGCCCTCCACCAGCATCCGATGAAAGGCACGGTTGCGGGCCTCCAGCGTGGCCCCCTCCGGGCGGATCAGCTTGCGAAAGGCATCCTCCAGCGCCTCGGCGGGCAGGTGCCGGTTCAACTCGGCCAGGGCATCGCGTAGCCGCTGCGCCAGCACCACGTCGCCGTAATCGTTCCGTTGCGCACCCGGCGTATCGGGAGCGATGTCGGGGCCGTGGGCTACCTGCCAGCCGACATTCGCCAGCCACTCGAGGGCCACCTGCTCGACGTCGGATTCGGTGAGGGTGGTCATGGAGAAGTCCAGGGACTGAAGACCTCGGCGTTGGTATCCAGGCGGTAGCCGGTCATTCGGCTTTTTCGTCAACGAAGGGAATCGAACGATGGGAGCTTCGGTCCGGCACCTCCAGATTGGTGCCGCGTGGCACGTTTTCTATGAGCCACTGGCCAAGAGGCTTGCGGGGCCGCGTTTTTTCCTCCCACACCGCCGCGGGCACCACCACGAAGGGCTTCCGGGTACCGATACGCTACGGCCCCTCTTCCTCGGCCAGGCGCAGCACCTCTGACAGACGGGCCTTGGCCTCGGCGACGGTCCAGACGCGGTTGGTTGTGGTCCTGTTCACGGTCAGGCTCCTGAAGTGTTCCAGGAGATGGGATTCGTTGATCCCCTCAATTCGATGATCGAGTCTCAGATGTTTTGGGTGATTCGGTACCTTAAATGATGTTCCAGCCGGTGTCGGTTCGGCGAGGGTGTCTGTTCGACTGTACATTCGGTAACGCCACGAATCATGAATTCTTGGCTTCCGCTTCAGGCTCATCAACGAGGCTGGCGGATAGCAGTTCAAGTCGTTGAACTGAATATTTGAATCCAATCCCTCTCGATGCAAAGAAGAATTCCCTCAATCGTTCGACCATCTCGATGACACTCCGTGCGGGCTCTTGATTCGGGTCGCTTGATGCATGGTCTGACTCCTTAGCTTCAACCGAACTCTTATACCGCGTGAATAGCGGCGAACTGTTCGGTTCCGATCGCATGGACTGAGCGAGTGCCATCTCCTGGGCGGACAAAATGATCGTGGCTTCAAACAGGTAACGTTCGTGCTTCCGTTGCAAAGGTTTGGCTTCGGGACGGGCAAACACTTTATCCACAACCTCAAGATCCGAGACCTCGCCGCGGACGAACCGGTGATAAAGGTCCAAATCAATCGTGCGAACAATAAGCGCCACCACTGCCGTCACGGCGAAAGACCGCTGGTCGCGGCGCAACGAGGCGAACACCAGCCCAAGGCGGTAGATGGCTTGCGAGATCCGTCGAAGACTAATGTCGGGTGAACAAAAGAATTCCTGCAACAAGTTTCGTACAGCTTTGAACTCATCTCGTGCCGCCCGGTCTTTGGTCCGACTAAGGTAATCGTCGATCCCTATTGCACCTAGCATCGCACGGATGAACGCTTTCCGTTCCGGGTCGGGAAGCCGGAAATCGACATCAAAGAACCGGCGCAAGTACCCAACAGCATCAAAGGCACCACCATAAAGAGCTTTGATCGAATGCGCGAGTTCAGCGCGATTGACTGCCAGTACGAAAACGATATTGTCTACGGTGAACAAGTGCTTGGCGACCTCAAGAAGCTCGACAGCATAAGACGGCCGGCATCGGTCCAACTCATCGATCACCACGATCAGGGGGCGATTACCTCTGGATTTTGACACGGTATCAGCCATGTCTTTCAGGGCGCTCCTGAATTCCTTAACCGACTTCTGCGCCTCCTGGTAATCGGACAGTCTCTTCTCTGCGTAGGACGCGAAGGCTTGACCAAGTTCTTTTTCCAATAGTTGGTTAACGTCCAAGATTCCTGCTGTTGCGACTCGAATCATACCCGGAACGGCTCGTCGAATAACTTCCTTCGCCACTCTCCTCGTAGTGTCGATCTTCGTCGCCAGCGTTTCATCCGAGTACCCTTGGAGACCCTCCGTCAGTTCGGTGGAGAGAGCGACGAAGGGATCACCAGAAAAGTCGGTCTCCCAGGCATTGAACCCGACAAGGGGAAATTCCCGGTTGCGCAGGTACTGCGCCCAGATCCTGAGAAATGTGGTCTTGCCGTTTCCCCAAGCGGCATCGACCGCCAAAACGCACGGACCGTCGAGAGAACCGATGAGGTGGGTGAGAACCTCCACCGACTCCTTCCGGTCGAGAAGGTCGTTCCTAAAAGGATTGTCCTGGGGGACGTCTATATCACGTGGTTGGATGCGTATTCCCATGTTCGATTCTTTCCGGGTTGATGTTCGCGTTTATTCATTGATGCTAGAACCTGCAGCTCACCGGAGATGGACTTGGGCAGCAACGTGTCAGTGAGTGCAACTGAAATTCAGGATTCGCGCTCCGTCTCAGCTAAGTCGCTCCGAACCTCTTTTGCTACTTCGTCGAGCATCTTCACGAGTTCTTCTCCAACTTCTGGAGCTTTACCGACATGCGTGGAGCAAGTATGGTGATTATCCTGCGTAGTTCGTTCACCTCACCAGCATCGATAATAATCTTTCGGCCCACGACGGCACTGGTGTCGCTGGTCCTTGTGACGTAGTCCTGATCCACAACGCCGAGTTTGTGTGCAATTAGGTGACGCTTCTGAAACGCCATGGCAGCCGCTCGCCACTGCTCCGGCTTTACCTCTGTGCACAAATCTATTCCAAACAGGTCCAAGAAGGCTTTTCTCGCGCCTTCCAGATTCTGAAAGTTCATCTTCTCCGCCTTGGCGGGATTGCGCGTCGTGTTCGCATGTACCCGGCATAGCTCGCGCCCAAACCCGTCAAAGGCCGAAACACAGTCTTCCAAGGCATTCTCAATGAGCTTTTCAGCGAGGACTTTCTCCTCCCTCGTTGCCAGATCCAACATCCTTCTGACCACATCGAGGTTTTTGTCGAGAATCTGGAGCGAATTGTGCTGGCCGCAGTCCGGGCAGAAGGCGAAAACACCGTACACAGAGTATCGAAGCGTGCAGATGGCACAGACCACCTCGGTTTCGAGTTGCTTTTCCCTGTAGTAGTGAATAGGCGGCCGCCGACCGTGCTTAACCTTCATAGAGAAGCCTATGCCAAATGCACCCTTAGGTTTGTGGTCGAACTCCAGCTTTTTGAGGTCCCTGTGAATCGCGTCGGTGATCTTCCGCGTTGCGATCGACCTAGCGTACTTGATCTGCTCCTTGGTCCAGAACAGATCATGCCCACCGGCATGACCGCAGTATGGGCAGTGGCACGGGAGGCCCCCACCCTTGAGGCCAGTGCCAAGTTCGATCTTGAAGTACCCCTCACAACCCGGCTGCGGACACTCACGTCCCGTAAAGCCACTCTCGTCTACCGGAATCGGAATCGAGATTCTATTGCCGAGCCGACGAAGGTGATCCATCAGGCGCTCCACACAATTCGTTCGGCATCCTTTACCCGCAGCTTGCCAGAGAGGAGCTTGGGTAGCAGCACGTCTCGCAGGGCGACGAGGATGCGGGATTCTCGTTGGTTCTTTACGATCTGCTCATAGAGCGGTCGGGCATACTTATCGAATGCAGATAAAATTTCAGTTTCAGGAATGGCAACACACAACGGGCGAAAGTTTCGTTTACTGATTTCCTGGAAGGTTGACCCGTTAGCGTTCTGCACGATTGAGCCTTTTGCAAAATTCGTCAGGTAGCGGGATTTTTTACCAGGAAAGGTAAGGGGACAGGTCAGTCGCGGGACAAGTCCGATCTCTGTTGTATCATGGAGATGAGCAATCGACATGATGAACGGAGGTGGAACTTGTCCCTTAAACAAACCCTATCACGACACTGGTTCAGGTTTCAACGGGAGCTGTTTCCGTGGCTGGAGGAGACCCTGGGTCCCCTGGGCGAGCGCTACGAGCGGCTCGTCCGGGTGCTGGAACTGGTGCGAGTGGAGGAGTGGCTGCCCTACAACAGGGGCTGGCGGGGCCGGCCGCTGAAGGATCGTGCCGCGCTGGCGCGGGCCTTTCTGGCGAAGGCGGTGCTGGACGTGCCCACCACCCGGGGGCTGGTGGAGCGGCTGAGGACGGAACCTACCCTGCGCCGCCTGTGCGGCTGGGAGGCGGCGGGTGGGGTGCCGAGCGAGGCAACCTTCTCTCGCGCGTTTGCGGAATTCGCCGCCAGCGACCTGCCGGGGCGCCTGCATGAGGCGCTGCTCGACAGAACGCTGAAGGGCCACTTGGCGGGCCACGTCTCGAGGGACTCGACCGCCATCCCGGGACGAGAATCGCCGGCGCCCAAGCCCGCAGCGACGGCCAGGCCGAAGCGCCGACGGGGTCGGCCGCGCAAGGACGAGCTACGGGCGAAGGAGCCGCGCCGCCTGCAGCGGCAGGCGTCGATGACGCTGGAGGAGATGCTGGAGGACCTGCCGAAGGTCTGCGACATCGGCGTCAAGCGCAACGCCAAAGGGCATCAGGAGAGTTGGACCGGCTACAAGCTGCACATCGACGCCATCGACGGCGGCATTCCGGTCAGTTGCCTGCTGACGTCAGCCTCGGTGCATGACAGTCAGGCGGCGATCCCGCTGGCGAGGCTGACCGCGAGTCGGGTCGACAGCCTCTACGACCTGATGGACAGCGCCTATGACGCGCCTGAGATCCGGGCCTTCAGTGAGCAGCTGGGCCATGTGCCGATCATCGACCTCAATCCCCGCAGGCGGCCGCAGTTGAAAGCCGAGCGGAAGCGGGAGGCGCTGGCTCAGCGCCGCATCGGCCAAGTGCCTCCCGAGGTGAGGCGCTACCGGGAGCGCTCGACTGTGGAGCGGGTGAACGGACGGCTCAAGGACGAGTTTGGCGGGCGGTACCTGAGGGTTCGCGGCCCGGGCAAGGTGTGGTGCCACCTGATGTTCGGCATCCTCGCGCTGACGGTGGAACAGTTGATGCGCCTGACGCTCTGAAGACTTGGCCGCCACCCCGAACAGGACAGCAGGTTTGCCCGCCGTAGGGCAGGGAGAGGGCAAGCTGTGCCCGCGCACGGCGACCGCCTGCGATCCGGCCCTCAGATCCGGGCATTTCCGCTTGAAAGTGTCCTTGCTGTCGGGTAATCACAAGCGGAACATCACGTTAGCCAGCAAAATGTCATGCTCCACTGCGAATTTTGCAAAAGGCTCGATTGTATCTATATTCGCCCACGTCCACAGCCAGACGAAAACATTTGAGAGACGAGACGCACATTGCATCGCAATGAATCCTTGGTTCACTGCAACGGGAATCTCAGTGATTGCGAGATAGCCAATGGGAGCGCGAGAAGAGAGAAGAACAGAGCCTCGCGGCAAAAGACCTGAACTAATTTTACTAAGACCTGTTTCGCTAATTTGGCGCGCCGTCTCAATAAGCACGGGTGCGGGAAGTTCTGATAGGTCCTTCGGGGTTGCCCAGTCTATGGTTCCGCCCCACAGGCTTGGGTCTTTCGTGCTAGGAGTGGATCCACCAACGACGCTAACTTCCTCGCCTATGGTGGAGACCTTCCACCCTTCCGGAATCGGGCCGAGTTCGGAGTCCACGAAGCGGTCGGGGAACAGGGCCGCGATGTTGGGGTCCATCCTGTCGAGATACGCACGGGCGCGTTCGACGGTCCAATCACTCCCCCCTTGAGGGGGAGGGGTATCGTGACTCTTGAGGGTCGCTTTGGCGTGGACGGGGTCGAAATCGACGAACCAGGATTTGAACAGCGCCCGCGCTATCTCTTCCAGCGTCTGGTTCATCCGCCGGTTCAGTTCGATCTTGTCGTCCAGCATTCCCAGGATGTGCGCGATGTGCCGCTGTTCGGGGAGGGGAGGGAGGGGGACCTGAATTTCCTCAGAAAACCTCGTGAACTGAAATCTAGCTATGCCCGTATGTTGAACCTGATGCCGTTCCATTTCCCCAATCTGATAAAGATGCTGGAGAAACCAATATAAATATCGGGCATTCACTTGAGCTTCATCTACGCGAAGGAACCGAGCAAAACTCGCACAAGTGAATGGAACTTCGGTACCTTCCAGAGTTCGTGACTGAATGAGCAAAGTACGTCCAGTTGGGCGTCCCTTTGATCCTCCGGCAGTCTCAATTAGTATGTCCCCGGGCTTTAGCGCCTTTCTCGCGCTTTTTTCGGCTCGTAAGTATCGAATTGGGACCGTTGTCAGGTCACCCCGTCTAACACGCTCAAAGTCAGTGCCTCGTATAACACGTATTGGAACGAGACCAGCTCCTGGATTGGCACTGCCCCACTCGCCATCGCGTGTGTGGATAAGCAAGGAGCGTAGAGTCGCGGTGTCACCCCCTACTCCCCGCTCCTCCCTCTCCACCAACACCACATGCTCCGCCTCAATCGTCTTGCGGAACTGCTCCGGCACATCGTCCCACACAAACAAATCCACCCGAAACGGCAGGTTGCTTTCCTCAAAGGCTTCCCTGAGATCGAAAACCCGTCGCTCCTGCTCAGGCTTGGCGAACACCACCAAGTCCAGGTCGGACTCTGGGCGTGAAGTCCACTTGACCCGGGAGCCGTAGACCCAGGCCGTGGTGTTCGGCAGGTGCCTTGCGAGCAGCGCCAGAACGGTTTTGCGCTGCTCCGCGGTGATGTCGATGGCGCACACATCCATCTCCGTGTCGTTCCAGTATTCACGTCCCTTTATCCGGCGACAGCGGCCACGTCGACTACTGTTGCGGTGCACTGCGGTTCTGGCACAGGCTCGCCGTGTTCGCGCAAGCTCTCGATGTGGAACTCGATCGCTTGGCGCATCTCCCTGACCGCCTCCTCCCTGGTAGCTCCGGTTGCGACGCAACCGGGCAGGTCGGGAACGTAGGCTGCATAGTTGCTCGGCGCCTTTCCGATAACAATGGTGTATTGCATGCTTCGTTCACTCCTTCAGTCTGGATTGCTTCATGATACTGTTCCATGTCCCCGGTGGAAGGTGGAAGATCGTCGCTTGGCTTTCCGGCGATGGCTTCCCCTGGTCCGAACCAATCGCCACCCGTTCCGCTCCACCAGCCGAATTGCATCTCGCACTTTGGGCATGGCTCAGTAACCTCAGTCATCAGTGAGACGTACGCCGAAGGACCAATGCATCGACGATCTCGGCGTCGTCCTGCGGCCGTCCAGACAGATCGCTCAGGTCTCCATGTCGGCCCTCCCAGCGATGTCTCCCTGTGTTCAGAGTTATCTTCGCTGTGGAGATCTGCTCCGGTGACAGGTCGTCGTAGCCTTCTTCGTAGCCGTTCACCGCCACGCACAGGCCAGCGGGATATTGTCGAAGCAGATCGATCAACTCACTGACTATCATGTGCATTCTCCTCCGAGCGGGAATCCCAGGCCCTTCAGATTGGCCTCGATAGCCGCCTCCAGTTTTCGGGCCTCAGCCTGCTGCTCGCGCCACTGGACCGTCAGCCGGGACAGCTTCTCCTTGCGCACAGGTGGGCTTACGTCTCGACCAAGCTGACAGTGGCATGCGGTTCCGGAATTGGGTCACCGCTCTCACGGAGCATTTCAAGATGATAAATGACGGCCTTTCGAATCAGATCCTCCGTTTCCGCGAGTGTATCTGCAGCAGCAATACAGCCCGGCAAATCCGGCGCATATGCCGAGTAGCCATTGCCGGTTTTCTCGATGACAACAGCGTATTTCAGGGCAAATCTCCTTTATCAAGTCCAGCCTGTTTCAGAATACTGTTCCATGTGGCAGGTGCGAGGTCCTTGCTCATCCTACCTGCTCTGGTAACGGTCCCGGTTTTTTCAGCGTGATGATAGTGGCGGTGGCTCCCGCGTGTCCTCACCAACCGCCATCCATCTCCCTGTACCAGCCGTATTGCATCTCTCACCTTTGGCATGTCCTGGCTCCGAGAGCACCTCGTCAATCTTTGCCGTTGCCTCGTCGTGGCGCCGATCTACCCCCTCCACCCGGATAACGGCATCTCCAGCGGTGAAAGGTCAAAACTCATTCTGTTGCCTCCTGTATGTCGAACCCCAGCGCCTTCAGGTTGGCCTCAATAGCGGCATCCAGCTTCGCGGCCTCAGCCTGCTGCTTGCGCCACTGTGCGGCCAGGCGCGTCATCTTGTCTTCGAACGGCTCGCCATCCTCTTCCTGCGCTTCCGCCCCGACGTAGCGGCCGGGGGTGAGCACGTGGCCGTGCTTGCGGACCTCATCCAGGGCAGCGCTCTTGCAGAAGCCGGGGATGTCGGCGTATTCGTCACTGCCACCCTCACCCTGTTCTTCTTCCTTCGAGGGGGAGGGAACACGGTTGCGCCAGACGTGGTAGGTGTCGGCGATGCGGGCAATGTCCTCGCCGGTCAACTCGCGGTGGGTGCGGTCGACCATCCGTCCCAGCTTGCGGGCGTCGATGAACAGGATTTGGTCCCTGGCGCCGGATGAGGGTTGCCGGCGCCGGTCGCGAGCGAGAAACCACAGGCAGGCGGGGATCTGGGTGGAGTAGAAGAGCTGGCCCGGCAGGGCGATCATGCAGTCCACCAGGTTGGCTTCGATCAGCGACCTGCGGATGTTTCCCTCACCCGACTGGTTTGACGACATGGAGCCGTTGGCGAGCACGAAGCCGGTCGCGCCGCCCGGCGACAGGTGGTGGACCATGTGTTGCACCCAGCCGAAGTTGGCGTTGCCCTTGGGCGGGACGCCGTATTGCCAGCGCTGGTCCTGGGTGAGCCGCTCGCCGCCCCAGTCGGAGACGTTGAAGGGCGGATTGGCCAGGATGAAGTCGGCCTTGAGGTCGGGATGGCGGTCGTTGTGGAAGCTGTCGCCGTGGGCGATCTGGCCCTCGATGCCGCGGATTGCCAGGTTCATCTTGGCGAGCCGCCAGGTGGTGTAGTTGGATTCCTGACCGTATATGGAGATGTCGGCCTTCGCCTGTCCGCCGTTGCCGTTGCCGCTGGCGTGAGCCCGGATGAACTCCACCGACTGCACGAACATGCCGGAGGAACCGCAGCAGGGGTCGTAGACACGGCCCCGATAGGGCTCCAGCATCTCGACCAGGAGCTTGACCACGCAGCGCGGGGTGTAGAACTCCCCGCCCTTCTTGCCCTCGGCGCTGGCGAACTGCGACAGGAAGTATTCGTAGACCCGGCCCAGCACGTCCTTGGAGCGGGCGTCTTCGTCGCCTACCCGGATGTTGCTGATCATGTCGATGAGCTGGCCGAGCCGCTGCTTGTCGAGGGCGGGGCGGGCGTAGTCCTTGGGCAGCACGTCCTTGAGCACTCGGTTATCGCGCTCGATGCCGGCCATGGCGCCGTCCACGAGCTGGCCGATGGTGGGCTGGCGCGCCTGGGCCTTCAGATTCGCCCAGCGGGCCTCCGGCGGTACCCAGAAGATGTTCTCGGCGATGTACTCGTCACGGTCTTCGGCGGCCTCGCTGCCCCATTCGGCCAGAACCGCCGCATGGCGTTCCTCGAAGGCGTCGGAGATGTATTTCAGAAAGATGAGGCCCAGCACGACGTGCTTGTACTCGGCCGCGTCCATGCTGCCGCGCAAGGTGTCCGCCATGCGCCAAAGCTGAGCCTCATAGCCCGTGGTGGCGCCGTTGCCGCCGGGCTTTGCGTCTGTTTTGGAGGATGTTTTCCCCGGTTGTGCTCTTGCCATGGTCTCCTTTTAACTTGAACGACTCGAAAGCATACTGAAGAAGCGATCTCCATGGTGTGACGCCTCCCTGACTTTCGCCGGGTCGAGATTCTCCAGTATCCTGAAGCTGTGCGATCCCTTGTCATAGCGGCCCTTCGTACTATGTAGAGCCTGGTGCTCACCATCGGGTCCCTCCGATCTCTCCGCGCATCCAGAGTTCCCCAAGTCGGTACTTCTCAAGCCAGGGTTCGAGTTCCACCGCGTCCAGGCGGCGGAGTCGCGTTGCCCCATGGGACTTCTCGCAGATGATCACGGAGTCCGGAGTGCTAGTGAGCTCATCGACGAGGATGTCGGAGTGGGTCGTTACGAAGAGCTGGCTACGCGACGACGCCTCGACCATGAGCTTCGCCACCTGCGGGATCACGTCGGGATGCAACCCCAGTTCCGGCTCCTCGATGCAGACGACCGGAGGCGGATCCGGATGGCAGAGCACTGCAAGCAGGCAGAGGTAGCGCAGACTTCCGTCAGACAGCCGCGTGGCCGGCACGGCGTGCCGCAGGTCTTTCTCGTGGAAGAATATCTGCACCGTTCCGCCGCTCACGCTCGTGAAGACATCCTCTACCGACGAATAAAAAACACGGAGATTTTCCAGCAACTGGCGCTTCACGGGGGGTTGGTTCAGCAGGTCATTCAGCACGAGGCCGAGATTGGAAGCATCCTCCAATAGCTGGCTCTGTTCAAGATCCGCCTTCTGCGGAAGCCGGGGCGGGGTGTGGCGTCCGACGTGGAACTCACGGTAGAAGCGCATCTGCTCGAACCGGTTGGCCAGGTAGGTCAACTCCGGGTAGGAGTCGGGGTCTCGCCGCTGCGACAGGATCGACTGGTCGGGCTTGACGTCTTCCCGCATGAGATGCCGCTCGAATCTGGCTTCCCCCTTCTCTAATCTAGATTCCTCCCTGACGTTGAGTACCGGACGGCCTCCCTGGTAGCGATAGTAGAAATAGGGCTGCGCTTCGTGTGGATTCGTCTTCCTTTCGTTCTCGACCGCTTCGTCTCGAAGCTCGAATCGCGCCCCTGTCTCCGTGAAGGACAGCCGATACCGGAGCGGCATCTGTCCCTTCGGGTTTTCGACAGTAACCTCCACTGTTGCCGTAGCACGTCGGGGAGTCCCTTTCCAGAGCCAATCGCGAATTCCCCCTCCCTCACGAATCGTCGCCTGAAGATCCCTGGGAGCGGCTGCGAGAAGCGACAGTGCTTCCACCAGATTCGACTTCCCGGAAGCGTTGGGCCCGATAAGAACGTTCAGTGGTTTCAGGGGAAATTCGTCATCACCAGAGCCATAGGAGAGTATGTTGTTCAGACGGATTGTTTTAATGAAATTCATGCCTTCCACAGCCTCCTTCCTGCCGAGATACTGTCCCTGCCGACTTCAGATGAAAGGATTGAACACCGGAACGCCCGTCGGCTCGAAGTGCTTGACGTTGCGGGTCACCACGGTCAGGCCGTGCTCCAGCGCCGTGGCGGCAATGATCAGGTCCGGCCCTTCGTGCCCAAGGTCGCCGTACAGACGCCCCCACCGACGCGCAGTGGGGACGTCGACGCCGAGAATCCGGTCGCCGTACCAGGCGAGCACTCTGTCCAGCCATAGGGACAACTCCCGGGCAAACGATGGGTCACGGCGCTGCTGCCGGGCGATTCCACGCTCTATTTCGCCAACGGTCACTGCGCTCAGGTACAGGTCTGCCGTCCGCTGGGCCTGCAACCACCGGACCAACTCCGGATGGCGGTCCCGTCGTCGCAGCGCCGACAGCACGTCGGTGTCAATCAGGAACATCACAGGTCCAGCGGGCGGGTCGGTAATGGCAGTCTGTCGAAATCCTGGTCATCCCGCGGGATTTCCAGCAACAACCCGGCCAGCGTCGGCGCATTCGCTTTCTCCAAACGGCGCAGGCGCTCATACTCTTCTGCCGCCAGCACGACGACGGCAGGCCTGCCACGGCGGGTCACCCGCTGTGGAGCGCCGCCGAGTGCGGCGTCGACCACGGCGCTGAAGCGGTTCTTGGCGTCCTGCAAGGGCCAGTCGGTCATGTGTGCTCTCCTGTCTAGATTAACTGGCTAGATTTTACTGCAGGGCGGGGCACAGCTTCAAGAGGCATAACGACGTCCGGGAAACGTCTCCATCAATCCACGCCATCGGCAACCGTCGCGTCCAGATCGCTCCAGTCTTCCTTTTCAGCGGCCATGGCGCCATAGGTTTCTTTCCAGGAGAACTTGTTCTTTTCCTTGCTATACAAGAAGACCCCGTCCTCCCTCTCTTCCAGGACAAGCCAACCGCTCCAGCCATGCTTCTGCAGAAGGACCTTTGGGATTCGGATTCCTTTGGAGTTGCCGATAGTAATCAGCTTGAGGTCTCTGGTAGTTCGTCCTTTACCCAATGTCAGGGGTCCATTGAACAAGTAAACGTAATTACATCAATTACCATCTCGGCCGCCGCGTCACTTGATTGACGTGCCTGAGAGGTGAAAATCGTACCATAATGGACCCTTGGCTCGTCGGCCTGAAGCCGTTGCCTGATCGGGGGGTAAACCTTGGCGAAGAAACCGGGAAGAGCGAAACGGAAATCCCACCCGGAGTCTTCTCCCCAGGGATCCCGATTCTCTACCGGTCTCAGGCGCCTTCGGGTTCCACTGCTCCTGTTTGTGGTGGTGGTCGGCATCTACCTGCCCTCGGTGGGCCATGGGTTTCTCTATGACGATTATGAAGTGATTCTCTCAAACGCTCCCTTGCGCTCGATTGAGGATCTTGGGCGCATTCTGACGGAGCGGCATTTCCTCAGTCTGCCCTACTACCGGCCGGTGGTGCGCTCCTCGCTGCTGCTGCAAAGAACGCTCCACGGAGACCAGCCCGGCCCCTTTCACCTGTTCAACGCCTTTGTTGCCGGATGGATCGCCCTGGTCGCCTACGCCCTGCTCAGGCTGCCGGTCTTCGGTTTGCGGCCCCGCTGGGCCTTCCTGGCCGCCGCCGTTTTCACCCTGCACCCGGTGGCCTCCTCCTGCGTCTATCCCATCGCCTCGGGACGCGAGACCCTGCTGCCGGCCCTGTTCGTCCTGCTGGCCCTCTACTGCTTCCTGAGACCTGGACCCCGCTGGCGGCTGGCGGCCTCGGTCTTCTTCGCATTGGCCCTGTTCGGCAAGGAGCAGGCGGTGGTCACCCTGGCGATCTTCGTTCTGGCCGACGGGCTGGGCCTGACCTCCGCCTGGCCCGGCCGCAGCCTCCGCCGCTGGTTGGGCCGCTACTGGCCGGAAGCCGCCATTGGCGCCCTCTACTTCTCCATTCGCCACTTCCTGTTTGCAGGCGGGGAGTACCGCCTGGGAGACCTCGGTCAATTCGCTCTTTCCTACCTCTACGCGCTGCAGGTCGTGACCGTCCCCTTCTGGGAGCTGGTTTACGAGCCCCCGGCCCGGGTCTGGTTCAGTCCCTGGCGCCTGGCCATCGGTCTGGCCATCACCGGCTGGGCGCTGTGGTGGATCCGGCGGTCCTGGCCCCAGGTTCGGGCCGTGACCTGGTTCTGGCTGGGCTGGTTCCTTCTGACCCTGCTGCCGACAGCCAATCTGCTGGACCAGGAGGCCCCTTTTGCCGAGCGCTACGTGTTCCTCTCGGCGCTGAGCCCGATCTTTCTGCTGGCCTGGATTCTCTCCAACCGCGAGAACGGTGGAAGGCAGAAGCGATGGACGGGCCTGGCGGTGGCGGTGCTGCTGCTGTTGGCCACCCAGACCGTTGCCCGCGGCGCCTTTTTCCGAGACTACGAGGTGTTTTGCCGGCAGTGGGTGAAGACCGACCCCAAGTCGCTCAACGCCCACAACAGCCTGGCGGTGGTGTTGACCATGGACGGCCGGCTAAAAGAGGCGGGCGGCCACTATGAAGAGGCTCTCAAAATTGCGCCGGACAACGCTCAAGCTCACAACAATCTGGCCAACCTGCGCCTGCAGCAGGGAAGGCTCCCCGAGGCCTATGCGCTGCTGCAGGAATCCCTGCGCCTGGACCCCGAGGCTCAGGCCACCCACAACTCATTGGGCGTCATGCTGCTGGGCCAGGGCAGAATCGAGGAGGCCGTTCCCCACTTTGCCCGGGCGATCAGCCTGCACTCGGAGAACCAGCAGGCGCATGCCAACCTGGCCAACGCGCTGGCGCACCAGGGCAAAACCCGGCAAGCCCTCCACCACTACCGGGAGGCGCTTCGCATCCATCCGGGCCTCTCCCACACCGCCAACCGCCTGGCATGGATTCTGGCCACCGATCCCGACCCCGAGATACGCGCCGGCTCTGAGGCGGTTGGGCTGGCCGAGCGATTCTGCCGGCCGCCCGACGACTCCAACCCCATGTTCCTGGACACCCTGGCGGCCGCTTACGCCGAGACAGGACGGTTTCCTCAAGCGCTGGAGACGGCGGGGCGGGCAGCCGCCCTGGCTTTCTCCACCGGCCAGCTCGAGCTGGCAGCCCAGATCCGGCAGAGAATGGCCGCTTACCGGGAGGGCCGTCCGGTTCGCTACGCCCAGATCCAGTGGAGGTCCTCCGGCACTTCCTTGAGGCACGATTAGCCTTCAAGCACGGCGGCACCACCAGAATTCGTGGTAACCTTAATCGGCTATTCTGCGGGGAGCGACCCGGTGAGACATGCGGGCTCACCCACCCGAGGGCTTCAAGACCAAGGAGACACCCACACCCCATGAAACATCCCGTCGCGTTCCTTCTCGATGCCGACAACACCTTGCTGGACAACGACCGCATCCTGGCGGATCTCATGGGCCACATCGAGCAGACGGTGGGCCACCAGGGGAAGCAGCGCTATTGGGCCATTTTCGAGGAGTTGCGGGACGAGCTGGGATACCACGACTACCTGGGAGCCCTGCAAGGCTATCGCAATCGATATCCGCACGAGCCGCGCCTGATGTCGATTGCCTCCTTCATGCTCAACTACCCCTTCGCCGATCGTCTCTACCCCCACTCGCTGGAGGTGGTGCGCCACCTCCAGCAATGGGGCGTGGTGGCGATCCTCACCGACGGCGACATGGTGTTCCAGCCGCGCAAGGTGGAGCAGTCCGGGTTGTTGGAAGCCGCCGGCGGCAACGTGCTGATCTACGTGCACAAGGAGGAGGAGCTGGAGGACGTGGAAAGGCGCTATCCGGCGGACCACTACCTGTTGGTGGACGACAAGCTGCGTATCCTGACCGCCGCCAAGGAAGTGTGGGGAGGCCGGGTCACCACCGTCTTTCCCCGGCAGGGACACTATGCCCTGGACCCCGAAATCCTGGCCCAATACCCTCCCGCCGACCTCAGCATCGATGGGGTCGGCGACCTGCTGACCTGTGAGCTGCCGGCCCTGATCCAAGCCGGCCGTCCTGCCAAGCCCGCGGCCCATCCGGTCCGGACCCACTCATGATCACCCAAAGCAACCCTTCCCGGCCCATGTCGGAAGGGCGCTATTTCGAGCTGTTCCAGGACCTTTCCGGAGTCATCCCGGCTGAGCGGCTGATCCGGGACGACCTGCGCACCCTGGCCTACGGGACGGACGCCAGCTTTTACCGCCTGATTCCCAAGCTGGTGGTCCGGGTCGACACCGAAGCCGAGGTGGGGGAAGTCCTGAGGCAGTGCAACGCCCGCCGGCTTCCCCTCACCTTCCGCGCGGGAGGGACCAGCCTGTCGGGACAGTCCCTCAGCGACTCGGTGCTCATGCAGTTGGGCACGGGATGGCGGGGAATTCGGGTGGAGGACCAGGGCAGACTCATCACCTTGCAGCCCGGCGTGGTCGGCGCCCACGCCAATGCCCGCCTGGCTCCCTACCGGAGGAAGATCGGGCCCGATCCCGCCTCCATCAACGCCGCCATGGTAGGGGGAATCGCCGCCAACAACGCCAGCGGGATGTGTTGCGGCACCTCCCAAAACAGCTATCGGACCTTGCAGGGCATGAGAATCATTCTTGCCGACGGCACCCGGTTGGACACCCGCAGTTCCGCCAGCAGGGATCGGTTCCGCCAGACCCGTCCGGATCTGGTGGAGCGCATCGGGCGCCTGGCGCAGCGGACCAGGGAGAACAGGGAACTGGCCGGTCGGATTCGCCGCAAGTTCAAAATGAAGAACACCACCGGCTACAGCCTGAACGCCCTGATCGATTTCGACGATCCCATCGACGTGATTCAGCACCTGATGATCGGCTCCGAAGGCACCTTGGGCTTTATCGCCGACATCACCTACAGGACCGTACCCGACCATCCCCACAAGGCCACCGCCCTGATCCTCTTCCCGGACATCAGGACCGCCTGTGAGGCCACCACCCTTTTGAGGAATTGCCCCGTCTCGGCGGTCGAGATCATGGACCGCGCCAGCCTGAGGTCGGTGGAACAAAAGCCCGGCCTGCCCCTGGACCTGGTGAATCTGGACCCGTCGGTGGCGGCGTTGCTGGTCGAGACCCGGGGGGAAACGCGGGAAGAGCTGGACCAACACCTGGGAACCACCACTCGAAGCCTGGCCGAGCTGCCGACGGTGGAGCCGGTCGCCTTCACCCGGGACCCCGTCGAGCAGCTCCGCCTCTGGAACATTCGCAAAGGCCTGTTCCCCTCTATCGGGGCCATCCGCGAAATCGGGACCACCGTCATCATCGAGGATGTGGCCTTCCCCATCGACCGGCTGGCCGAAGCCACCCTGCAGCTCCAGCAACTCTTCCGGAAACACCGCTACTCGGAAGCCATCATCTTTGGGCATGCCCTGGAGGGCAATCTCCATTTCGTCTTTACCCAGGATTTCAACCGGCCCGAAGAGGTTCGCCGCTATCGGGACTTCATCAGCGATCTCACCCAAATGGTGGTTCACACCTACGACGGCTCGCTCAAGGCGGAGCACGGCACCGGCCGCAACATGGCCCCCTTTGTCGAGCTGGAGTGGGGAGCCGAAGCCTACCGGTTGATGCGGGAGATCAAGGCCATCTTCGATCCCGGGAACCTTCTCAACCCGGGGGTGATCCTCAACAGCGACCCTCAAATCCACCTCAAGAACCTCAAACCCCTGCCGAGAGCCCATTCGGTGGTCGACAAGTGCACCGAGTGCGGTTTTTGCGAGGTCAACTGCCCCTCCCGTGACCTGACCCTCACCCCTCGCCAACGGATCGCGGTCTGGCGTGAAATCTCCCGGCTCCGATCCAGCGGCGACGACCCCTCCAGATTGATCGAGCTGACCGCACACTACGCCTACCAGGGCGATGCCACCTGCGCCACCGACGGTCTGTGCGCCATCAGTTGCCCGGTCGGCATCGACACCGGCAAGCTCATCAAGGACCTGCGGCGCCTTCAGGTCTCCGGCTGGCAGGACCGGGCCGCCACCGTCCTGGCCAGGCATCTCGGTCTGGCCACGGCTTCCCTGCGGCTTCTCCTGGACGCCGCCCACGGGCTCCATCTGCTGTTGGGTTCCGACCGCATGCAGCGGGTTGCCGATTGGTCCCGCAGGCTCTCGGGGAACCGGCTCCCCCGGTGGAACCCCTGCCTGCCCCGGGCTGCCGAGGCCATGGCCCCCTCGCCGGCCGGCGGCGCCCGCTTGAAGGCCGTCTATTTCCCGAGCTGCCTCAGCCGGACGCTGGGCGTGGGCGGCCACACTCCGGGACAACCCTCTCAGAACCGCAAGATGGAATCGCTGATGCGCAAGGCGGGAGTCGAGCCGGTCTACCCGGAGAACCTGGCCAACTTGTGCTGCGGAATGCCCTTTGCCAGCAAGGGATTCGACCGGCAGGGAGCGAGCAAGCAGGAGGAGTTGCACCGGGCTTTGCGCCTGGCTTCCCGTGACGGCCTCTACCCCGTTCTGGTGGATACCAGCCCCTGCCTCTTCCGTCTGAAGGAGTCCTCTCTCTTCGACCCGGGCTTTCCCATCTACGAGCCGGCGCAATTTATTCTGAAGGTGCTGCGGCCGGGACTCACCTTCAGCAAGAGCACCCGACCGGTGGCGCTGCACAGCCCCTGCAGCTCCCGCAAGATGGGCCTGGACAGCCCATTGCGCCAGCTTGCCGAACTCTGCGCCGAGGCGGTCATTGTCCCCGACAGCGTGGGCTGCTGCGGATTCGCCGGAGACCGGGGCTTCAGCCATCCGGAGCTGACCGAGTCGGCCCTCGGCCCCTTGAGAGCCTCACTGCCATCCAGCTGCGCCAGGGGCTACTCCACCAGCAAGACCTGCGAGATCGGGCTGTCGCTGCACGCCCGCATCCCCTATCAGTCGATCGCTTATCTGGTGGATGAATGCACGGAGGGTCGGAACCGCCCAGTCGGGAGGGAGGACTCGCAGGAGGCTAGCCGGGATTCCTCACCAACGGTAGGACCCATCGGTTCTGGGAATCTGTCAAAATATTCTTAAAAAAGAAGTTAACGAGATTCTTGCAGCAGAAACGATGCACACTCAGTGTAACGGTAAACCGCTGGAGTTTGAGGGCCATTGTTCCCGCCACCATCGCTTGGTGGCGAAGAAACTCATTTTCGAGCCTTTTGCAAAATTCGTCAGGTAGCGGGATTTATTGCCGGGAAGGGTTGTGATCCCCGGGAGCGCGGGCGTCCCGCCCGCATAAGACCTGGCAGGGTGGTGGCGATTGGCTTCACCGGGTTGGTCGGTTCACCTGCCGACTGGCGCCGGGACAGCGCCTTTACAAGAATGCGGGCGGGACGCCCGCGCTCCCAGGGGGAAACCCATGGCCGGCCAAGTGCAGATCCGAATTTTGCAAAAGGCTCTTTCTTTTAGTTTTTCTTCGTGTCCCTTCGTGGTCCTTCGTGCCCCTTCGTGGATATCTTTTGTCCTTGCCATCGGTACCGGGATCACGCCTCCTGCTCCCGGTCGGCTGCCCCCCTTCCCAGGACCTCATAGAGGGAAGCAGCTTCCGTCCTGCCGAGCCCTGAGCCGGGCAGTCGGGCCACCCTGACGGTCAGCGCTCCATTCCTCTGCCGGCACTGGATCAGGTCCCCGACTTTGATCGACTTGCCTCCCTTGCACACCTGCCCGTTGACCGAGACCGCTCCCGCCGCGCAGGCCTGCTGAGCCAGGGTCCGGCGGGGAATCAGTCGCGACCTCTTCAGGAAAAGGTCAAGCCGCATGGATTGGGGTGGGGGAGAGCCGGGAAGGCGGGCGGCTCATTTCTTCTGGGGGCCCTCAAAGGCACTTGCCTGAACCGCTTCGGGAGCCTTATCCTTTCCGGCGACCTCGGGTTCCGGGTCGGCCCCGCTGTCCACATAGCCTTCCTTGAGGAGAATGTAGCTTTGGCGGCGCAGTTTGGCCATATACTTCTTGACGGCCGGGGCCGCCTTGTCCTCAACCAGCTTGCTACTGATCTGATCCTTGACTACATCCAGAGGTTGAATGCCGGCGGTGTTTTTTTCGATCACCTTGAAGATGCGGAAGCCACTCGGGCCCTCCACGATATCGGTGATCTGACCTCTCCGCAGGGAGAAGATCATGTCCTCGATCTCCTTCAGGAGCGTTCCTCTGCGGAAGAATCCCAGGTCGCCGCCCATCTTGACCGCCGGCCCTTCGGAATACTCGGCCACCAGATCGACGAAAAGCTCTCCGCCCCTGGCCTTCTCCAGCGCTTCCTCGGCCTTTTTCCTGAGCCGCTCGACTTCGGCCGGATCGTTCCCGTCGGAGGCGACCAGAATTTCCTGAAGGCGCACCTGCTCCGGCCGATCGAACTTCTCCCGGTTGGCCTCGTAGAAGGTCTTGATCTCCTCGGTCGACACCTGGATCCGGTAGTAGACTTCCCGCCCCAGAACCTGCTCCCGCAGGCTCTGTTCCTTGATTCTCTTTTTGAATTCGGTGGGATTGATGCCCTGTTTGCGCATCTCCTGCTCCAGGGCTTCGATGCTGGGGAGATTGTTCTCTTTCCGAAGCCGGTCCATGTATTTGACGACGTCGGTATCGGCGGTCATCCCCAGATCCACTGCCTTTTGCACCAGGAGCCGTTCCTCGATCATGTTCTTGAGCAGATCCTTTTCCCTCTCGCGCACCGCCTGCGCCAACTCTTCGCCGGAGAGTTTTTGCTGAGCCTGGGCCCGGGCCTTGAGCAGGTTTACGGCGCCCTCGTACTCGGATTTGGTGATGATGTCGTTGTTGACCCGGCAGATAATCTCCTCGAAGATGGTCGTTTCCGCCAGAGACGACCCGGAAAGCAGCAGTGTTCCAGCCAGCACCCCAAGGGAAAGCCGTGGCTTCATGGTTCCTCCTCGTTGATCTCCCGCGCCGGGCAGAACCCGGACCCTTCCTTTCAGCAACTAATCGATGTTAACCGAATTCTCCCCGGAAGTTAAGCGGCCTGTCTCACCGGGGTGTCCTCAGGAAGCCAGCTCGCCCAGCAGCGCTCGCACCGAGGAGAGCACCTCCCCGTGGGAGACGCCTGCCGACCGAAGCCTCAATTGCCCTTCCGGACTCACCGACAGGCCGGGGACACTGGAGACGGTCTCCACCAGCTTGTGGGGCGGTATGGGGGTCCTGTGGTGAAATGTGATGGCAATGCCCTGACGATCTCTCTCCATCGACTCAACCAGAATCCCTTCCGCCAGACGGCGCACCCGCATGTAGTCCAGGAGTCTCTCAACCTCCTCGGGCAACGGCCCGTAGCGGTCCTCCAATTCCTCACGGAGGGCATCCATCTCCGAGTCCAGCTTCAGAGAGGAGATCCGCTTATAGATGCTCAGCCGCTGATTTTCCTCGGGGATGTAGTCCGGGGGGATCTTGACGCTCACCTTGAGATCGATCCGAGTCTGGATCTCCGGCAGGACTTCCTGACCCTGGAGTTCCCGGATGGTCCGTTCCAGTAGTTGACAGTAAAGATCGAAGCCGATGTTGTTGATATGCCCATGTTGTTCCCCGCCCAACAGGTTGCCCGCACCTCTCAACTCCAGATCCAGGGCCGCCACCTTGAAACCGGATCCCAGCACGCTGAACTCCTTCAACGCCGCCAGCCGCTGCCGGGCGATGCCGGAGAGCGTCTGGCGCGGCGGGACCAGCAGATAGGCGTAGGCCCGGCGGCTGGAACGGCCGACCCGTCCCCGCAACTGGTAGAGCTGAGACAGTCCGAACTGGTCGGCTCGATTGACGATCATGGTGTTGACCAGCGGTATGTCCAGACCATTTTCTATAATTGTAGTAGCAACAAGCACGTCGGCTTCATGCCTCAGGAATTTCAGCAGGGTGGTCTCCAGCGCCTTCTCCTTCATCTGACCGTGTGCCACCAGCAGTCGGGCTTCGGGGCAGATTTCCCGGACCAACGCGGCAAAGGAATCGATCGTTTCCACCTTGTTGTGGACGAAATAGGCCTGGCCCTGGCGTTCCAGCTCGTGTCTGAGGGCATTTTGGATGACCTGTCGACTGAAGGGCAGCACCGAGGTCTGTATGGACAGGCGATCCCGCGGCGGAGTCTCGATCACCGACATGTCCCGGATGCCCATCAACGACATGTGTAGTGTTCTGGGGATAGGGGTCGCCGTCATGGCCAAGGTGTCGACGTTCTGCTTCAGCTGCCTCAGTCTCTCCTTGTGAGCCACTCCAAAGCGTTGCTCCTCATCCACGATCAACAGGCCCAGGTCCCTGAACTGGATGTCCTTGGAAAGCATGCGATGGGTGCCGATGAGGATGTCCACCTTGCCGGTGGCCACCCGCTCCAGAATGGCCTTTTGTTCCTTGGGGCTCCGGAATCGGCTCAACATCTCAATGGTGATGGGAAAGGCGGTAAAGCGCTGCCTGAAACGAAGGTAATGCTGGTAGACCAGGATGGTGGTGGGAGCCAGGACCGCGCACTGCTTGCCGTCGAAGGCCGCCTTGAAAGCCGCCCGCATGGCCACTTCGGTCTTGCCGAAACCCACGTCCCCGCAAAGCAGCCGGTCCATGGGGTTGTTCAACTCCATATCCCGGTAAAGATCCTTTATGGCTTCCCTTTGATCCGGGGTCTCGGTGAATTCGAAAGCCGCCTCAAATTCCTGATGCCAGTGGCCGTTGGAGGAAAACCGGTATCCCGGCGCAATCCTTCTCCGGGCGTAGAGCTTGAGCAGCTCCTGGGCCATGTCCCGGATGGACTTCCTGGCGCGCGCCTTGGCTTTTTTCCAGCTCACTCCTCCCAGCTTGTCGAGTGGAGGGTGGGCGCTGTCGCCGCTGCTGTGCTTTTGAACCAGATCCAGCCTCTCCAGAGGCACATACAGCCGGGCTTCCTCAAAATACTCCAGGATCATGAACTCCTGATTCACTCCATCGCGGCCGATCTGCTTCAATCCCCGGTAGCGTCCGATACCGTGGTCGACGTGCACCACGTAGTCTCCCGGAGTCAGCTCTCGGAAGTCCGAAACAAAGATCCCGCTTCTGGACCTGGACGGGGCCGGATGGGAGAGGAACTCCACTTCGTCGAACACGTCCTCGTCCCCAAAGATGCAGATCTTGGAGGAGTGGTGGCGGAACCCTTCCAGGACGTGGCCCACCACGACCGCAATCCGGGCATGCATTCCATCGGCTTGCCGGTCCTTGGCGTCGAAATCGAAAACGACCGGAAGATCGTATTCCCGAAGCATTTCCCCAAGGCGCTCGGCTCTCCCCGAGGAAGACTGGGCGAACAGCAGTCGAACGCCGGCTTCCATCCCCTGGCGCAGGTCCCTGGCCAGGCTTGCGATGTCCCCGTGATACTTTCGGACGGGCGCCGTTTGGCAGTCGATGCCGATTGGGGCCGGGGCAGCAGCGGCTTGAGACCCTGAATCGACCGGGGGGGAAGCCGTTATTCCGTCGGCAGGGGGCAAGGAGAGGGAGCGGTCCGACTGCTGGCCGGGGGCGGTTCCCAGTTGCTGCAGGTCGATGACCGGACGGCGCTCCAGCTTTTTCTCAACTTCGGTCAGGGAAAGAAAAACCTCTTCGGGATTCAAGCTGGGCCATTGGCGCCGGCTCAGCGCCTCCCGGTCCCCAGCCACTTCATCCCACCAGTGACGTACCCCCTCTTCCAACTCGTCCGGCTCATCCCGCACCACCACGAAATCACCGACGAAGTCCAGCAACGGCACCTGCAGGGGAAGCGTCAGCCCATGCAGGCACTCAAACCCCTGGAAGTGCTCCCCCCGGCCAGCCTGGACCACCTGGGTTTCGAAAAAGACGGGAAAATCCCGAGGATTCCATCTCTCGGAAGCCTTCCGGCTCCACTTCTGCAGAGACTCGGGATCCACGAAGGCCTCTCTCATTGGAACGGGAGTCACGCTTTTGAGGTGCCCCACCGACCGCTGCGAGCTGACGGAAAACTCCCGGAGCGATTCGATCTCGTCTCCAAAGAACTCGATGCGCGCGGGGTTGCGGCTGCCCGGGGGATAGACATCCAGAATCCCTCCCCGGCGGGAGAAGGCCCCTACACCGGTCACCGGCTCTTCGTTGACGTACCCCGCCCGTTTCAGGTACCCAATGAGTTCGTCGAGCGAGATCTCTCTGCCCGGGGCCAGTTCGGGCGCCTGCTGGAAGTCGGAGAGAACCTCCGGCAAGCGGGTCACCAGGGCTGTGGGGCCGCAGAGCAGAATGTCCAGGGTCCTCCGGTGGATCTTCCAAAGGGCCAGGGTCCGCTGCTCGACAGCCTCGGCGTGGGGAGAAAGGCCGCTGTAGGGGCCCGGCTCCAGTGCGGGAAACACAGCCACCCGCTCCCCCGCGTTCCCGGAGAGGCTGCCATGATAGAAGGCCGTGGTGGCGGCCATGGCTTCCAGATCCGGGACGCCGGCGCTGAGGAAAAGAACCGGTCGATTCAGGATCCGATGCAGGAGAGCCAGATAGGCAGGTTTTGCGGCCGGGGTGATGCCGGACAGGGCGATCCGACAGGCTCCGGAATCGAACTGACGCGGAATCGATTGGAGGAGAGGATCCTGCAGCAGTTGGGAAAGCAGATGTTGGGTAGCCACATCGATCGGGAAATGAACCCGGGAGTCCCGGGGGCTGCAACCGGCTCGGGCACTGCTAAGCTTGCCGGCCGTAGCGGTGCAGAATGCGCTCAATGATCGCGGTGGAGGATTGACCCTCCAGGTAGGGCAGGGGAACCACCCTGCCGCCGGCCGCCTCTACCTCCTGCCGGCCCACGATGGTTTCCACCGTCCAGCCCCCCCCCTTGACCAGCACGTCGGGAAGGAGAGCAGCAATCAGCCGCCGGGGCGTATTCTCGTCGAAGACCGTGACGTAGTCGACGCTGTCAAGCCCCGACAGCAGGCGGGTCCGCTCATCCTGGGTCAGGATGGGCCTCAAGGGCCCTTTCACTTCTCTGACCGAACGATCGCTATTGACCCCTACAATCAGCACATCTCCCATTTGCCGGGCCCGGCTCAGGGTGTCGATATGGCCGGGGTGGAGCAGATCGAAGCATCCGTTGGTAAAGACCGTCCTCTTGTTCTGCTGGCGCAAACGATCCCTTTGCACCAGCAGGTCCTTCAAAGACAGAATCTTCCGCAGAGACATGTTGGAAACCGACGGGGAGATCGGAGGAAGGGAGCAGGCACCGCAGACGGCGATTATAGCACAGCCACCGGCCAGGACGGGGTGGATTATCCCCTCCAATCGCGGGGGCTACCAGGAGGTTTGCCGGGAGGATTTGGTGGAGGATTTTTCTCTGGCGCCAGGCCTTTTGAGATATTTCTTGCGGGGAATCTGCCGGGCTCCGACTGCATCACAGGCAGGGTTCCATCCCGTGCTGGAAGTCGAACACCGCGGCGTATCGCGTCCACGTCGGTGGCAGGGAGGCACGACTATCGGGCCCTTCCAGAGAGGCTGCTCCGGAAGGCTTCCTCAGCCCTCCGGCAAATCCCCAGGGCCGGCTTCCACTGCCGTCTCGGAAGGCCGAAGCCGCATCCCCAGGCGTTCCAGCAGATGGCGGTCCAGGTCGGTTTGGGGGTTGGGAGTGGTCAGCAAACGCTCCCCCATAAAGACGGAATTGGCGCCGGCAAGCAGGCAAAGCGCCTGGGCCTCATCGGAAAGCGAGAGTCGACCGGCGCTCAAACGCACCATGGCCTCGGGCATCAGGATCCGGGCGGTGGCGATCATTCGGACCATTTCGAATGGATCCACCGCTTCCTCACCCGCCAGCGGGGTTCCCTCCACCCGAACCAGCAGATTGATGGGCACGCTCTCCGGATGGGGATCCTGGGTGGCTAATTGTTCAAGCAAGAGCCAGCGGTCCCGGCGGCTCTCCCCCATGCCGATAATCCCGCCGCAGCAGACGCTGATTCCCGCGTGTCGCACCCGGGCCAGGGTTTCCAGACGATCCCGGTAGGTACGCGTGGTAATGATTCGGCCATAGTATTCGGGAGAGGTGTCCAGGTTGTGGTTATAGGCCGTCAGCCCCGCCGACGCCAGCGCCTCGGCCTGCGGCTGCGACAACATCCCCAGGGTGCAGCAGGCCTCCATGCTCAACTTCCTGACGCCGCGCACCATCTCCAGCACGTTGTCAAACTCGGCGCCATCGGGGGCCTGGCGCCAGGCCGCCCCCATGCAAAAGCGGGTCGCTCCCTGCCGGCGGGCCTCCCGAGCAGCCGCCAGCACCTGCTCGGGACTCAAGAGCTTCTGGCCGGCAACACCCGTGTCGTAGCGGGCCGATTGAGGACAGTAGCCGCAGTCTTCCGGGCACCCCCCGGTCTTGATGCTGAGCAGCGAACAACCCTGCACTTCCTCGGAGCAGTGGTAGCGGCGGTGCAGACTCTGGGCGCGAAAGATCAGCTCGGGAAGAGGCAAGGTGTAGATGCCCTCAATGTCTTCCAGGCTCCAATCATGACGGATGGGACTCGATTCGGGCTGCTTCATGATGGTGCTCTTCCTTGACTCCGGTTGAAATCCCGGCTTGGCAACGGCGGGCGGTCCCCCAGCCCGGGCTGCCGCTCAGGAATAGATCTCCCCGTACTTGGACTTCAGGTAGCTGACGAAGGGCTGGGCCCTCAGCGCCTCTCCCGTCACCCGTTGGACCAACTCGGCGGGCATGAACTTCCGGCCGTGGCAATGGACACGTTCCCTCAGCCAACCCAGCAGCGCGGAAAACTCCCCGCGTTCGATGTCCTGGGGGATGGTGGGAATCTCCCGACTGGCGCGTTCGTAAAACTGCACCGATATCAGATTCCCCAGAGAATAGGTGGGGAAATAACCGAACAAGCCGTGGGACCAATGGACGTCCTGGAGCACCCCCAAGGCGTCGTTGGGCGGAGTAATCCCCAGATAGTCCCGCATCTTGCTGTTCCAGGCCTCCGGCAGGTCTGTCACGGGAAGATTGTCCTCGATCAGTTGGGCTTCCAACTCGTACCGGAGCATGATGTGCAGATTGTAGGTCACCTCGTCGGCCTCCACCCGGATGAGCGAAGGCTCGACCCGATTGATGGCCCGATAGAAGGTTTCCAGCGAGCAGCCTCCGAACTCCTGGGGAAAGGTGCGCTGGAGCCGCGGGTAGGCGAATTTCCAAAAGCCCCGGCTCCGGCCCACTAGATTTTCCCACAGCCGCGACTGAGACTCGTGAATCCCCAGAGAGGTGCCTCCGCTCAGCGGGGTCCGCTCCAGGGCCGAACTCACTCCCTGTTCGTAGAGGGCGTGGCCCGTTTCGTGAAGCGTGCCGAACAGGGCCGATGGAAGGAATCTCTCGTCAAAGCGGGTGGTGATTCGCACGTCCCGGTTGGAAAAGGAAGTGCAGAAGGGATGGACCGACTGGTCCTGGCGTCCACCACTGAGATCGAAGCCCATCTCCTGCGCCAGCTCCAGGCCGAAGGCCGTTTGCTTGTCAATGGGGAAGCGCTGGCGCAACACCCCGTCCTGGACGCTTTCCAGCTTTTGGGAGATGTCCTGCACCAGCGGAACCAACTCGCCCTTCAAATCGGCGAAGAGCCGTTCCAGGTCCGACGATTGCATCCCCGGCTCATACCGGTCCAGTAGGGCGTCGTATCTTCGCTCCCGATATCCCAGGCAGTCGGCCAGCTCTCGCTGGAGATCCAGGATGGTTTGCAGCGCGCTTCGAAACAGGCCGAAGTCGGACTGGCTCCGGGCCTTTACCCATGTCTCCATCCCCAGGGAGGTCTGTCGGGCCAACTCCTCCACCAGTGCCGGCGGAATTCTGCAAGCCTTGTCGTAATCCCGCCGGGTCAGCCGAACCAGACTGGCGTCGTCCGATTCGTAGCTCAAGGCCCGGGTCCCGGCAGCCGCGCCCTCCAGCCAGGCACCCACTTCTTCGGAGACAAAACGCGCGTGAGCGAGCCCCTCCAAGGTGGCGATCTGTTCAGCACGCGCCGCTGCTCCACCGCTCGGCATGTAGGTCTGCTGGTCCCAGCTCAGCAGCGCAGCAGCCGCCTTGAGGTCGGAGACCTCCGCCATCCTGGCTTTCAGTTGATCGAGCGGACTCATTTTCCCCCGGCAACCGGCCCGCCAGCGCCATTGTCACGCCCCGGCTGGAGCGCGAGTATACCACAGGGAAAACCTCGGCTTTCCGCAGCTTGAGATGTCCTCCTTGGCGTGGTAGGGTTGCTGCGCCGAGCCGGCGGGGCCCCGCCGGCTCGGCGGCGCCTGTCCCTGGAGCACCCGCCTGCGGCCGGAACCTCGGGGCCCGCTATCCCGGAGGCTTCCGGATCCGGAATCGACCGCGATGAGAGTCCTGTTTCCCTGGATCGTCAGCCTGAGCCTGACGCTTGTGGTCGGATTGCTGATTTACTTCAGCGTTCCCGACTGGGGGCAGTCCTGGCAAGTGATGTTGCAGGGACAGCCGGCCTTTCTGCTGGCCGGCCTGGGCCTGACACTGCTTCATATGGGTCTCCGCGCCTGGAGGTGGGGAGTCTTGCTGACCCCCGTCAAGCATCCCCTTGCCTACCAAAGACTCTTTTCCTTGACGGTAGCCAAATACGTCATCAATCTGATCCCCCCGCGTGCCGGCGAGGTGGTGGCCTCGGTAGTGCTGGCCAGGAAGGAAAAAATACCCGCCGCCTCGGTCATCGCCGCCTCTCTGCTGGAACGACTCCTGGACGTGATCACGGTCGTCGGGATCTTCGCGGTCTATCTGGTTCTGTTCTCCGGCCAACACCCGCCCAATTCCGAGCAGGGGCATGAAATCATGCTGGCCATCCAGAGATTTTCTCTGATCGGCTTTCCGATCCTGGCTCTGGCATTGCTGGCTCTGGTCTCCCTGGTTGGCCGCGGGAACTGGACCGAAAAGATCCCGGGGCGGCTGTCCCACATCATCGTTTCCTTTGGGGATGGCTTTGGCGCTCTGAAACAGGGCGGAGAAAGGGTGAAAGTCACGGTGCTCTCCCTGGCCATCTGGACCACCATCAGCCTCCAGCTTTGGTTTCTGGCCAGGGCCTATTTGAGCGATTTTCCTCTGGCGGGCGCGCTCTTGCTGACAGTGATAACGGTTGTGGGAGTCGCTATTCCCACACCGGGAGGGGTGGGTGGGTTCCAGTTTTTCATGCATCTGGCCCTGACCCACTTCTTTGCACCGTTCCTGTCTACGCACGATCCGAACTCGCAGGCCGCAGGCATCAGCAACGGCTGCTACATGGTTTCAATGGTCCCACTCCTGCTGCTCGGCTTCGTTCTGCTCCATCGAGAAGGTCTTTCCTGGAGCAGAATCTCCAGGATTGCCGGCCAGAAGCCGGCTGCTTCCGTAACCTGAATCACCCGGGCGCAAGCCCGGGGTTCCTGTAAGCCGCGAATGCGGCGTCCGCATGGTGCCATGGGCGTGAGCCGGGCGCAAGCCAGTGGAAAAGGGCGGCTCCATTCCCCGAGCCGCGTAGGCGGCGGCAGCATATAGCCGTGGGCGTAAGCCGACCATAAGCCCAAGGAGAGCCGCCGTCCCTGAAACCACCATGCGTTGGGGGCGTCAAGCGCTGAGGACTGCTTGCTGTTTGCTTTGGATGGAGGCGAGCAGCCGGTCAAAGGCGTCGGCGAACAGCTTGACGCCGTCTTCCTGCAGCTTGAGGGTCACCGCGTTCATGTCGATCCCCAGCTCCTGCAGCCGAACCCAGGTCTGCCGGGAACCGTCCGGGTCCTCTTCCAGGGTGGCTCTCACCACCCCGTGATCCCGGAAGGCCGAGAGAGTCTCCAGGGGCATGGTGTTCACCGTGTCGGGGCCGATGAGCTCTTCCACGTAGAGCACGTCCCGGTAGCGGGGATTCTTGGTGCTGGTGCTGGCCCACAGGGGACGCTGCACCCGGAAGCCTTTTTGCTTGAGTCTGAGGAAGCGGCTTCCGCTGAAGATCTCCCTGAATTTTTGATAGACCAGGCGCGTATTGGCGACAGCGGCACGGCCCAGAAGCTTTCGGCAGCGTTCTCTCTCCGCGGGGGTGCCGGCCCGTAGCTCCCGTTCCTGCAGCAGCTTGTCGACCACGCTGTCGACGCGGCTGACAAAGAAGCTGGCTACCGAGGCGGCCGGGACGGGATGGGCGGAGGCAGCCAGGGTTTCGATGCCCTGCAGGTAGGCCTCGGCCACCTGAAGGTAGTGCTCCATGGAAAACATCAGGGTGATGTTGACGTTGATTCCTTCTCCCAACAGTTGACGGATGGCGGGCATCCCGGCCGGAGTGGCGGGGACCTTGATCATCACATTGGGTCTGGCCACTGCCTGCCACAAGCGACGGGCTTCTTCCACGGTTTCCCGGGTCCGGTAGGCCAGATGAGGCGAGACCTCCAGGCTGACGTAGCCATCCCCACCTCCGGTTGCCTCGAAAAGGGCCCCGAACTGATCGGCGGCCCCCTGAATATCCTTGATGGCCAGGACCTCGTAAATCCGCTCGGCGGAGAAGCCGGCCCGAGCCATGGTGCGGATCTCCCGGTCGTAGTCCGTGCCGCCACTGATGGCTTTCTCGAAGATGGAGGGGTTGGAGGTCATCCCGCGCAAGCCATCCTCGGCAATCAGCCGCCGCAGCTCGCCGGAATCCAACAGCGATCGACTGATTGAATCGCACCAGACGCTCTGACCCATTTGCTGCAAGTCCAGGAGCGGACTGGTGCCCATCGTGCCTGAATTCTGGCTGCCCATCGGAACCTCCTGAAGTAAAAGTCGGGGCTTGTGCGCCCCGTCGGTCCACCGGTACGAAACTTTAGCTTCCACACCCCGGCCGACACAATATAAATCACTGAGGCAGCAACAGGCGGTAGAGCCGGTCGTGCCGTTCCAGAGCCCTCAGGTAGGGTTGGCGCCGTTCCGGGACTGGATTGAACCTCGGCCCCAGAGGGGTCTCCTCCTCCTCGATGCTGTCGAGGAAACCCAAGGCCTCCAGAGCCAGCATGGCTGCACCGCGGCTTGAGGCCTCCTTCACCGCGGAAGCCACCACCGGCTGTCCCAACACGTCCGCCATGATCTGCAGCCAGGCAGCCGATTGCAGGAGAGCCCCGCCGGAAGCCACAATCTCTCGATTCTCCGGGACCACCGGCCCCAGCAGCCGAGCGATCTTTGCAAATCGGTAGGCCACCGATTCCAGCGAAGCCCGAAGGATCTCGATGGGACGGGTATGCAAGCTCATGCCCGTAACGGCAGCCCGGGCCTTTGGCTGCCACCCCGGACTGCGCTCCCCGGCCAGGAAGGGAAGAAGAGTCAGTCCATGGGAATCCGGGGCCAGGTCCGCCAACTGGCGCTCAACGGCCTCCCGGTCCCTGTCCAGCCGCAGGGTTTCCGTCATCCACTCGAACAGGAGGCCGCCGTTGCTGAGAGATCCTCCCAGGACGAAGCGCCGCCGGTCTGCCCGATAACACCACAACCCCCGGGGAACCGACGGCTTGGGGGTCTTCCCCATGACTCTCATGGCGCCGGAAGTGCCCACCATGAGGGCTAACCGATCAGGCGTGCAACAGCCGCTGCCCACGTTGCTGCAGGCCCCGTCTCCAACGGCGGCAATCCAGGGGATTCGACTCAAATCCGGCCAGCGACCGGCGAACGGCTGGCCGAGACCCGACAGGGGATCGTCCAGGTCGATGAGGGCGGACAACTGGTTCCGCTCCAGCGGAAGGACCTGCAGAATCCCTTCGTCCCAATCCAGGCGGTCCTGATCCAGCAGGCCCGTCCCCGAAGCCATGGAGAGGCTGCAGCGGTCAACGCCAAACAGTTTCAAATAGGCATATTCCCCGAACGACATCCAACGGGTGGAGCGGCGGAAACAGTCGGGACGGGAACGATACAGCCACAACAGTTTGGCCGGCAGGTAACTGGGATGGAGGGGGCAGCCGGTGCGGGCGTGGTACCGGCTTTCGTCCACCTGGCTTCGAAGTTGCTCCGCAGCGCCGGCGCTGCGCGTATCGGCCCAGGAGTAAACCGGGGTCAGCGCCCGACCCTTGGCATCCACCCCCATCAGGTTGTGCCAAAAGGTCGACATGGCAACGGCTGCAATTCCGGAACAGCGGCTGCCGGTTCGGGCCAGGACTTCGTCGATCGCCTCGACGACCAGCTTGAACAGGGAGTCCGCGCCCACTTCCACGCCGCCATCCGAGGTGGTTGCGAACTGGTAGGGTCTTCGAGCCTCCAGACCGGCCACAGCGCGGGCGCCATGATCATGGATGGTGGCCCGAACCGAGGAGCTCCCGGCGTCAATGGTGAGGATCAGAGGATCGCTGGCACCGGACGGCAGGCTGGACACGATTCCTTCTTCCTGGATATCATCGACTACCACTGATGTCGCTTGAGGAGGCATTACCCATGACTCAACTGGAACCCGTTCACCCGGGCGAAGTTCTGAAGCACGACTTCATGGAGCCTTTCGCCTTGTCCTCCACCGCTCTGGCTAATGCGATTGGCGTGACGCCAGCGCGGATCAACGAAATCGTTCGCCGCCGCCGGGGTATCACGGCCGATACGGCGCTGCGCCTGGCACGATACTTCAATACCGACGCCCGGAGCTGGATGAATCTTCAGGATCGGTATGAGCTCGCACTGGCGGCGCGAGACAGTGCCGTCGCCTTGCGAGCCATTCGTCCGCGCGAATCAGGGCGACTTTCGGACATCACCGTCGCAGAGACCGTCCGACCCTGAACTGCGGATCGCTGAAAAAGAACCCGACGTGACCCCTCAGTACTGGACGACCCTTCTTCGCCGCGACCTGCGAGTTTTCAGGATCAGGACCAGGCCGGCGACGAAGCCGCCGATATGTGCCCACCAGGCCGTGCCTCCCATGGAGAGCGCCCCGGCCGCCAGGGAAAGGGCGCCGTTGTAGAATTGCAGCAGGAACCACAGTCCCAGAAAGATCAGAGCCGGCAGCCGGACCAGATAAAAGAAGAACAAAATGGGGACGAAGGTGAGGACCCGGGCTCCGGGGAACAGCACCAGGTAGGCTCCCAGCACCCCCGAGATGGCGCCGCTGGCGCCGATCATGGGGATCCGTGAACCGGGATGAACCGCAATCTGCATCAGAGCCGCCAGGAGGCCGCAAAGCAGGTAAAAAAGCAGGAAACGCACCGATCCCAGCCAGTCCTCGACGTTGTCGCCGAACACCCAAAGATAAAGCATGTTCCCCAGGAAATGCATCCAGCCGCCATGAAGGAACATGGACGTCACCAGGGGAGCCAGACCCAGAAGGAGCCCGGCTTCCTGCCAGTAGCCGAAACTCAGTAGAGCACGGGGAACCAGTCCGAACTGGTAGAAGAACCCTGCCAGCATTGGCCCGGACCCCAGGGACAACTGGTAGACGAAGCTGGCCGCGTTGGCCACCACCAGCAGCAGCGTGACCGCCGGAAAGGTCCGGGTTCGGTTGATGTCTTTCAGGGGAATCATGGCGCTTCCCGCACAGCCCTCGGGCCGAATCCCTTCCCGGTGCGCAGGGACGCATCCGAGCCCGCATTTCTCACCGGGGGGCGTGACAGCCTGGCCGGGTCACTCTACACCGCCCCTGGGCGGTCCCGCCAGAACCAGATCCAGGGGACCTTCGCCGCAGTGTTTCAGGACCTCTGCATAGGCTGCATCCCTCAAGCGGATCATTTCCTTCCACCCCTTTCCCCCTGGCTGGATGGCCGGACTGACGACCACCCGGAGGGGGGCCGGCGAGGGCAGCAGCCTGCCGTCCCGGAGTACCTGCCGCGTCCCGCAAAGAGTCACCGGCAGCAACGGGCATCCGGTATGGGCCGCCAACTTGAAGGCCCCCATCTGAAAGGGTCGCAGTCCGCTGGCATGAGTGAAGGTGCCCTCCGGGAAAACATGGACCGGGGTTCCGCTCAGCAACTTCTCCTCAATGCGACGGCTGTCCTGAACGGCCTCGGGTGCGTGCTCGCGGTCGACGGTGAGGTAGCCGGATCGACGAATGAAGGTGCCCACCAAAGGCCAGGAGGCGGCCTCCCGCTTGGCCACGAAGGCAAAGTCGAAGGGCAGGACCGCTGCCAACACCAGGATATCCAGATAGCTGGCGTGGTTGGAAATGATCAGCAACCCCACCTTGCCGGAGACGTGGACCGCGGGCAGGTGCTCCAGACCGGCCACCACCGGCCGGAGCCCTGCCAATCGGAGAGTGATCCGCGAGACCCATCTGAGCAGGGCCGGTCCGGCGCGAGCGGGCTTCAACAGCAGCAACACCCAACAGGGCAGGGCGACGGCAGCCAGAACCAGCCATACGTAGCTGCCATAGAACCACCCCCACAAAGCCTGAACCGCCCGCCGGCTCCGTTGTCCCAGGCTCCGGAAGGCCAGGCGCGTCACCTGCAGCCAAACCGGCGAGCGGGGAGAATCGAGTTTGCCTTGCAGGTAGAGGCGGCGACAGCTATCCCGCCGGATCTTGCCGCTTGAGGTCTTGGGCACGCTTTGGGGAGGGACCAGCACAACCTCATCGAGCGGGATTCCCAAATGGGAGTCCAGCCTCTCCCTGATGGCTGCAGCCAGCCTCTCTTTCTCCAGCGGGTCGGTTCGACGCGTTTCGGCCACCAGCACCAGACGCTCTCCCGCCACCCGTCTCCCGCTGACCCCGAATGCGGCCACACAGCCCCGCCGAACGCCCTCGACATGCCCCGCAATTTGCTCCAGTTCCTGGGGGTAGAGGTTTCGTCCCCCCTGGATAATGATGTCTTTGACCCGGCCGGTGACAAAGAGCTCTTCGTCCGCCAGGTAGCCCAGGTCGCCCGTCTTCAGCCAGCCGTCCTGCAGCACTCCCGCGGTGGCCTCGGCTTTCCCGAAGTAACCCTGCATGACGGAGGGGCCGCGACACTGAATGTGGCCCTGGGTGCGGGCCGGAAGCGGATCTCCCCGATCGCTGACGATCCGGACCTGGTGTCCGGGCAGCGGCCGGCCGGCAGAGACAAAGGTCAGCGCCTTCACGGCCTGGCTGACCGCGGGTTCCGCACGTCCGGTTCTTTCGAAAGTACCCCTGTCGATGGGGTCCAGACGAGGGTTTCGACCCAGAGGCGGGACGCTGACCGCCAACGAAGACTCGGCCAGTCCATATACCGGGAGCAGGGCATCCGCGCGGAAGCCATAGGGGTGAAACTGCCGTGAAAATCCCTCCAGGGTTTCGGGTTGAACCGGCTCGGCGCCGTTCAGGGTTGCCCGCAAACAGGAGAGGTCCAGTCCCTCCAAGTCCCGGGGGTCGACCTGCCGCATGCAGAGTTCGAAGGCGAAGTTGGGCGCGGCCGAGAGGGTGGCGCGATAGCGGTGTATGGCCCACAGCCAGCGCTCCGGCCGGCTCAAAAAAGCCTGCGGCGACAGGATCACGATGGGAACGCCCAGATAGAGGCAGGAGAGCCAGGCTCCAATCAGACCCATGTCGTGGTAAAGGGGAAGCCAACTGACCCCCACGTCCCGGGAGTTGATCTTCAGAGCTCCGGCGATGGCCCGGATATTGGCAATGAGGTTGGAGTGGGTCAGCACCACTCCCTTGGGGTCCCCGGTGCTCCCCGAGGTGTACTGAATGAGGGCGATATCCTGGGGCAGGGGTCGCCTCACGGCTCCGGAGGCCTTGCCCAGGCCTCCCAGAGTCACCACCTTTTCCAGACTGGGAACCTGGCCGCGCAACAACCGCACCAAGGGTCCAACCTCCTGAAAGGTCACCAGCAACCGTGCCCCCGCATCGCCGATAATCTTGGCCTGACGCTGGGCGTACTCCTCGATTTGGTTGGCCCGCCAGGGGGGATACAGGGGCACTGGAACCGCTCCGGCCAGAATGGCGCCGAAGAAGGCCGGAAAGAAGTCCGGTCCGGTGGGGAGCATGAGCGCGATGCGATCCCCTGGGTGCACCCCCGCCCGCTGGAGAAGCGCTGCGGCGACCGCCGAACTGTCCGAAAGCAGCTCTGCATAGGTGATGGGGCGCATCTCCCCATCCTCCTGCCGCAATTGAATCTGGACCCGCCGCGGGTCCCGCTGAGCAAAATGGAAGAGCGCCTCGTCCAGGGTCGAGGGCCAGCCGCCGTCCCGGTTCCAGGCATCCACTCCTCCCGGTGCCGCACGGGATCCCCGGATCTCCTGGCGCAGAAGGGGTTCGAGACTGTCGGTCGGGGGGGAGGGCGATGCAGAGAGGTCTGCCTGCGACTGCGCCGCCATCACTGCCCGGACCAGGTCGCTGACTCTTTCGGCCCGGGACAGGAGATGATCCGGCAACTTGAGCGCGAGTTCTCTTTCCAGACGCAGCAGGAACTCCACTCGTTCCAGACTGGCCAGTCCCAGCCCACGCTCCAGCGGGGCCCTCAGCGAGAGGTGACGCAGCGCCCGATGAGCCCCCAATTCAACCAAAAAAGCCCGAAGCACCTGGAGGATCTTCTCCTCCAATTCCTTCTGGTCCGGTTTCCCCGAGTCGGTAGGGGAGGGTTCAGTCTCCAAGGGACTCATGGGGCAGGGGTCTTTCAGCCCGACCTGGAGGCCGCCGCGGTCCGGGCGAGCCTGGCCAGGGCCTCGGCCCGATCGGTCTTTTCCCAACTGAAGGATCCGTCCGCGCCGGCAGGTCTTCCAAAGTGACCGTAGGCGGCCGTAGCCCTGAATATGGGGCGCTTCAGCGAGAGCGCGTCGATGATTCCCTTGGGCCGCAGATCGAAGACCTCTCGAACCACCTTCACCAATTCCTCCCCGCTCAGCTTGCCGGTGCCGAAGGTGTCAACCAGAATCGAAACGGGACGAGCAACACCAATGGCATAAGCGAGTTGCACCTCGCATTTCGCCGCCAGTCCCGCCGCCACGATGTTCTTGGCCACATAGCGAGCCGCGTAGGCCGCGCTTCGATCCACCTTGGAAGGGTCCTTCCCCGAAAAGGCCCCGCCGCCGTGACGAGCCCAGCCCCCGTAGGTGTCCACGATGATCTTGCGTCCTGTCAATCCCGTATCCCCCTGGGGCCCTCCTCGGACAAATTTTCCCGTGGGATTGACATAGTACCGGGTCCGATCGTCCAGAAGGTTGGCAGGGACTACCGGTCGGACAACCCGTTCCAGGACATCTTCATAGATCCGGCGGTGATCGACGCTGTCCTGATGCTGGGTCGAGATGACCAACGTGTCGATGCGCACCGGCTTGCCGTCCGCATATTCCACCGTCACCTGGCTCTTGCTGTCGGGTCGGATATAGTCGAGGGCGTCCGTTTTGCGCAGCTTGGCCAGCTCCTCGACCAGCTTCTGCGCCAGAATGATAGGGGTCGGCATCAGCTCCGGGGTCTCGTCACAGGCGTAGCCGAACATCATGCCCTGGTCCCCGGCTCCCTGCTCCTTGAACATTCCCTTACCCTCGGTGACTCCCTGAGAGATGTCCTCCGACTGCGGATCGATCCTGACGTCTACCCGACAGCTCCGATAGTCGAAACCGACTCCTCCTTCCACGTAGCCGATGTCCCGAATGGTATCTCTGACGACGCTCTCGACGTCGACCGCGTCTTTGGCCCTGGAGGTCACTTCCCCCGCAACCAGGCAATAGTCGGTAGTCACCAGAGTCTCACAGGCGACTCGGGACTCCGGATCGCCGGCGATGTAGGCATCCACGATGGCGTCAGACACCTGATCCGCGACCTTGTCCGGATGTCCCTCCGAAACCGCCTCACTGGTGAACAGCATCCTCTCCCCATCTGCCATGACTGCCTGCTCCCTCGATAGTCTCGTGACATTCACCGCAAACCAATGCTGCGGGTTAACCGGAAACTCGTCATATAATTCCACTTCAGCCCTGCGGAGGACCGGCTGGCCCGGTCCTTGGCCCTGTGGGTGGGCGGCTGAAAGATAGTCTCGGGGCTTCCGCTTTGTCAAGCCAATTGCCGTCGGGGGCCGGACGGACGGAATCGCCGGGTGAACTCCTCGCGGGCCGCCTCCGATCAAGGAGCAGATGACGCCATGACCTTGGATCTCCAAGAAGTTCAAGCGCAGTTGAAGGCCATGAAACTGGATGGATGGCTGCTTTACGACTTTCAGGGACTGAACCCGATTGCCCGCAAGCTGCTCGGTCTTCAGGAAGCCCTGCTGACCAGACGCTGGTTCTGTTGGATCCCCTCCCAGGGCTCCATGACCCTGCTGTGTCACCGCATCGAGCGCCAAGGGTTCGACCGACTGCCTGCGTCCACGGTGCTCTTCAGCAGTTGGGAGGAGATGCAGGCCGGCTTGGAACGCCTGCTGCAGGGGAGCAGACGGGTGGCCATGGAATATTCTCCCCTTTGCTCCATTCCCTATGTTTCCAGAGTGGATGCCGGGACCCTGGAGCTGGTTCGAGCGCTGGGCAAGACGGTGGTTTCCTCGGCCGATCTGGTCCAATACTTCGAGGCGCGCTGGAGCCAGGAGCAGCTCCAGACCCACCTCCAGGCCAGTCGTCTCCTGATGGATGTCCTGTTCGCGACCTTCGAACAGGTGCGGGAGGCCACCCGCAACCGCAGCCGGCTCACCGAGCACCAGTTGCAACAGAGCATGTGCCGAATGTACCGGGAGCGGGGACTGGAATCGTCTTCCCCTCCCATTGTGGCCGTCAACCGGAACAGCGGAAACCCCCACTATGAGCCCCGCGCCGGGGCCTCGACTCCCATCCGGCCGGGGGACCTGCTGCTGATCGATTTCTGGGCCAAGCTCTCCAAGCCACAGGCCGTCTACGCCGACTACACCTGGGTCGCGTTTCTGGGAGAGGCAATCCCCGCAAGCGTCCTCCGGGTCTGGGAAGTGGTCCGGGAGGCGCGGGATCGCACCCTCGAGTTCGTGCGCTCCAAAACCAGCCAGGGGACGGCGGTGCGGGGATGGGAGGTCGACCAAGTCGCCCGCCAGGTGATCGCGGGGGCCGGATTCGGCCAGTTTTTCATCCACCGGACCGGCCACAGCATCGGGGAGTCGGACCACGGCAACGGAGCCAACATGGACGGTCTGGAAACCAGAGACGAACGGCTCCTGATTCCACGCACCTGCTTTTCCATAGAGCCGGGCATCTACTTGCCGGAGTTCGGAATCCGCAGCGAGTTGAATCTTTACCTGGGAGAGGAGGAACTGCTGGTTACCGGGGACCCCATCCAGCAGGAGATACGAAGGATATGAAAGGCCGGGGCAGCCCGGCGGCCACGGCCGGGCCTTCCACTCAGCGCTGCCTCTTGGAGAGGTTCCTGTCCACGGCGGTCAGGCTGTCGATAAGCTTTTTCCGCTGGGCCGGGGCAAAGCGGTTCATCTGCTGCAGGTCACGGAAAAGCTGCCTGGAATCGCCCCGGACATCCTGAAAAGCCCGGAACAGTTGGGCGGGACCGGGGGTTGCCAGGGTGTCGGGATCCATTCTTATCCGGGAAAAGCCTTGGGCCAGAAAGTGAAACAGGGTCTGGGTCTTGGCCATGGCTCGATCGTGCTCGGTTGCAGTGGTCACAGTCACCGCCAACCCCAGTTTCTCCAGGTACTGTTTGACTTTCTGCACCCGGTTGCACCTGCCCGGGCAGAGAACCACTTCCAAACCAGCGATCCCGTGACGTCCCGTTTCCGGCCCAAAGAGGGGATGGGTTCCCAGAACTTCAACCGACTCAGGGAAGAGTTCCAGCATGAGCCTGAGTGGCTCTTCCTTCACGGAACAGGTATCCATGACCAGTTGACCCGGGCTCAGGAGGGGCCCAAGTCGACGGCACACCCGCTCCATTTGGGAGATGGGAACGCAAAGCAGGAGGCAGGGCTTGCGGGCCACTTCTCTCAGGGGGACAGACCGAATGCCGCCTTGTCCGGAGGGAATCTTGCGGTCAAAGACGGAAACCAGGAAATCCTTCCTGAGAATCTCGGCCGCAAAACGACCGAACCTTCCAAAGCCGACGATGCCGATTTCCACACCTTCCCCCGATGAAAAGCCGGGGTGACACCCCGTTGCTTCTATGCTGTGACGACTGTCTCGATGGGTCGGAGGGAGCACCCCCGGTGCCGTCGATGCCTGAATCGGGCGGCGACCCGGGCGAGCGGAGAGGCGGGCAACCCACAGCCAGAGAGGCTCCCCGCCCTGGCTGTGAGTCGTTTTCAGAGAGCGGAACCGGCGAGGTGGCTACTTCACACCTGCGATGGCGGCCTTCTTGATGCGGTCGAGCCCATCCAGCGACCCGTTGTTGCCGCCCTTGTAGAGCGCCTCCAGGGCCTTTTGAGCCCGGGAGGCGTAACTGCCTTCCAACTGGGCGGCGATAGCCAAGTCCTTTATCGCCGGCTGGTTGTCCTTCAGGTTCCAATGGCTCATCCCCATATGGTAGTAGGCGGCTGTGTCCCTGGGCTTGAATCTCAGGCTGTTCCTGTAGGCGACCAGCGCCGGGCGCCACCGCTTTCGATTGAAGTGGTTCAGCCCGGTGGTTGAATAGAGCTGGCCCTTGACCTGATTCCAACTCGCCTCGGTGAATCCGGGCGGCAGGTCGGAGCCGCCGTAAGCCGCCAGCATCTTTTGGGCGTAGCCCGCCGCTCGGCCGGCACTCCGCCGCCGGGTATAGTGATCGAAGAGCTTGATGTTGTAGGGGAACGCCTCCTTGTCGCTTTTCCCAGCGACAATCTTTTGAGCATAGTTCACGAACTTGCTGTTGTCCTTCAGCTTGTCGTAGCAATCGGCCAAGGCTTCGGCGATGCCCGGAGAGGGCTTCCTGGCGTAGAGCGCCTCCCCGTACTTGGCCGCCTTGGCGTAATTCTTGGTGGCGTAAAAGGCCTCCAGAGCCCCTCCCAGTCCTCTTTCGTTGCCTGGCTGCATTCGAAGGAACTCCTCTGACACGCCGCCCAAGGCAGCCATGTCCTTCTTCTGGTAGAGCTGCACGATCAACTGCTCCATGGCGGCGATGGCTTGTTTTTGCGCATAGTCCTTATACTGCGAGTCCGGATGGGCTCTGACAAACTGCCTCAGCGCATCGGCCTTCGCCTTCAGGCCGTTCGCCTTCAGGGCCTTGTCCAGCACGGCGTATTCCTTCCGGGCCTTCGCGTTCGGGTCCGGTTGCCCCTGTGCCGCGATCAACGGATCGAGGGTCAAGCCTAACCCCAGCAACAGTGTCAGAACCAAGGATGCAACTTTTTCCATGATGTCCTCCCAACGACGTTTCATTGCCTTGCCCTTCCCGGGCTGGCCGATGCAAAGCATTCCTTGCTGGTCTCAAACAGGTAAAGGGAATTATCAGGATTTGCCGGCACCCTGTCAATAGTCATGCAACTCCGGACGCCGTTACCAAACCGCCGCTGAACGGAAGGCCACCGAAAGAGCTTCGGAATCGACGCTGTCGGTGCTATAAAAACGCTTGGCCCATGTCTCGGACAGGACCCACCCCACCGAAGGCATCCCGAACACTCACAAAGGAGTTGGCACTTGAACAGGAAGACTGACCGGACTTCGGAGGACGCCCCGACGCCCTCTCATCATAGTGAGCCGGCTCGTAAAATCGAGAGCTACAGCATGCTGGCTCCGCGGATGAAGAAGATCTACTTCGACTTCTACGCGGAGACCTACAAGGAATCCAGGCTGGACCGCAAGACCAAGGAACTCATCGCGATTTCCGCATCGCTGACGGCCAAGTGTCAGGGCTGCCTGGAGGGCCACATCAAGAAGGCCATCAAGTTAGGCGCTACCAAGCAGGAAATCAGCGAGACGATCGCCATCGCCATGGGGGTGAACGCTGCGGCAGTGGTGGATGTGACCGACATCGCTGCAGCCAACCTCAACCTGAAACACTACTAGCCCGCATTTCTCACCAGGACGCTGAGCATAAGAAGGCAACATTTAGTCTTTTCGTGGAAGACTGTCCCTGAGCAATTCTCTACGGCACCTGCCCCTGAACCACATGGAACGGCCTCATCAAACCGACGGCAGTGGTTCCCCGGAGGACTTCCGTCTCAGTGAATCGGAGGTCCGGGCTCGGACCTTTTACGACCGTTGGATCGGAGGCACCAGCCTGCTTTCCCACCTCGGGCGCGCGGTTTTCAGCCTGAGCGGCACGGTCTATGCCGGCCGCTTCATCCAGGCCGCCGCCCTCCGCCCTGAGGATCGGGTGATGGAGGTCGGATCGGGACTGGGCGGAATCCTGACTGCCAGTCAACGTCGCGTCGGGGCAGAGCAGCCTTACGTCGGGATTGACCTGTCCTACCAAATGGTACGGCGAGCCCGAAGGGACCTGCAGCCGCGACACCCGCCGCTCCACTTTCTGGTCGCCAGCGCGCTGCAGATGCCCTTCAGCCCGGAATGTTTCGATGTCGTGCTGCTCTCCCACGTGGTGAAGTACCTGACCGATCCGCAGCTACGCCGCGTACTGGCCCAGGTGAGAGGGCTGCTGCGGCCCGGAGGCAGGATCGTCCTCTGGGAATTCAAGCCCTATGCCTGGGATCCGATCAATCGCACCATCCTGAGCGGCAGCCGCTCACACAAGCTCCGCAACGCCGGCGAGCTGGTAGCCCTCCTTCGGGAACAGGGTTACCGCAACCTGCAGCCTTTTCGGATCCACACTCCGTGGCCTCCCTTCCGCAACCTGGCCTATAGGGGACAGTTGGGGTGAGAGGTCCTGCCAACCCGACTTCCACCTGGCCGGAGCCTCCATCCGCGAGACTTTCTTTGATTGTTGTTTCTCGCCGTACGGCTGGTTATCATGGCTCCCATGGAACGCCTCTGTGACGCTCATCTCCACTTCTTCACCCGGGAGGTGCTCCGCTTCTACGCGAGGCAGTCTGCCGAGTACGGGGCACTCAAGGATCCCACCACCCGGGTGGCGGAACGGTTGGGCATCTCTCCGCCCCCCAGGGAGCCGGAAGACCTGGCCGCGCAGTGGGCGGAGGAACTGGAGCGTCACCATGTCTCCCGCGCCTTCCTGTTCGGAAGCGTCCCGGGCGAGCAAGGCTCCGTGTCCCGGGCGGTTGAAGCCTTTCCCCAAAGGTTCGTCGGCTTCCAGATGCTGAATCCGCGGGATCCGGAGGCTGCTCGGGCCACCGCCGACATTGCCGCCAAGGGGCTACGGGGGCTGCTTCTCTTCCCTGCAATGCACCTGTTCTTTCCCGACGACCCGGCCTGCCTGGACACCTGCCGCCTGGCCAGAAAATATGGGCTGATCGTCTTTGTCCACATCGGCCCGTTGCGAATCGTCATCCAGGAAAAACTCGGGGGGGGCGGTGCGAGCCAGCAGAAATATGGAGACGCCCGGCGTTTGGGCAACGCTCTGCGCGCCTTTCCGGAGGTCCCGTTTATCGTTCCCCACTTCGGGTGCGGCCGCTTGGCAGGGGTGCTGGAATCGGCCCGGGAGTCCCGCAACCTCTACCTTGACACCTCCAGCTCCAACTCCTGGATGCAGCAGGCGCCGGAATTCACCGACCTGGAGACTGTCTTCGGCAAGATCCTGGAGGAGAAAGCCTTCGGGCCGGAACGCCTGCTGTTTGGGAGCGATTCGACGGTCTTTCCGCGCGGATGGAGAACAGACATCCACCGGACTCAGAGGGCGGTGCTGGACCGATTGGGGGTCTCGTCCCGCGAGAGGCAGCTTGTTTTTTCCCGCAACCTGGAACGCCTGCTGGAGCCTGCCGGTGGCGCGACCCGGCCAACGGCCTGAGTCCGCCCCGGGCCTGCCCCAAGGGCCCCCGGAATGGCGCCGGTCAACCATTTTGGGAGCAGTCAAGAAGGGAGATCATCATGACGGATCCAAGAGTCGATCGCCGCGGATTTCTCCGACAACTGGGGATGGGCGCCGCCTTGGCCCCGGCCTGGAACGCCCGAAGCTACCTGGCCATCCCCGGGGCCAATGAGCGACTTCTGGTTGGGGTCATCGGATGCGGCGGCATGGGAAACTCACACCTGCGCGCCCTGCTGGCCATGCAGGACAGCGCCAACGTCCGGGTGGCCGCGGTTTGCGACGTCTTCCGCAAACGCCTGGACGCCGCCGTCGCCCAGACGGCAGCCAAGGCCTACTCAAAGTACCGGACCCTTCTGTCCCAAAAAGAACTGGACTACGTTTTGATTGCTACCCCCGAGCACTGGCACCACCGCATGGCGCTGGACGCCCTGGAGGCCGGCAAGCACGTCTATCTGGAGAAGCCCCTGACCCAAACCATCCGGCAGGCCAAGGAGGTGGTCCGACGGGTTCAGCGCTCCAAGCTGAAATTGCAGGTGGGAGTGCAGGGCATGTCGGACGAATCCTATGAGGTCGCCGGCCGCTATATCCGGGAGGGAGTCCTGGGCAAAGTGGTCATGGCCCAAATCGACTACTCCCGAAACTACACGGACGACTTCTGGGCCTACGACATCGACCCCGACGCCAATCCGCGGACCAATCTGGACTGGGCGGCATGGCAGGGCCCGGCCCCAAAGCGCCCCTGGGACCCCCGCCGTTTCTTTCAGTGGAGACGCTACTGGGACTATTCCGGCGGAATCGCAACCGACCTCTTCATCCACCGCGTAACCCGAATCATCAAGGCAGCGGGGTTGACCTTCCCCGACCGGGTGGTGGCCAGCGGCGGAACCTGGCAATTCACCCGGAGCGTCGCCCAGATCCCGGACACCTTTAACATGCTCTGCGACTATCCCGGCGGCCCGACGGTGGCCCTGATCTCCTCCATGGCCAATGATTTCAAAGTCGCCCACGTGATTCGCGGCCACAAAGCCACCCTCCGCTTCACCAGGGGCGGCTTCGTGATCACTCCTCAAACGGTCGGCCTGGAAGACCGGGTTCAGCCGGGCGAGATGAGGGCTCAGGAGACCTGGTCCAAAGTCTACCGCAAGACGGGAGCGGAGGACATCAAGCTGCATCACCAGAACTTGCAGAATGCCATACGCCTTGGGGAACCGCTGAAGTGCGACGTGATGCTGGGTTATTACGGCACCGTGGTCACGGCCATGGGAGTTCAATCGTTCCGTCGGAGGAAGTACCTGAAGTGGAACCGCAGGAAAGATCGGGTGGAAACGGCTTGAAGCGATGCTGCCGGGCGATCGGTCAGTGAATCACGGGGGCTTGGCCATCCAGCAGTCGCTCCGACTGGTGGGTAATCAGACAAGCAGCCGCGACCTGATCGCCCTGGTGGAGATCCATCAGCCGGACCCCCTGGGCGCTTCTGCCCACGGCTCTAATGGCCCCGGATTCCAGGCGGATCAGTTTCCCCTGGGCGGTGATGAGGATGATTCCCGAATTCTCGCTCACCTTCATGATCGCCATCACCTTCCCGTTTCGATCGGTGGTCTTCACGTTGATGACGCCTTGGCCTCCTCGGGACTGATAGCGATAGGCGCCGATCCGGGTGCGCTTCCCGTAACCGTTCTCGGTGACCGACAGGATCAAGCCTTTATCGCCACCGACCGTCATGCCTACCAGATAGTCGCCTCGCACCAAATCGATGCCCTTGACACCGCGAGCCTGCCGCCCCATGGATCGCACGCCGCTCTCGTGGAAGCGAATACACTTGCCATTTCGGGTGCCCAAGAAAATCTGATTGTCTCCCGCGGTCAACTCGGCGCCGATCAACTCATCTCCTTTGTTCAAGGAGATCGCACGGATTCCCCTGGACATCGGGTTGCTGAAGGCATCCAGGCGGGTCTTTTTGACCGTTCCCCGCCGCGTGGCAAACACCACGAACTGATCCTGGGCAAACTCGGTGACCGGCAGCAAGGCAGCCACCTTCTCGCCCTGTTCGAAGTTGACCAGGTTGACGATGGCCTTGCCTTTGCCGCTGCTCCCCACATCCGGGATCACATAGACCTTGAGCCAGTGGATCTTCCCCTGATTGGTGAATATCAGCAGATAGCTGTGGGTTGAAGCCACAAAGAGGGACGCAACGAAATCCTGCTCCCGGGTGCGCATGCCGATACGGCCCTTGCCCCCGCGATGCTGCATGCGATAGATGCTGATGGGGGTTCGCTTCAGATACCCGGTGCGGGTCATGGTGACCACCACGTCCTCGACGGCGATCAAGTCCTCCAGTGTGATCTCGGCGGCCTCGTCCACAATGGCGGTGCGGCGCTCGTCCCCATACTGCTTGCGGACCTCCTTGAGTTCTTTCACCAACAGCCGCTTGAGCGCAGGGTTGCTGGAGAGAATCTCCCGGAGCTCGGCGATGCGTTTGGCGAGCGCGGTGTACTCTTGATGCAGTTTCTCCCGCTCCAGGCCGGTGAGGGCCCGTAACTGCATCTCCAGAATGTGGCGAGCCTGGACGGCAGAGAGGCCAAATTCCGCCATCAGGCGCTCCCGCGCTTCCTGCGGAGACATGGATCGGCGGATGAGCCGGATGACCCGGTCGATATGGTCCAGAGCCTTGAACAGGCCCTCCAGGATGTGGGCCCTGTCTTCGGCCTTCTTCAATTGATAGCGGCTGCGCCGCCGAATCACCTCACTACGATGGTCAACAAAGCTTCGAAGGGCGTCTGCCAGGTTGAGGACGCGCGGCTGGCCCTCGGCGATGGCCAGCATGATCACCCCGAAGCTGCTTTGCATCGGGGTGAGCTTGTAGAGATTGTTCAAGATGACTTCCGGCTGTTCGCCGCGCCGCAGCTCAACCACGATGCGCATGCCGTCCCGATCCGACTCATCGCGCAGATCCGTAATGCCGTCGATTCTCTTGCTTTGGACCAGGTCCGCAATCTTCTCGATCAGCTTGGCCTTGTTGACCTGGAAAGGGATCTCCCGGATTACAATCATGTTCCGGTCGCCGTGAGGCTGCTTCTCAATGGCGGCCCTGGCCCGGATGACGATCGAGCCCCGACCCGTCGCGTAGGCCCGTCTGATCCCGTCCCTCCCATAGATCACCCCCCCGGTGGGGAAATCCGGCCCCGTCACTAATTTTGCCAACTCCTCCACCGTGGCGGCCGGGTTCCGCACCAAGTGAATGACGGCGTCGATCACCTCGGTCAGGTTGTGAGGTGGGATATTGGTAGCCATCCCCACCGCGATGCCGGCTGAACCGTTCACCAGCAAATTGGGGATTCGAGTGGGAAGACAGGAGGGTTCGAGCTGGCTTTCATCATAGGTCGGGGCGAAGTCCACCGTGTCCAGCTCGATGTCAGCCAGAATTTGCCGCGCAATGCCGGCCAGCCGGGCTTCGGTGTAGCGCATGGCTGCCGCAGGGTCCCCGTCCACCGATCCGAAGTTTCCCTGGCCGTCAACCAGGGGGTAGCGCATGGCAAAGTCCTGCGCCATTCGCACCTGGGCGTCGTAGATGGCTGAATCGCCATGGGGATGGAAGTTCCCCATGACCTCCCCGACGATCTTGGCGCACTTGCGATAGGGCTTGTTGGGCGCCAGTCCCATTTCCTGCATCCCGTAGAGAATCCTCCGATGCACCGGCTTGAGTCCATCTCGCGAGTCGGGCAGGGCTCGGCCAATGATCACGCTCATGGAGTAATCCAGATAGGAGCGCCTCATTTCCTCTTCGATGTTGACCCGCGCTTGATTTAGCGGTGTTGAGCTTTCCATGAGAATCTCGTGGGAATCTTCCCCGGCTGGGGAAAGAATCCGTCCTGACGCCACACTCTAAACATCCAGATTCTGCACGTCCAGGGCGTTGTCTTCTATGAATCGACGGCGGGGCTCAACGGCATCTCCCATGAGAATGGTGAAGACTTCATCGGTTTCCACTGCATCTTCGATGCGCACCTGCAGCAGGGAGCGAGTTTCGGCATTCATGGTGGTTTCCCAGAGCTGGTTCGGATTCATCTCGCCCAGTCCCTTGTATCGCTGAATCTGAAATCCCTTTTTGCCCAACGCAATCACCGTGTCCAGGAGGTCGTCTCGACTTGCCAGTTCGACCTCGGAATTGTTCTTGGCGACGACCACGAAGGGGGGCTGATCCAATTCGCCGAAGGCACGCTTGAGACTCACCGCGCTCTTGAATTCGGGCAGGGCAATGAACTGGAGGTCTATTACCCTGCCTGCGGCGCCCTTGTCTGTTCTGGCGGGGATCACCAGCTTGAACAGACTGTGCTCCGGGTCCCGCAGGACCATGGGACGGTAGCCCAGATCCCGGATCGGGTCCAGCAGACGGGTGAGGAATGCCTCATCTCTAAGCTGCCTTCTGTTGTGCAGGCCGGCTTGAAGCAGCACCTCTACCAGGGCTCGATCCCCAAGCCGTTTTTCAAGCTTGCCGAAGAACTTCCGAAAGTCCACCAGCTTCTCCAGGAACGAGTTCAAGCGGCGGGACTGCACGATTTGTCCCGTCTTTCCTGTCCTGACAACCAAGTCTTCGGTGGCGCTGCGCATGAGTTCCCTGGTCATGGACTTTTCGTCCTTGACGTACCATTCCCTCCGGCCCTTCTTGACCTTGAACAGGGGCGGCTGGGCAATATAGACGTGTCCTCTCTCTATCAGCCCCACCATTTGACGGAAAAAGAAGGTCAACAGCAGCGTACGGATGTGGGAGCCGTCCACATCGGCATCGGTCATGATGATGATTTTGTGGTAGCGAAGCTTGGCGGCGTCGAAGTCGTCGGTGCCGATTCCGGCGCCAAGCGCGGTAATCATCGCCCGGATTTCTTCATGCCCCAGCATCTTGTCGTAGCGGGCCTTTTCAACGTTGAGGATCTTTCCCTTAAGTGGCAGAATCGCCTGGAACTTCCGGTCCCGGCCCTGCTTGGCCGAGCCACCGGCCGAATCGCCCTCGACGATAAAGATCTCGCTGAGAGCCGGGTCTCTTTCCTGGCAGTCGGCCAGCTTTCCGGGTAGCGCAGCCGAATCCAGGGCACCTTTGCGCCGGGTCAACTCTCGGGCCTTACGGGCGGCTTCGCGAGCCCGTGCCGCCTCCACGGCCTTGAGAATGATTTTTCGTGCTACTGCCGGTGTCTTTTCCAGGTAATCCGCCAGGTGCTCGTTGATGAAGGCTTCCACCAACCCCTTGATGTCACTGTTGAGCTTGCCCTTGGTCTGGCCTTCGAACTGCGGTTGAGGCAACTTGACGCTGATGACCCCAGACAGGCCCTCTCTCACGTCATCACCGGAGAGGTTTTCCTTGAGATCCTTGAAGAGGCCCGAGGCCTGCCCGTAGCTGTTGATGGAACGGGTGAGTGCCGACCGGAAACCCGAAAGGTGAGCGCCTCCGTCGACGGTGTTGATGTTATTGGCAAAAGAAAACACATTCTCGGCGTACCCGTCGTTGTACTGAATAGCCACTTCCAGCCGGATCAATTCCCCACTGGATGTCTCCCGCTCTGCTTCGAAGTAAATCGGCGGGCGGTGCAACACTGTCCTGTTGCGGTTCAGGTGTTTGACGAATTCGGAAATCCCACCGGCATATTTGAATTGATGGGTCTTGTCGGTTCGTTCGTCGGTGACGGTAATGACCACGCCCTTGTTCAGAAAGGAGAGCTCGCGCAGGCGCTGAGACAAGGTGTCGAAATGAAAATCCAACGTGTCGAAGATGGTGGAGTCCGGCTTGAAGGTGATCTTGGTGCCCCGTCGATCGGTCCTGCCGGTCTCCTGCAGTGGTCCCAGCGGGCGGCCGCGCCGGTAGGACTGCTGGTAGACCCTGGAGTTTCTCCAGATCTCCAACTCCAGTTCCTCGGCCAGGGCATTCACACAGGAAACCCCCACGCCGTGGAGGCCTCCGGAGACCTTGTAGCTGTTGTCGTCGAATTTTCCGCCGGAGTGCAGGGTGGTCATCACGACCTCGGCCGCGGATTTCTTCTCTCCCTCATGGTAGTCGACCGGAATGCCGCGACCGTTATCCACCACCGTGATGGAGTTGTCCACGTGGATGGTCACATCCACCCGGTCGCAAAACCCCGCCAGCACTTCGTCAATGGAGTTATCGACGACCTCGTAGGCCAAATGGTGCAACCCTTCTTCTCGAGTCGAACCGATGTACATGGCCGGACGTTTGCGAACGGCCTCCAACCCCTCCAGCACCTTGATACTCGAAGCATCATAGTTCAACTCCCCGCCGTTCGACTTCCTCCTCCGGGACAGGCTGCCGGTCCCACCTGGCTCGGGCTTGGAATTCGCTTCGCTAAGCTCGCTCATGGATCGTGCCTTTTTTCTATGGAAGGTTTAGTGAACAGATGTCATCTCCGCAAAACGGCCCGACTCGACTTGAAACACTTTCGATCCTCTGTTCGCAGCAGATTCAGCCCATTGGCTCCGTATGAAGCCCGGCTTGTTGCTGGTGATGAACAACTGTGGCTTTACCCCCAGAACCTGCAGCAGCCGGTTGATGCGTTGCTCGTCCAACTCGGCGTCGAGGTCATCCATCAGGAACAGTGGATATTCGCCGCGGAGGTCGAAGTGGACCTCCATTTGGGCAAGCTGGTATGCGATCAGGGAACTCCGTTGCTGCCCCGCCGACCCGAAACGCTGCATGCACCTGCCATCGACCTCCATTGAAACGCGGTCCCGATGAGGACCGATCAAGGCCCTGCGAGCCCGAAATTCGCTTTCGCGGCCCGAATTCAGCATTGCCATCAGTTGTTCTTCGATCTGGGTCAGGCTGGCGCCGGCGTCCACCTCGGAGGAGGCAACGTAATGCAGAGTCAGGTTTTCTGGAGTGAAGCGGTTGTTGCGGAGGAGTAATTTACTCCGGATTTTTTCGATATACCCTTGACGTGACTTGATGATCTTTGCTCCCAGGACCGCTATCTGCAGGTTCCAGCCATCCAACAAATCACGGCTGATTTTATTATAGCTGGAAGGACCTTCCCTCAGTAGAGAATTCTTCTGCTTGATGACGCGGCCATAGTCCAAAACCCTTTTGAGATGAACTGGTTGAAGAGGATACAGTCCTCGATCGATCAGTCGCCGCCGACTGGCGTCCCCCGACTTGAACTGCTCGACCTGGGCCGTCGAAAAGACCACCACGCTCAGGAGACCGACGTATTCCAGCAAGTCCACCCGCGACCGGTTGACGCAATACCTGCGCGATAGGGAGTTGTGCTCGATGGAGAGCCAATAGTCGCGGTCCTGACTCCTGACCTCACCCCCCAGGTAGCACTGCCCGGATTCCCAGTGAATCAGGTCACGGGATTGGTGAGTCCGGAAGGATCGACTCAAAGCCAGGACATGGATGGCTTCCAGCAGATTGGTCTTGCCATGACCGTTTCCTCCCAGGATCCAGTTGGCCCCAGGTGAGAAAACGAGCTGGCAATCCGAGAAATTCCGAAAGAACCTGACTGACAACTGAGAGAGAATCATTCCAAGCTGGAGGACGATTCACCCCAATCCCTTCAGCCAAGAAAAAGTGCCCGGTGGCCCGACACGGAATCTTCAGGCACCGGCATCCCGGTCGGTGGGTGACCCGGCCGAACTCCCGAGGAATGCGGCCTAAGTCCTCATAGGCATGACCACGTAGCGATAGCGATAATCCTCTGCGGTGGCGGGACGAAGTTGTCCCGAGCTCTCATCGTCCTTGAAATCGAAGCTTACGGAGGAATCCTCGGCAGCTGCCAGAAAATCCAAAAGGTACTGGCAGTTAAATCCGATCTCGATCTTTCCCGCGGAATAATCCGTATCCAGTTCGTCTCTGGCCTCTCCGAGGTCGGAATTACTCGACCGGATATCCAGTTTGTTATTGTCCAACAGAAGCTGAATGGAGCGAGACTTGTCATCCGCCAACAACGACACCCTCCTGATGGCAGTGGCGAGTTCCTCACGATCCACCACCACGCTCCGATGGTTGTCCTTGGGCAACACCGCCTCATAGTTGGGGAACTGCCCCGTCACCATCCGGGACACCAGTAAACGTCTGCCCAGTTGAAAAAACAGATGCGTCTCGTCCTTGCCAAAGCTCACAGCGTCCTCTTCGCCTGCTTCCGACAACAGCCGTTGCAACTCCGCCAAGGCCTTCTTCGGAATCAAGGCACTGATTTCGCTGGATAAGTGGTCAAAATTGGCCTGCTTCTCCACGTGGGCCAATCGGTGTCCGTCGGTTGCAACCATGGTCAAGCTCAAGGGTTTGACCAAAAGGAGAGCCCCGTTGAGGGCGAAGCGGGCTTCTTCCTCGGCCACCGAAAAGATGGTCCTGTTAATAAGGCCAAGCAGGTCCTTGGCAGGGATCTCCACCAAAGCCGTCCCAAACACGGGCAAGGTAGGGAAATTGTCCGTCGGCAGGCCTACCAACTTGAAAGCAGCCGAAGCACACTCAATCCGCAGCCAGTTGTTGTCCAGTTTCTTGATCCGGACCTCCTCATCAGGCAATGAGCGAAGAATATCAAGGAAGTTTTTGGCCGGCGTGGTAACAGCACCGGGTTCTTCGACCTTTGCCGCACAGGAAGTCTTGATTCCAAGGTCCAGATTGGTGGCTGCAAGGTGTAATTTCTCCTGGCCGGCATCCAGCAATAGATTGGCCAGAATGGGGATGGTGGTTTTCTTCTCAACCGCCCCCTGGGTCAGCCCGACCTCTTGCAAAATGTCCAGTTTTCTAACTATGAATTCCATGAGAATAAACTCTTAGTAATAACTAACAGTAATAATAGTAGTGTTGTTGAAAGCGAGGAAAACTCGCTGATCTGGTCCTTTTTCAACGACAAAGCCTGTGAATAAACCTATGGACAACCCCGTGGAAAACAACATGCGAAATGGCCGCCGGAAGAAATCCACATCCTTTCCACAGGCATGCTGCAGGGTCCCCTTGTGGAAAACAGGATTAGTCATTCCAGTGACTCCAGAAACATGTTGATCAGGTTGTTGAAATCTTTTTGGCAGGATCTTTGAGATTCCACCTTCTTGATGGAATGCATGACAGTGGTGTGGTGCTTGCCGCCGAAGGCACGGCCGACTTCGGGTAAGGAGGCAGAGGTCAGGTTCCTGCACAGGTACATCGCGATCTGTCTCGGCTGGGTGATTGCTTTTGAGTTGCTCCTGGCCTTCAAGGCCGAGACCTTGACACTGAAGTAGTCGGCGACGACCTTTTGGATGTGCTCGATGGAGACGGCTTTTTGCTGGGTTTTGAGGGTGTTTTTCAGGACCCTCTGGGCCATGCCAAGAGAGACAGCCTCGCCGGTCAGGGAACTGAAGGCTATCAAGCGGTTTAGGGATCCCTCCAACACTCGGATATTTGATTCTATCTTGCTGGCAATAAAAAAAGCCACATTATCCGGGAGTTCGAAATTTTCAAACTCCGCCTTCTTTTTCAGGATGGCAACCTTGGTTTCCAGATCGGGCATTTGAATATCGGCAATCAACCCCCACTCGAGGCGGGACTTCAGCCGGTCCTGAATGTCCGGCATTTCCTTTGGGAGCGAGTCGCTGGAGAGGACAATCTGCTTCTGGGCATCGTAGAGTGTATTGAAGGTGTGAAAGAACTCCTGCTGGGTTGCCTGCTTGCCGGAGATAAATTGAATGTCGTCCACAAGAAGCACGTCGACGTTCCGGTACTTTTCGTGTAAGGCCAAGGTCTTGTCGTAACGGATGGCATTGACGACCTCGTTGGTAAATTTTTCCGAGGATACATAGCTCAAGCGAGCCGATTTGGAGATCGACCGGACTTTGTGGCCGACGGCTTGCATCAGATGTGTCTTTCCAAGACCCACGCCGCCGTAGATGAAGAGGGGGTTATAGATGCGGCTGGGGGCCTCGGCAACGGCCAAGGCAGCGGCATGGGCAAACTGGTTGCAGGAGGCCACCACGAATCTGTCGAACGTGTACTTGGGATTCAGCAGGTTCTCGGTGGCAGTGAAGTCCAGTTCTTTTTGATAGGGAGGGGCTTTTGGAGCCGTTGCGAGTTGCTCGGCTGGCTTGGCGTGAAAGCGAATTTTAACGTCTCCGAAGCGTGACTCCCGGGCTGCGTCTTTAAGCACGTCGGAGAAGTGTTCCACTATCCAGCTTTCAAAGGTCAGGTTCGGGACGGTCACGTGGAGGGTGTTGTCAGCCTGCAAACTCTGAAACTGGGTGGGCTTGAACCAGGTTGTGAAGGTCTGTCTGTTGAGTTTGTTTTCGACGCACTTCAAGATCTGTTGCCAAGCATTCATAGGGAGAGGGCTTGCCGATCCTTGCCAGACTTTTAGGGAGAGGGTGCTCTAATAAAAATTAGCAAAATAACGAATAATCAGACAGGTTAATAGACAAAAAGAGGATGTTGGAAACCAGAAAACGATACCACAGCAGTGGAAAGGATTCAACCCCAAAGCTGCCCTGTCAAGGTACGTTGAGCCCGCCGCTTGGATTGACAGCAAAAAAGGGCCTGTGCTATAAGAAGTAGCTTTGGGTGTGGTCACAGGAGAAGATCATTCGGGGTACTTATGCGGCCGACCTTTCGTCCCAACAATCGCAAGCGGGCCAAGACCCACGGTTTCCGAGCTCGAATGAGAACCAAGTCTGGCCGGCTCATTCTCAAACGCCGTCGCGCCAAAGGCCGCAAGCGTTTGACTCCCTGATCGAGCGTAGTGTTGGACCGCTGTTTTCCAAAATCGAATCGCTTATTGACGGCTGAGCAGTACCGGCGGGTCTACGGTTGCGGCAGGGTGATTCGCGGCCGGCAGGTTCAGCTTTTCTATTTAAGGAACGGCCTTCGGCATCCCCGCTTTGGCATCTCCGTTGGCCGGAAGTTGGGCAAAGCAGTCAGGAGGAACCTGTTACGGCGTCGTATTAGAGAGGCGATACGGCTTAAGCGGGCCTGCCTAGCCGAATTTGGTGTCGATGTCGTGGTACATCCGAGGGCTGCGGCAGCATCTTTGGGATCTCAATCAACCTTTTCTGAATTGTATCGTCTTTTGGGACATCTAACGAGGGCCCTTGGAATTCCTCAAGAGAGGCACGCTCAGCTTCATTCGCTGTTACAAGCAGTTTGCTTCGCCGCTTCTACCTCCAGCTTGCCGGTTCTGGCCATCCTGCTCGGAATATTCCCATCAAGCCATCAGTAGATATGGTCTCTTGAGAGGGACGCTGCTCGCAATGAGGCGGATTGCGCGGTGCCACCCGCTTCACCGAGGCGGCTACGACCCGCTTGAGTAGTCGGATCGCCGATGAACAGAAACTTTCTCTTAGCCATTGCTCTTTCCTTCCTCGTTCTGCTGGCCTCCCGCTACCTTCTGGAGCCCTACCTCCGACCGGAGCCTGCCGGGCCAACCCCGGATGTGGAGCAGCCAAGTCCAAAGGCAGAGGTCCGGCCACCCGCGCCTGACGTCATCCCCAGGACTCCTTTGGAAAGGCTGAGAACGGGCGCTTCCAAAACCCGGAAAGCCCCCGCGGAGCAGTTCTACTCGGTGGAAACCGATTTGTTCAAGCTGTCGTTTTCCAACCGGGGCGCTGTGGTGAAGGAGTGGGTGCTGAAGCGCTATCAGGACGCAAATGGCGAAGCCTTGAATCTCATCGACGAGGAGCATTCGCCGGAAGCGCTCTTCCCAATGGCTTTAATCGTCGAAAACCCTCCGGAAGTGTCGGCTGTCCTGCGGACGGCGCTTTTTCACAGCGACTCCCCGCCGAGAGTCAATCTGACCCAAGGTGGAGCAAGCTCGGGAAGTCTCCAATTCCAATACGCCGAGGGTGGGGTCGAGGTGGTGAAGACCATAGCCTTTCGGTCGGGCTCTTACGAGGTCGAGGTGGATTGCAACGTCTCCGTCGACGGTCGGCCGGTAGGTTACTTTCTCCTCTGGCAAGGTGGATTCGGGGATGCCACACTGGCAAACACCTGGGCTAAACGCCACGTGTTTTATCGGGGCCAGGAAGCGATCGAACGGATGGAAGCCGGGGACCTTGAAAGTCAGCGGGAGATGGAAGGCAGATTCCGGTTTTTGGGTGTGGAGGATCACTACTTTGCCGCCGTGTTTCTGCCGGCGGGACCGAGCGGGATCGGCCGGATCCACCTGGCCCGCGACACGGAGACAACTGCCGAGGAATCGGAGGCTGTTTCCGTTGGAGCCGGAGTTCACAGTGCGGCGTCCGAGGGCCGTTTCAGACTGTTCGTGGGACCCAAGGACACCGAGGTGCTACCAGAAGAACTGCGGGATCTGATCGACTATGGCTGGTTTGCCTTGCTGTGCAAACCCTTGTTCGTCGGGTTGAAATGGATTTACTCCGTGGTGGGAAACTACGGAGTGTCCATTATTCTGCTGACGGTCGTCATTAATGCGGCGCTGTTTCCTTTGCGTTACAAGTCGGTCCTGGCGTCTCAGAAGATGCAGAAGATCCAACCCAGGATTAAGGCCATCCAGGAGAAATACAAGAAGCTCAAAGCCTCCGATCCCAAGCGCCAGCAGATGAACAGCGAGGTCATGGCGCTGTACAAGCAGCACGGTGTGAATCCGTTGGGGGGGTGCCTGCCCCTTTTGCTGCAAATGCCGTTTCTGTTTGCCTTTTACAGCCTGTTGAGCGTGGCCATCGAATTGCGACAGGCGCCCTTTTTTGCCTGGATTAAGGATTTGTCGGCACCGGATCCGACCTACCTGCTGCCAGTTCTCATGGTCGTTTCCATGATGTTGACTCAAAAGATGACGCCGATGCCGTCGGCGGACCCGTTGCAGGCCAAGATGATGCTTTTCATGCCGTTGATCTTCGGGTTCATGATGGCTACTCAGTCCAGTGGCCTGGTGCTCTACTGGTTTACCAGCAATATCGTCAATATATTTCAGCAGTTGGCCATGAATCGCTATGGTCCCGGTGCGGCGGCGAAGCAAGCGGAGGCCCCCGGAGCGGATGGCAAGAACGCGGCCAAGGTGGAACAGACGAAGTCTGAAACCCGAGCTGTTCCCCGCAGGTCGAAGAGAAGGAAAGCGCGAACCTCGCGTTGAACAGGACGATGACTCTGCAGGAATTTTTGACCCTGTTTGTGCGGTCGGCCCGCCTGAAGTTGTCCTTTGAGGTCAGGGAAGGGGACACTCAGGTCGAGGTGAACTTCACTGGAGAGGATCGGGGGATCCTGCTGGCTCGTTCGGCAGCCGTCCTTCAGGCCCTGGAGTCCCTGTGCAACCGCATGTTCGAACGAAGCGGATGGCGTATTGTCCTGGATTCAGACGGATATCGTTCGGTGCGCGCCGAGGAGCTGCAGCTCATGGCGGTGACCGCTGCCGAGGAGGTGAAGCGGCTGGGCAGGCCCTTTCCGTTGAACCCTATGTCGCCCGAGGAACGACGCATCGTTCATCTGGCAGTGGCCGGAGACGAAGCTATCCGTACCGAAAGCGAGGGGTACGGCGAAAACAGAAAGGTTGTCATCCATCCCGGATAGTCGGCAGATCCGCACCTGTCAGCCTGGCCCGACATTCTCTCCGGTTCGCTGGAAACATCATGAAGGCCAGTTTGTCTTCGGCAATCGGCTATCATGCCCACCTTGATTGACGACACCATAGCGGCCATTGCCACCCCGAGGGGAAAGAGTGGCATCGGGGTGATTCGCCTGAGTGGACAGGACTCCCGCACGATCGCTGAGGCGGTCTGTGGCTGTCCCCGAAACAGCCTTCAGGATCGCACCACCAGGCTGCGCAGGATCAAGCACCTCAAGACGGGCAGGATCCTGGACCGGGCCATGGTGACCTATTTCCAGGCCCCAAGGTCCTTCACTACCGAAGATGTGGTCGAGATCGGCTGTCATGGCAGTCCAGTGGTGCTTCAGGCCGTCATGGCAGTCTTGCTGGAGGCAGGCGCCAGGGTGGCGACTCCGGGAGAGTTCACACTGAGAGCCTATTTGCGGGGCAGAATCGATTTGGTGCAGGCGGAGGCGATTCGGGATCTGATCGAGGCCAAGACGCTTTTCCAGGCTCAAGTGGCACGGCAACAGGCAGAGGGATCCCTGTCGCGGCGGTTGAATCCGATCAAGGAATTGCTGGTGAGGTTGATTTCGCTGCTGGAAGCCGGCATCGATTTCGCAGACGACGACGTGCCGGTTTTGTCAGAGAGGTCGATACAAGAGCAATTAAATCCGCTGGTTGCCGGTTTGCAAGAGTTGGAGGCCGGGTTTGGTCGGGGACGGTTTCTGAGCGCCGGGCTCACGGTGGCGGTGGTAGGCCGGACAAACGTGGGCAAGTCTACGCTTTTCAATACTTTGCTCAACCAGGAACGTGCCATTGTCAACGAACGTCCCGGGACGACGCGCGACGTGATTGCCGAAGACGCCCAGCTGGGGGGGATTCCGGTAAGATGGTTGGACACTGCCGGAATTCGAAGGTCTGAGGATCCGGTGGAACGCATTGGAATCGACAAGACCCGGGAGGTGCTGGCCGATGCCGACAGGTTGCTGCTGGTGCTGGATGGATCGGCCGATCTCACGGAAGAGGACAGGAGGCTGTTGGAGGAATTGAAACGGGAGGCTTGCTGCCTGGTCATCAACAAGATCGACCTGCCGCAACGGCTTCCCGCGGAAGGGATGGGGGATGCCAAGGCACCGGTGGTGCGGGTTTCGGCATTGACCGGCGAAGGAGTGGAAGCCTTGAAGCGGTTGCTGCTCGAGGATCTGGGCCAGGGGAAGGCTGTGGAGCGGGAAGGGACCCTGGTGACCAATCTGCGCCAGCAGGAACGAATCGGAGAGGCGCTGAAGGCGTTGAAGCGGGCCGCAGGCGCTGTGGAGCAAGAGATGCCCCATGAAGTGATATTGCTGGACTTGCACCGGGCCTTGAGTGCGCTGAGCGAACTGACGGGAGAGACGGGCGTTGAAGATATCCTGGGACGCATCTTTGAAACATTCTGTGTGGGGAAGTAACCTGGGGAAAGCTCCAGGGGAGACGAGAGATGGGTGGCGGCACTTTTCAAGACCATGATGTGGTGGTGATCGGCGGCGGGCATGCCGGTGTGGAAGCGGCAGTGGCCGCGGCTCGGATGGGGTTGGACACCGCGCTCTATACCATGAATGCTGACCTCATTGCTCAGATGTCCTGCAATCCAGCCATCGGGGGCATCGCCAAGGGCCATTTGGTGCGGGAGTTGGATGCGCTGGGTGGCGTGATGGGAGAGGTGATCGATCGCACCGGGATTCAATTTCGGTTGTTGAACCGCAGCCGGGGTCCTGCCGTGCGGTCGCCGCGTGCCCAGGCTGACAAGCAGAGTTATCGTGTCGCCATGCGGTGTTTGCTGGAAAGGGAAGCCCGGCTGGGAATCAGACAGGCGGAGGTCGTGGGGATTCTAAGAGAGAACGGGCAAGTCAGGGGAGTCGAACTGGCAGACGGGCGGCGAGTGGGGGCTCGAGCCGTGGTGTTGACGACCGGCACCTTCTTGAACGGGCTGATCCATATAGGCGAGCGGAAGAGTGCCGCCGGACGCAGCGGGGAATCGCCGTCGGTTCCGCTGGCCGAATCGATCAAGGCCATGGGTTTCAGTTGGGGGCGAATGAAGACGGGAACCCCGCCTCGACTGGATGGGTGGACCATCGACTTTGGGTTGACCGAAGAGCAGAAAGGGGATAAGGATCCCACGCCCTTCTCATTTCGCACCTCGGAGATCTCCCAACCCCAGGTGTCCTGCTTCATCGCCTACAGCAATCAACGTACCCACCAGGTCGTCCGGGACAACCTGAACCGGTCGCCGCTCTATAGTGGACAGATTCAGTCGATAGGTCCCCGGTACTGTCCGTCGTTTGAGGACAAGGTGGTGAAATTTCCGGATAAACCGCGGCACCAGATTTTTCTGGAGCCGGAAGGACTCAACACCAGAGAGATCTATGTCAATGGGCTCTCGACCAGCATGCCGGCAGAGGTACAGATGGAGATGGTCCGCTCGATCAGGGGTTTGGAAGAAGCGGAATTGATTCGGCCGGGGTACGCCATTGAGTATGACTACGTGGATCCCAGAGAGCTGTTTCCTTCCCTGCAAACCAAGCGGGTGGCGGGGTTGTTTCATGCGGGCCAGATCAATGGGACCACCGGTTATGAGGAGGCTGCCTGCCAGGGACTCATGGCCGGGATCAACGCGGCCCGCTGGGTGAGGGGAGAGGAGCCGGTGGTATTGGGAAGAGACGAGGCCTATATAGGAATCCTCATCGATGATTTGGTCACCAAGGGAACCGATGAGCCCTATCGAATGTTCACGTCCCGGGCCGAGTTTCGTCTGCAGTTGAGAATTGACAACGCGGACCGGAGGCTGACTCCTCTGGGGGGGGAGTTGGGATTGGTCGGGGCGCGAGAGGTGGCAAGGTACGAGGCCAAGCAGCGGCGCATGGAGCGGTTGAGAGCCTTCCTGATGGAAATGCGGATCCGGGTGGGCGATGGCAAGATCTCCGCAAAAGAGGCCCTGAAGCGTACGGAGTTCCGGATCGAGCAGTTTGTGCCGACACTGCCGGGGGAGCTGCGAGCGGACCTGAAGCCGGAAGAATTGCGCAGCGTGGAGACGGAGATCAAGTATGAGGGGTACCTCCGGCAGCAGAGAGCAGAGATCGAAAAGGTAAGACGAGCCTCGGCCCGGGTGCTGCCGGCTGATTTCGAGTATGGCAACATCTCCGGCCTTTCGCGCGAGGTCGTTGAGAAATTATCCCGAATCCGGCCGGTGACGATCGGTCAGGCTAGCCGTATCCCGGGCGTGACGCCGGCGGCGCTTACCATCATCCATATTCACCTGGAACTCAATCGGCGCAAAAGGGAAGCGACGGTCTAGGTAAGGAATGGCAGCCAGGGGTTATTCCGAAAGCCAAGCAGTGGAGGACCTCCTGGGCCAGTGGGGCATTGACTGCGACGGAGCGGTCGCGGAGAAGGTAGAAGTCTACCTGAGTCTGTTGGAGCAGTGGAATCGGAAGGTGAACCTGACTGGATTCGAAACCCGGGTGGAAATGCTGAGAGAGTTGTTTGCCGAGTCGTTTCTGGCCGCCCGGTTGCTGGATGAAGAGGACGGGCCCTTGTTGGACGTGGGATCCGGGGCAGGTTTCCCGGGGATGGCATTGAAGATTTACCGGCCGGAACTCTGCGTTTATTTGCTGGAGCCTCGCAGGAAACGGGCCAGCTTTCTGGAAACGGTTCGACGCCGGCTGGCTCTGGAGGGCGTAGCGGTGATTTGTAAGCGGCTGGAGGAGTGCCGGCCGTCGGACTTCTCGCGGTCACCGCGGACGGTAACGATGCGAGGCCTGGGTGCCATTGGAGGCAAGCTGACTCGGTGCGACCGATTGATCCAGGGCAGGGTGAAGTGGGTGCTGTTCACTTCCAGTGCGATTTGGAACAGGGAGATCCGGGGATTGCCCGGGGTGGAGTGGTCGGTTCCCATCCAGGTGCCGTGGAGTCGGCAGCGTCTGTTGGTGAGCGGCATGAGGGAAAGGCAATGTTCCACGTGAAACATCAGGGCTGTGGCAGGAGGAGCTTATCTGAAACAAAAGAAAAAAGAGTTATCCACGAAGGGCCACGAAGAACGACGAAGGGCCACTAAGGCGTTGAGGTTAACCGCGACGGGATGCCAAGGTCGCGACGGGATGGTCGATTTCTGATTGTTACACTCTGGTTTGATCCGCACGGCACGGCGGGGGCAGGGCTCGCGGACAAACGGGAGTTTCCCAAAGGGCGCCGGTCGGCTCGCAGAGAAGTCGCCCGCCGGATACCCCCCGACGCACCATCGGGACAGCACCCCCCGGGAGCGCGGGCGTCTCGCCCGCATGCTATCCCTTGGGTTGCCGCTCAGTTTCCCTGCGATACGGCAGCCCGCCCCTACTGCCGGCGGAAATCGCCTGGGCCCGGCCGAAGCAGAGCCATGGCGCCGTTGCCGTTCGATCCGGGTCGAGGAGATGGGTGAGGCTATACCAAGATTTGTGCGGGCGGGACGCCCGCGCTCCCGGGGGGCTTTCTCCCATGACGTCGTGACACCGCCGTCACAATAGTGCAGAAGCATTCGGGCGCCGCTCGTCACTGAAGGAACTCCATCCGTATTCGTGCCTATTCGTGTTCATTTGTGGTTCGTCTTCATTTCCAAAACGAAAACGGCTGGCTGTTTCTCCTCTGAATGATCCGCCCCGTCGTGGGGGGCGGGGGCCGAACTTATTTGAAACAATTGAGGGTAATCCACAAAGGCCAAAAAGAGATATCCACGAAGGGGCACGAAGGGCTACGAAGGGCCACTAAGGGGTTGGAGAAAGCTCAAGAGGGATCGGCCAAAGGTCGGGAAGGGAGAAAAGACTTCCACGAAGGGCGCCAAAGGATCTGTTAAGGGGGCAAAAGATGAATCCGAGAAGGGATTCCAAGGGGTTGGAAGAGACTCGAAAGGGGTCCGTGAAGGGCCACGAAGGACCCTGAGGTTTTCCACAAACGCGCACTCGATCATCGAGCGAGTCAGCTTCCTGAGCAGCAGCTTCTCTTCCTGTTTATCCTGTCTATCCTGTGTATCCACGTTCAATAGGTAGAAAACCGGTTTAACGGGACATGGTCCTTGTTCCTGATAGGCCATGAAGGTTCGTTGTTTCACTCTCGTATGATCCACACCGCAGGGCGGGGGCCAGCTTATAAGAAAGTCAATGTTCCACGTGAAACATTGGGGCGCCGAAAGACGAATCGGTTGAATTTCGCCGGTGGTTCTGCTACTAGTTGCCTGCTTCCAAAGTGTCAGACGGGAAACGCTCGCACTCCGAACTCCTTCAGTTATTCTGAACTTAAAGGACTTCCTTGGCGAAAGTCATCGCCATCGCCAACCAAAAGGGTGGTGTCGGGAAGACTACCACCGGCATTAACTTGGCCGCGTCGCTGGCCGCAGCCAAGATGAAAACGCTGCTGGTAGACTGCGACCCGCAAGCAAATGCCACCAGCGGCCTGGGTTTTTCCAAGAGTGCTGTTAGAAAGAGCCTCTATCACCTATTGTCGGGAGAAGTCCGCTGGCAACAGGGATTGCTCCAGACAGAACTCGAAGGGATGGACCTGGTTCCAGCCGATCAAAACCTGGCCGGAGCCTTGGTGGAACTGGTTAACGTCGACCGTCGAGAGTTCCGGTTGAGAGAGGTGATCAAGCCCCTCCGCAGGCAATACCAATTTGTTCTGCTCGATTGCCCCCCCTCACTGAATCTCCTAACCCTCAACGCCCTGGTGGCGGCAGACTCCATCCTGATTCCTATTCAGTGCGAGTACTTTGCCTTGGAAGGGGTTTCGGAGATGCTGGAGACACTCATCCAGATTCGCCGTCAATGGAATCCGGGGTTGTCCGTAGAGGGGCTTCTACTGACCATGTTTGACGAGCGCACCAATCTCAGCCGGCAGGTGGCGGAGGACCTGCGCGCTTTCTTTGCAGGTCAGGTGTTCCGGACAGTCATCCCGAGAAATGTCCGCCTGGCGGAAGCTCCCAGTCATGGGAAGCCTATCCTTCTGTACGACGTGAATTCCAAGGGAGCCAGAAGCTATATTCAATTGGCTCTGGAGGTGATCGATCATGGCACGAAAGGCGCTCGGCAAGGGAATTAGTGCGCTAATGGGTGCGGCCAAGCCCGAGACGGAATCGAGCTTGCAGGAGCTGGAGGTCGCATTGCTGGAACCCAATCCTTTTCAGACTCGCGAGGTCTTTGACAAGGACAGGCTGCGCGAGTTGGCGCGCTCCCTGGAGGTGAACGGGTTCGTTCAGCCTATCGTGGTTCGCCAGGCCCGCGACCGTTTTCAAATCATTGCAGGAGAACGGCGCTGGAGGGCGGCTCAGCTCCTGGGACTGCGCAAGATTCCGGCGGTTATCAGGCCGCTTGGTGACGACCAGTTGATGCAAGCCGCCCTGGTCGAGAACCTGCAGAGAGAAAACCTCAATCCGATGGAGGAAGCCCGTGCCTACTCCCGCCTGGCCAACGAATTTGGATTGACTCAGGAGGAAGTCGCCCGCAGGACCGGAAAAGAGCGCTCGACAGTGGCCAACTTTTTGCGCTTGTTGAAGTTGCCTGCTCCGGTCCAGGACATGGTCAAGGGGGGGGAGCTCTCCATGGGCCACGCCAGGGCACTGCTGGCCCTGGACAATCCCCAAGCCCAGCAACTCCTGGCTACCCAAGCTTCGATGCGGGGGTGGTCAGTCCGGCGGGTCGAAAGACTGATTTCACAACAAAAGAAGTCCACCGGCAAACGGGAGGAACGGAAAGGGCCGGACCCGAATGTCAAGGCAGCCACGGCCAAGTTGGAGACAGCCCTGGGAACCAGAGTACGCATCATCCCGAACGGCAACCGGGGCCGGATCGAGATCGAATACTACTCCCAGGAAGAGTTGCAACGGCTCTACCAGCGCTTGCTCAGGAACTAGCCCGCAATTCTCATTCAGCGCGTGCTCGTGACCGAAGGGCGTAGCCGGAACTACGTTCAAGGGGGCATGTGCGCGCTGAAGCGGAAAAGACAAGCCAGGGCGCGCCCAGCACCGTCTGTACCCTGAAGACTCCAATCAAAACGCCGCAATTCGACCTTATGCTCAGCGTCCTGGTGAGAAATGCGGGCTAGGCGCGGGTCTTGGCGGATCGGCGGGATGAAACGCGGCGAGGGAAGCCGGAATCGCCAGGTCCTCGATAAACTCCATTCGAAATACCGTTCCCACCGGCAGGCGGATTTCCTTGCCCCGCGTCAGTAGAACCCCGGCCAAGGCCCCAACCGCAGGTCCCAGGATGACAGCCCCCAGGCTGGCCGTCGTAATGGCGATCGGAAGCGAGGCCATGGACCCGAGCCTGGCCCCCCGCTCCGCCTTCCCCAGGTCGTGGCCGATGTCTCGGCTGGCTTTCAGCTTCCCTTCCTCGTCGCTTCGAATCTTCTCGTCATTGGCAATATCGTCGGCTGCATCCACCGACACAGCGATCGGTTCGGTCCCGTAGTGTGTCTCCAAACCATCCATCAGAGCGTAAAGCTGCGCTTTCCCTTTGACTCTTCCAGGCCGCTTGACGAAAGTCACTCGCCCGGAGAGTTCCGTACCTCGGGGAAGCACGTGCTCCTCATCAATCCGCAGCGGTTCATACAGCGTCCAGTAGAGCAGGTCGCCTACCTCGGAGAGCTTGGTGCTGACGGGCGTCTCCAATGAGGCTTTGAACCGAGTTCCGGCTTGGATGGTGAGCGTTTGGCCGGTTGTGGCGCCGCGGGCGGAGGGGGTCTCGGCGGCCAGCCCCACCGGTTGATGAACCGCCAGCAGGATTGCAAGAGCCCAACGAGCAGGATCTCTTCTCATGGCTTTCTCCTGGTGCTTCAGTGGCTGATCCGGATATGGACAGGAGCCTACTTTAGCTCGATATCATAATATAATAAGTTCTGTTTTGTTTTATCGTTTTGTATGTCCGGGATAATTATTTTATAGCCGGTCAGGCTTGATTTTTTCTCGGGAAGCTGGAAGAAGACAAAGCCCCAGGCCGTGGCTCGGGGTCGGATTCGGCGTTTGAGCGATTTTCGAATGAAGTCGGTCTCCATCTCGAAAACCCGTTTCTCAAGACGGCTTCCGGGAATGCGGGTCCGAGGCAGGGGAAAGCGGCCGAGAGTCTTCGAACGACCACGGGCTTGATTCAGGACCATTTTTACCACCTCTATCGGCGGTATGGCCTGCAGAGACCCATATTCCGGATCGAGCAACGTGACGGTTGCGCCGTTGACGGAAAGGGCGTCAGGGCCCTGGTTGCTGATGATGATGTTGATCGGAACCAAACCCAGTTTGGAGAGGCCCTTGACGTCGAAGGCAGTTCGTATCCTGGCTTCCGACGGATAGGGGTCGGCGGCAATCGTCACCGGTCCCTGGCTTTGTCGAGAGGCATAGCCTTCCGCCGGGCCGACCTTGACCGCCAGATTCTTGTAGGCGCCCGAGGCCGACAAGGCCGGAAGCAAGCACCAGAGGCAGAGAAAAGAGACCACGCGGACGGCGGCTGGTATGGCCGGTTGGCTGTGCGGCACTGCGATTGTCCCTCTCCCTTTCATCGATCCAGGGTTCCTTACTCCTGATGCTGGGTTGGGTGTCCAGGATGCTCCATTATAGCCGGTTCCGCTTGAGGTCAGGAGGGTGGAGATGCCAGGCCATCCAGGACACCGTGCAGATAGCCGATGGCCCTGGCTGCCGCCGTGCTCCCGTCCGGCCGGTATTCGAAGGGCTCCACCGACACCAGGCCCGGGTACCGGTGTCTCTGCAGGGCTTCCAGGATTGGGGCGAAGTTGAGGGATCCCTGTCCCGGAGCCAGTCCGCTGGGGTCATTCAGGTGCACGTGGGCGATGGCGCCCGAGGGAAGCCATCGATCCACCAACTGCGGCAGGGAAACTGATTCCGAATGCGACGCGGCCCGGGTGTCGATCATGGTGCGCAGGGAGGGGTTGCCGACGGCCTCCATCATGTCGACAGCGGCCCCGATGGTATTGATGAAGTTGGTGTCGCGGGCCGCCAATGGCTCGATGCAGTACCGGACACCGGCTTGAGCGGCCTGCCGGGCGATGGTTGCCCAAAGATCGCGGGCCCGATTCCAGGCTTCCAGGGGATCTTCATCCTCCTTCACCTGGCGTTGCTTGGGAGAGCCGTGAACCAGCACCTTCCCGCCGAGGTCGCTGCACAGGTGGATGAGTCGCGTGAGGACGTCGATGGTCGCCTCGCGGACGCCGGGGTCGGCAGCGGTGATCGACAGTCCCGGTGGTGTCAGAAGCAACCAGTGGAGGCCGGTGATGGCTATTCCGGAGTCGGCAGCCGCCCGGCGAAGCTGGGCTCTTTTGTCGGCTGAGAGGCGGTGAGGCGCCTCTCCCAGGGTGAAGGGAGCCAGCTCCAAACCGCTATACCCGAGTGCGGCCGCCCGTTCGCACTGGGCGGGGAACTCCAGGTCGCGAAGGACTTCGTTGCAGAGTGCGATTTTCATCCAGGTTCTCCTTTGGGACGCCAGCGCTGTCGCCTTCCCAATCAGTGCCTTCTACCTGAGGGCCAGTTGAAGGATCGAAATCAAGCTCGCTCCCGTAAAGGGTTTTGGAAGGAACAGAATACAGCCGGAGGAAAAACTCCTTTTAACCATGTCGGGTTCTTTGCTGGCAGTGATCATGATTACCGGCAGGTCCTTCAGCTTGGGATCGCTTTTGATTTTCTCCGTCAAGGTGGGTCCATCCAGCCCCGGCATGAGCGCGTCGGTGATCATGGCGTCGAAGTTCGATCGACTCAATGTCTCCAAGGCCTGTTGGCCGTCGCCGGCCGTTGCCACTCGGTAATTCTTTTGGGTCAGGATCGTCCGGATCAGGGCCAGAATATTGGGGTCGTCGTCCACCACCAAAATGTGTTTCTGATCCATGGGGCACACTTGAGATCTGGGGGTGAGGGAGGGAGGGGCGACACAGGGAGAGAGCGCATCATTCTAGCCAACATCGGTTGGAAAACCAAACCCTGTTTTGGCCCGCCAGCGGCCGGCAACGCCCACCAAGTGGCTCCATGCAGGATGAAGATGATTTCCTGGCCAGGCCTTAGCCCGCATTTGTCGCCGGGGAGGCGGGGCGCAGATCCCCTTTAATTATGTTCGTTGTTCACCGGTGAGACCCTTTCCCTTGGGCTGCGCCGGCGACGTTCCGCTTCCTCGGCTGTCTGAGCGGGGAGGTTCAACAAATCTTGCCAATGGCAGCCAGCATTCTTCCGGTACTCCCTCCTTCGGCTCGGTAAGAATAAAAGACATCCCGATGACAGGAAGTACAAGGCGGGTGGCTGAAGATGTTTCTGTCAGGGAGCCCCGCGGTTTCCAATTGACAGCGGCAGGCAGCCGACAGGTCCAGCATTCGTCGGGTGTTAAGGGGGTCTTCGGAAGGGATGGTTCGGGAGGAGAGGGTCCGTCCGGAAAGCTGGTGGTCTCGCCATAGCTGGGGGCGGCCGGGGAAAGCGTGCTCGAAGGGCTTGGCCACATCCTGGTCCACTTCATAGCAGCAGGGGCCGATCGAGGGCCCGATAACGGCCAGGCAATGCCGCGGATCGGAGGCATATCGGGAGCGCATGCGCTCCAGGGTCTTGGGCACGATTCCTGCCAGGATGCCGCGCCAACCCGCATGGACGGCTGCCAGGACATGTTTGGCATTGTCGACGATGAACACCGGCAGGCAGTCAGCCACCTGCACCGCCAACAACAGCCGGGAGTGGTGGGTAATTACGGCATCCCCTTCCAAGGGGAGGTGTCCCGGAGAACAATGGTCCAGGCAAACGACACCGTCGGAATGGCATTGGCGCAGCCGCACCAGCAGCATGGTCTTTCCGGCCAGACTTGTGACAAAGTCGTTCTGAATCTGAAGGCGTTTGACATCCTCTCCGGATTGCTCGAAACTCGAACCGACGAGCGCTGGGTGGTCCCGGGACGCGCGGCGTCGCAGGCTGAAACCGTGAACCAGCCAAGGGCAGGCCGCCAGCGCCGGGTGCTGCAGGTATAGTCCGCTGGGTGCCAGGGAGAAAGCGTCTCCGCTATTCTTATGATGAGGCAGAAGAGTCGTGATTGTCGGAACCGGCATTGATCTTGTGGAGATCGGCAAGCTGAGAGCAGCCATGGAGCGACGGGGTGACCGCTTGCGGAACCGGCTATTTACGCCCGCCGAAATCCGATACTGTGACCGGCGCCCCAACCCCTTTCAGCACTATGCAGCTCGATTCGCTGCCAAGGAGGCCCTGTTCAAGGCCATCGGGACGGGATGGAGCGGCGGGGTCGGCTGGTGTGACGCCGAAGTTCGCAACCGGACCAACGGAAAACCGGAGATCCTGCTGTCCGGCAAAGCCCTTGAGGTCGCTCGCCAATTGGGAGCGGCCCGCTATTGGATCAGCCTGTCTCACACCGATCGCTATGCGGTGGCCCAAGTCATCCTCGAGGCCTGATCCTCCTGCCCGCCGGGCCGTCTGAAGTGCAAGCCGAAACCCCCTCCCGGGTGAGCCCGATGACTCGGACCTGCAACAGTTGATTGGGCTGCAATTCGGCACCGGCCAATTCGACCTTCAGGAAGTTGGAACTCAGGGCCCGCGTGGTCGACTGCGGCGATTTGTCCTGGAGAGTAATGACCGGAAGATCGCGCCCCACCTGAGATTCTCGAAAGCGACGGTTCTTCAGTTCGGCCAGAGTCCTCAACTCCAAGCTTCTCAAAGCCGCAACGGCTTTAGGCACCTCCTCCTCGAGTTGGGCCGCGGCCGTGCCGGGTCGCCGGGAGAAAGGGAAAACATGCAGGTAGGTCAGGGGTGAATTCTGGATCAAATCCCTCGTCAGGGCATGATCCTGCACTGTCTCTCCGGGGAATCCCACCATCACATCGGCTCCAATTGCCGCTTCAGGAACCCGCTGCCGGATCTTTTCCAGCAGATCCAAATACTGGGTGGCTCGGTAGGGTCGGCGCATGAGGCCCAAAATGCGGCTGGAACCGCTCTGAAGAGGGACGTGGAAGTGCTTGGCCATCCTGGGAGAGGTCGCCACCAGATCGATGATCTCGTCGGTGACTTCCAAGGGTTCGATGGAACTGAGTCGCAACCGTTGCAGAGGCTCTTCCTGAAGCAGCCGTCGGATCAGACCGGCCAGCCGGGCGCCGGGGTCCAAGTCCCTTCCGTAGCCTCCCAGATGGATGCCGGTCAGTACGATTTCCTTGTAGCCCTGATGCAACAGGTGCCTCGTCTGCCGCAACACCTCCTTCAGGGGAAGACTGCGCGAGTCGCCGCGCACAAACGGAATCACGCAGTAGGAACACCGATAGCTGCAGCCGTCCTGCACCTTCAGAAAGGCCCGGGTCCTGCCTCCCCCCGACATGTCGGCAATGGACCGCAGCTCCCGGGACTCAAAGATGCTGCTGCAGTAAACCTTGGCGCCGCCGGGCAGGCGTTCCTCCGACTCTCCGCAGTCGGAGGCAACACGAGCGGGGAGGTGTTTTTTTGCGACCAAGGAAGCCAGTTGCTGTTTGTGGGAGTTGCCGACAACGCAGGTCACGCCCTCCATTCGAGCAATTTCCTCGGGCGCACGCTGAGCATAACAACCGGTCACCACTATGCTGGCGCCCGGGTTATGACGGTGAATCCGCCGGATCGTCTGGCGGGCCTGGGCATCAGCGGTCCGAGTGACGGTGCAGGTGTTGATGACCACGACGTCAGAGGCCGCACTGTTTCGATTCTTCTCCAGTTCCGTCTGTAGGAGCGCCTGCTCGAGCGCAGCCCCGTCCGACTGACTGGCCCGACAACCGAAGTTGATGATGGAAAACGTCGGGTTACCCGTGACCATAAATTCCAACCCCCGGAGGCCCGGCTGGCAACGTCTCCCGAGTTCGCGGCGGGTCAGGATCCAAATCTTCAGGGTGTCCTTCGCCCGGAGCGTGCTCCCGGCGTTTCGCCCGCGATCCCGTGCCGGGCCAGTGCCCCTGCCAGCTTGAAGGATCCGCTCGGAATTTCCTATAATAGCAGAACCGGTTCGGAGGTGTTCCCGCCAACGTGGGGCGCCAATGCTTTGGGGGGAGGATGCCCGAAGAGACAGAGGATTTCATCCAAGACGGCTCCGCCGAGGATCAAGTCAACCTGAAATCGCGGCGCGCACGGCGCAAGAGCGCGGCCCGCGAGTGGCTCGAGAGCCTGGCGTTCAGCCTGGTCTTCGTGTTCTTCTTCACGAAGTTCATCGCTCAAGCCACGCAGGTGCCGACGGAGTCGATGAAGCCCACCATTCTGGTTGGGGACCATTTCTTTCTGGACAAGTTTGCCTTCCCGGCAAATTACCCGGAATTCCTCCTGAACATTCTGCCGAACCGAAAGATCGAGCGAGGAGACATTGTAGCCTTCAAGCCTCCTCATAACCCCGGTGTGCCCTTCATTAAGCGTGTCATCGGCCTTCCCGGCGAGACCCTGGAGGTCAGGGACAAGGCAGTCTACATTGACGGCAAGAGAATCGAGGAGCCCTATCAATATTTTGACCCGGAGGAGGACCGCTACGCACCCAGGGATTCCCACGGACCGGTCCTGATTCTCCCAGACCATTACTTCATGATGGGAGACAACCGGAACAACAGCCACGACAGTCGTTATTGGGGCCCGGTGCCACGCGAGAACATCATCGGCAAACCCCTCTTTATCTACTGGTCCTACGACGACGCCCCCTACGATCCAAGCCCCAAATCCATCCTGCGGCACGCCAGGGAATACGGAAGCAAGGCACTCAACTTCTTCAGCAAAACCCGCTGGTCCCGAACCGGCATGGTCTTGAAGTAATTCGCTGCCCGGGCAGGATTCACGGAGCCAACGGCGATAGCCCGCAGTTCTCAGTGCGCCATGGAAAGGCGCCTTCTTCCAACGGGTGCGAAACCCGTCCAACAACTGTCGCTCCGGTTGGTAGCAGCCAGGGCGGATCATGGAGGCAACGATATGGTCTGAAGCACCCTGGTGTCAAAGGGCCGCATAAGGCGGTTCAGCGAACATGCGGGCCGGAACGTGAGTGAACGTCGAGCAGGCCTCGAAACGGGCAATGCGGGGGCCGACTCACCTGAGAAATGGGGAAGGCCGAAGACGGAGGGGGAAGCGAGCGACGCGGGCACCCCTTCGGACCCGCCGGGGTAGTGACGCTGGCACGCATGGAAGGGGAAGAAGGTGGCAACATGGGAAGCCCTGTGGGTGGTGAGGCACGCACCGAACCGGAAGCTCGCGAGAGTCAGTCTGGGCCGGCAGGGTGGCGGAGAGGCCTGTAGTACTGGAGAAGCCGGGTAATGCCGGTGGAGGGAAGGGGCCTTGAGTGGGGAGCAGCGTGGAAAGGGAGCAAGGCATGGCCACTGACAAGGGTCTAACAGGGTCAGAAAGAGTTCGGAAATTCCAGACCATGCTACATGCGAAAGCGAAGGAGGACCCCAAGCGGCGGTTCCATGCGCTGTGCGACAAGATGTGGCGAGAGGATTTTCTAAGGGAAGCCTGGGAGCGGGTTCGTCGTAATGGCGGAACGGCCGGGGTGGACGGGGAGAGCTTCAAGGACATCGAGGCGCAGGGAGTGGAGGGCTGGTTGGGGGAACTGGGGCGGGACCTGAGGGAAGGGACCTACCGACCGAAGGCGGTGAGGCAGGTACTGATCCCGAAGAAACAGCCTGGGAAGTTTCGGCCGTTAGGCATACCCTGCATACGGGACCGGGTGGCGCAGAGTTCGGCGATGCTGGTGTTGGAGCCGATCTTCGAAGCGGACCTGCAACCGGAGCAGTATGGTTATCGACCGGGGCGGAGTGCCAATGAAGCGGTCCACCGCGTGCACGAACTCCTGCAGAGGGGGCGCCACGAGGTGGTCGATGGAGATCTGTCCAACTACTTCGGTGAGATTCCGCATGCGGAGTTGATCAGAAGCATTGCCCGGCGGGTGAGCGACGGGAGGATGCTGAAGCTGATCAAGGCATGGCTGGAGATGCCGGTGGAGGAGGACGACGGGGAGGGTGGCAAGCGCCGCCGGAACCGGGGGCGCAAGCAGAGGAAGGGGACGCCGCAAGGAGCCCCGATCTCACCACTGCTGAGCAATCTCTACATGAGGCGCTTCATACTGGGCTGGAAGGTGCTGGGGTATGCCCAGCGCTTCTGCGCGGAGATCGTCAACTATGCGGATGACTTCTGTGTACTCGGCAAGGCCACGGCGATGGAGATGCTGGAGGCGGTCAAGCGGATCATGGAGGAGCTGAAGTTGCCGGTCAATGAGCGGAAGACCCGATGCTTGAGGTGTCCGGAGGAGGCGTTGGAGTTTTTAGGATACCGCATTGGACGCAACTATCGCCGGAGGGGGAGGGGGAGCTACATTGGGACCCGCCCCAGCCAGGCGAGCGTTGGGAGCATCTGCCGCAGGATCAGCGAGTGGACGGCGCCGAGGAACGGGGTGGTGCTGCCGGGCCAGATGGTGGAACACCTGAACCGAGTCATGACGGGGTGGGCGAACTACTATGGCCTTGGTCAGGTCAGTCCGGCCTACCGAGCGATCGACTGCCACGCGGTCCGGCGGCTGCGTCAGTGGCTTTGTCGGCGGCACAAGGTGAGGTCCGGGGGGACAGTGCGCTTCACGGACGAGAGGCTGCGGCAGGACTACGGTCTCACTTGCCTGGGGTCGAGGACAAGAAGCTTTCCGTGGGCGAAGGCATGATCCCGACTGAAAGCCGGATGCTGGAAAACAGCACGTCCGGTTTGACGAGCGGGGGCGAGGAAACGCAGCTAGGAACGAGATTGAGGCACCGGCGAGTGGCGAAAGCCGCCGGCAACAGCGACTCCCTCGATCTAAGGCAGGCGCGCCTCCCCTCGACTCTCACCGGGTCGCCCGATAAATGATGAAAGAGGGTTTATTTTCAGCAACTTGTTGGTCCGATTGTGATGCCTTGCGGGTACACACGGTGCTGGGCGTGCTCTGGCTTGTCCTTTTCCCCTCAGCGCGCACATGCTCCCTCGACCGTAGTGCCCGCTACGCTCTTCGCTCGCGAGCACGCGCTGAGGGAAAAATTCCTGCGCCATCATCACGCCCCCCGGTGAGAAATGCGGGCCAGCAACCTGTCGACGCACTGCTCGGCCCGTCGAATACAGTCCGGGACACCAATGCCGGTGAAGCCGTTTCCCGCCAGTTGCAGGGAGGGCCAATTGAGCAACCGGGTCTCAATCCGGTCCACCAGGCCCAAGTGCCCGACCCCATACTGGGGCATGGCCTTGGGGTGACGCTCCACCCGGCTCAGCAGAGGTGGGCGGGTGATGCCCAGTAAGTCTCCAAGCGTCCGCCGCACCCGTGCAATCAACTCCTGGTCGTCATCATCCAGCGTTTCCGGCTGCAATGCTCCACCGACGAATGCTCGCAACAGCGCCCCGTTCCTGGGGGCGCGTCCAGCGAATTTGCGGTGGCTGTAGCTGCAGGCCAGAATCGAACCCTTTTCCACAGCCGGAACCAGGAAGCCAAAACCATCCATGGCGGCAGGAATGTCCTCCGCGGAGTACGCCAGGTTTATGGTTGCCGTGGAGGCATGTTCCACACTTCTCAATTTTGCCGCCAGCCAGGGGTCCAGCGCCTCCAACAAGCCAGCCGACTGGTGGGCCGGGAGCGCAAGACAGATCCCGTCTGCCTTGATCGGCGGACTCTTTTCCAGGTCGATTTCCCACTGGTGGGACCGGTCTTGGCGCCGAAGCCCAACCACCTTGCAACCCAAATGGATTGAATGGGCTGGAATGCTTTCCTGCAGCCGGTCAACCAGACGCTGCAACCCCTGATCCAAGGAGACGAAGAGACCATAGCGAGGACCGGCGGGATGATCATCTGCCGGTGAATGTTGTGTCATGCCAGACCGCCGCATGGCCAGCAGGAGGCTACGGTGGCATTTTTCCATTTCGAGGAACTGAGGGAAGGTTGCCCTCAGACCCAGCTTTTCGGGATCGGCGGTGTAGATACCTCCGACCAGCGGCTGGGCTAGCCGTTCCAAGACCTCCTCTCCCAAACGGCGGCGAACGAATGCGGCCAGGCTTTCATCGTCGTCCCTTGAAAGGAGGCGTCGGCGCGGCAGCAAGAGATCGGCTGCCATGCGGATTTTGCCCGGCCAACTCAGAAGTGGAGAGGCGAGAAAGGATCCGAATCGGTAGGGAGCGATCAAGTGAAACCCCTCTGGAACAGGCAGCAGTTTCCCGTCCCGTGCGATGAAGCTCCTGCGGTGGATCGGAGACGTGCCGATGAGGTTCCTCTCCAGACCCAGCCGGCGGCAGAGGTCGACTCCCCAGGGTTTTTCGGAAATGAAGGAATCCGGCCCCCCTTCCAGCAGAAACCCTTGCTCCCTTACGGTATGGATGAGGCCCCCCAGGCGACGGCCTGCTTCGAACAAGTCCAGGCGGATGGCTTGGTTCAGTCCGGACGCTCTGTCCAAGACGCGGTGAGCAGCGGCCAGCCCGGAAATTCCACCACCAATCACAACCAGCCGGTACGCAGGTTTCAAACTGGAGTTCATGGGAGATTCGATGACCTTTGGGGAGGGATGTGGGAACCCCTGCGGCCGTCAGATCAACACTATAGAAGCCGTCTGATCGGGCTGTCAAACCTGTTCACTGGACCTCAAACCGTGGTCGGCCACAGAATCCGGGAGGGTGCCGGAGCCTCTGCGAAGGAGGGGGAGCAACTCTCCAAATGCAGCCCTTGCGGCCCTCGGGCTGACTCCTTGACTTTGTCTTGAATCCCCTCATAATAAGGGTTCTAGCGGCAAAGGGAGGGGCCCTTCGTGTTTATCGACACCCTACTCAAAACGGTTTTCGGCAGTAAGCACGAACGGGACATCAAGGCTATTCAGCCGACGGTTGATCGAATCAACAGCCGGGAACCTTCCCTCTCCGACCAGACGGACCAGGAACTGCGCACCAAAACCAACCGGTTCAAGACACGGTTGGCCGCCGGCGAAAGTCTGAACGACTTGCTCCCCGAAGCGTTCGCCGTGGTTCGGGAGGCTTCCAGGCGGGTGCTGAAAATGAGGCACTTTGACGTGCAGCTCATGGGCGGTGTGGTCCTTCATCAGGGAAAGATCGCCGAGATGAAGACGGGAGAGGGCAAGACCCTGGTAGCGACGCTGCCGGTGTACTTGAATAGCCTGGGGGGGAACGGCGTGCATGTGATCACGGTCAATGACTACCTGGCTCGCCGCGACGCCGAGTGGATGGGCAAGGTCTATCGCTTCCTGGGGCTCTCGGTGGGGGTGATCCAGCATGACATGGATGACGACCAACGCCGCACGGCCTACCAATGCGACGTGACCTACGGCACCAACAATGAGTTCGGATTCGACTATCTTCGCGACAACATGAAGTTTGAAATCGGCGACCGGGTTCAGCGGGGGCATCACTACGCCATTGTGGACGAAGTCGACTCCATCCTGATCGACGAAGCCCGGACGCCACTGATCATCTCCGGGCCGGTTGAGAGTTCCCAGCGGAAGACCTACATGGCGATGCGGCCCTTGGCTGAACGCATCCGTGCCCAGCAGACGAAATTTCTCGGACGCGCTTTACGAGAGGCAGTCCAGCAAATCGACTCTGACGGCCAGGCCAGTGAGGAGACGTTGGAGAAACTGCTGTTAGTCAAGCGCGGCGATCCCAAGAATCGACAGTATCTGGATCTGCTGGTCAAGCACCGGAGTCTGAAAAAGAAGATCGATCAGGTCGAAGGTCAGCTCATGAGCAACAAACAGCTCTCCGAATTCGACAATCAGCTCTACTGCTTTATTGACGAGAAATCGCACAACGTCGAGATCACCGAGAAAGGCCAGGAGTTTCTGGCCGGCGGGAGAATGGAAGACTACATCATCCCCGACCCGGAGGACCCGGACTACAGCGAGAAGCGCTACGTCGAAGTCACCGAGCGCCTGCACACCATTCAGCAACTGGTCAAGGCCTACTGGCTCTACGAGAAGGATGTGCACTACGTGGTCAACGACAACAAGGTCACGATTGTTGACGAGTTTACGGGTCGTCTCATGCCGGGCCGCCGCTGGAGCGATGGCTTGCACGAAGCGGTCGAGGCCAGAGAGCGGGTCAAGATCGAGCGGGAGAATCAAACCCTGGCGACGGTCACTTTCCAGAACTATTTCCGCATGTATGAGAAACTGTCGGGAATGACCGGAACGGCCGATACCGAGGCGATGGAGTTCAACAAGATCTACAGCCTGGAGGTGGTGGTGGCCCCCCCCAACAGGCCGATGATCCGGATCGATTACCCTGACGTTGTCTATCGCACCGAACCGGAGAAGTTCAGAGCGGTCGTTGAGGAGATCCGGGAACTTCACGGGAAAGGCCAACCCGTGCTGGTGGGAACCATTTCCATCGAAAAGTCTGAACGATTGAGCGCCTTGCTCAAGAAGGCGGGGGTCAAGCACGTGGTGCTCAACGCCAAGTACCATGAGAAAGAAGCCGAGATCGTTGCCCAGGCTGGACGCAAAGGGGTGGTAACCATTGCCACCAACATGGCGGGCCGCGGGACGGATATCGTGCTGGGCGGCAACGCCGAGTTCTTGGCCAAGGAACGGTTGCGCAAGCAGAATGTGGACTTGGCGGGGCTCACTCAGGAGCAGTGGGAGGAGGCTCTCAACGAGATCGAACAGGAGTTTCAGCAGGGTCGAGGGCAGGTGATCGATGCCGGGGGCCTGCATATACTGGGAACAGAGCGCCACGAGTCCAGGCGTATCGACAACCAGTTGCGTGGCCGCTCCGGGCGCCAGGGGGATGTCGGAAGCTCCCGGTTCTACCTCTCGCTGGAGGACGATCTCATGAGGATCTTCGCCAGTGAAAAAGTGTCCAACATTATGCAGCGGTTGGGGATGGAGGAGGACGTTCCCATCGAATCACGTCTGATCAGCAAGAGAATAGAGTCGGCTCAAAGGCAGGTCGAGGCCCACAACTTCACTATCCGAAAACACCTGCTGGAGTATGACGACGTCATGAACCAGCAACGCAAGACCATTTACGGGTTGAGGGAACAGTTCCTGAGCAAGGCCAACCAGAAGGAGTACCTGCTTGAGTTGAGCGAGGATGTGATTAGCGGGTTCATCGACAGCTACTGCGCTGCCGATAGCGATCCGGAGGAGTGGGATGGCGAAGGGCTTCGCAAGGCGATGGCCCAGCAGTTCGGTCTGGATCTGCGTCACGACAACATCTCCGTTGAAGAGCTCAATCGGGAGGAGTTGCAGCAAGCGATTTTCGGCAAGGTCAAGGAGAAATACGAACGCAAGGACGAGGATATTGGCGCGCAGGAGATGCGCCACTACGAACGGCTGATCCTGCTCAACGTCCTGGACGCCCATTGGAAGGACCATCTTCTGGCAATGGACCAGTTGAAGGAAGGGATCGGATTGCGAGGCTACGGCCAGAGAGATCCGTTGGTGGAATACAAGAAGGAATCCTTCGTTACTTTTGAGCAGATGATGGAGGGTATCGAGGAGCAGAGTCTGCGCTACCTTTATCTGCTCCAGCCGGTTGAAGACAAGGACAAGGTTCGCGAGATGGAACGCCGCCAGCACAGGCAGGAATTTGCGCTGGGACCTGGCGAGGAAGCGCCAGAGCCGCGCAGACCCGTCATTCGGGGTCCAAAAATCGGCCGCAACGAGCCCTGCCCCTGCGGTAGCGGCAAGAAGTACAAGAAATGCTGCGCGTTGACTCCGGCCTGAACAGGGGAACGGCAAGGGAGTATCCATGTTGACGAGGGTGGTGCCTGAAGGCTTGACCTTTGACGATGTCCTGCTGGTACCCCGGAAGTCGGACGTCGTCCCCGCGGAGGTGTCTACCCGAGCTCGGCTGACACAACATATCCAACTCAATGTGCCCATCGTCAGTGCGGCCATGGATACCGTCACCGAAGCCCGCTTGGCGATTGCCATGGCTCAGCAGGGGGGCATCGGTATTATTCACCGCAACTTGTCTGTCGACCGTCAGGCCTCGGAAGTGGACAAGGTCAAGCGATCTGAAAGCGGAATGATCGTGGACCCCATTACCATGTCTCCGCAGAACCGGATTGATGAAGCCCTGGAAATGATGAGGCACTACAAGATCTCCGGAGTGCCGATCACCGAGGACGGAAAGTTGGTCGGGATCCTGACCAACCGCGACCTGCGCTTTGAAGATCGCTTAAACCTGCCGATCTCGGAGGTAATGACCAAGGACAATCTCATCACCGTCCCTGTCGGGACCACGCTGGCTGAAGCCGAGGAAATGCTGAATCGGCACAAGGTGGAGAAACTGCTGGTGGTCGACAGCCAGTACATGTTGAAGGGCTTGATCACGGTCAAGGATATTCAGAAAAAGATCCAGTATCCCTTTTCGGCCAAGGACAGCCAGGGGCGTTTGCTGGTCGGTGCTGCCGTGGGTGTTACGGGCGACTACCTGGAGCGGGCCGAGGCTTTGGTGAACGCTCAGGTGGACGTGCTGGCCGTGGATACGGCCCACAGCCATTCTCAGCGGGTGATGGATGTGGTCAAAGAGATCAAGCGGAAGTTCCCGGATACGGATGCTATCGCCGGCAACATCGCGACCGCTGAGGCCGCGGCCGACATGATCCGCTGTGGTGCCGACGGCATCAAGGTCGGGATCGGACCCGGTTCCATTTGCACCACCCGGGTGGTTTCGGCCGCCGGGGTCCCGCAAATTACCGCGGTGGCGGAGTGTGCGCAGGCTGCCAAAGAGGCAGGGGTCCCCGTGATCGCCGACGGGGGGATCCAGTTCTCCGGAGATATCACCAAGGCCATCGCCGCCGGTGCCGACAGTGTAATGATTGGAAGCCTTTTCGCCGGGACGGATGAAAGCCCGGGTGAAACGGTGCTCTTTCAGGGTCGAAGCTTCAAAGCCTATCGGGGCATGGGGTCTTTCGGTGCGATGCAGGCAGGGAGTAGGGACCGCTATCGAATGGGTCGAGAGACCAGCGAACAGAAGCTGGTCCCGGAAGGCATCGAGGGCCGCGTGCCCTATAAGGGTTCCTTGGCCGGAGTCGTGGCTCAGTTGGTGGGCGGGCTGAAAGCCGGGATGGGTTATGTCGGGTGTTCAGGCATTGAGGAACTCCAGGGAAAAGCCCGGTTCATGAAGATTACTACCGCAGGCCTCAAAGAGAGTCACGTCCATGATGTGATTATCACACGGGAAGCTCCCAACTACCGCCTCGACTGAACCGCCATGGGTCCGAACAGGCCCACCTCCCAACTTTTCCTCCTTCTAACCCACATATCTCACCGGGTCGCTGGAGACATGATGAAAAGCAGTTTGTCTTCAGCACCTTGATTGACCCCATTTTAAGGGCTTGTGGGTACAGACGGCGCTGGGCGCGCCCTGGCTTGTCCTTTTCCCCTCAGCGCGCACATGCTCCTTCGACCGCAGTGCCCGCTGCGCTCTTCGGTCGCGAGCACGCGCTGAGGGAAAAATTCCTGCGCCATCCTGCACTCTTCTCAAGCGTTGCACTCGCCTCGCGAGTGCAAACCCCCCCGGTGAGATATGCGGGCTAAGCCCAATCTTCTCCCGGTGTCTCGCTGCATGCCTGATGATGAAGCCGTAAATGCCGAGTAACCCTTTTGGCTGCCGTGCGCATCACAGATAGTTGGTAGTTCGATGGGCGTCGACATGCAGCTTTGGATCGACACCTGCGAACCAGGGCTTGAGCCTCATCTCTCATGAGGTTTTCTGATCCAGGAGGGGGTTATGGAGCTAAGGGATTGCAAATTCTTCTACGGGGGGCATGAGATGAGCTTCTCGGTTTTTTCGAATGATCCTTGCCTGGCCCGATATCTCGACAGCATCTCGCTCCCCTTGGTTCAGACTCGAGTCGATGTCTATCAAATCGAGCCGGGGCCAAAGACCCGTTGGGTTCTGATCAAGCAAAAGGATGAGGAAAAGGACCGCTTCAGGTTGTTTGTTCGCCAAGGCGAGAGGTTTGTGGAGAGCCAGGAGCAGGTTCTGTCCAAAGAGTTGCGGGATGAGATTGTTGGCAGATTCCCCAACCTGACGGGTGAATTTCACCCACCGCTGGCGGCCTGACTCCACCTCGAACCAACCGGGTCGCCCGGTGCATGGGGCACTTGGTTCAGGACGACTTTTCCCGTTGTTCCCGTAGCACGGCCTTTCGGCTCAGCTTGACCTTCTGGCCGTCAATACCGATAACCTTGACCAATAGCTGATCCCCCTCCTTCAGCTCGTCCCTCACCTGCCGGATTCGATGCTCGGCGATTTCGCTGATGTGAAGAAGACCGTCGGTTCCGGGAAAGATTTCTACGAAGGCGCCGAAGTCCACCAGGCGAACCACCTTGCCCAGATAGATCTTGCCCATTTCGGCCTCGGCAGTGATGTCTTTGATTATCTGAATGGCTTTTCGGGCGCTCGCCTCGTCAATAGCCGCGATGTTGACCTTGCCGTCGTCAGAAACGTCGATCTTGACCCCGGTTTGTTCGGTGATACCTCGAATCACCTTGCCCCCGGGTCCAATGACGTCGCGAATCTTCTCCCGCTTGATGCGAAGAGAATAGATTTTGGGAGCATATTTTGAGGTATCGCTCCGGTGGGCGGAAATGGTGTCCAGCATGCGGTCGAGGACGAAAAGTCTTCCCCGAAGCGCCTGCTGGAGGGCTTCACTCATGATTTCCATGGTCACGCCGCCGATCTTGATGTCCATCTGCAGGGCCGTGATTCCGGACCGGGTCCCGGTGACCTTGAAGTCCATGTCCCCATAATGGTCTTCGGCGCCGGCGATGTCGGTTAGGATGGCGTACTGGTCCCCTTCCTTGACCAACCCCATGGCAATTCCGGCGACCGGTGCCTTGATGGGGACGCCGGCGTCCATCAGGGCGAGGATACCGCCACACACGCTGGCCATCGAGGAGGAGCCGTTGGACTCCAGGATGTCGGAGACAATGCGAATGGTGTAGGGGAATTTTTCCTCGGGGGGAACTACGGGAAGAATCGCCCGTTCCGCCAGAGCGCCATGGCCGACCTCTCGTCGCCCGGGACCTCGCATAAATCCCGTTTCGCCCACACTGAAGGGTGGGAAGTTGTAGTGAAGAAGGAACCGCTTGGACGACTCCCCCTCCATGATGTCAATCCTCTGGATATCATCCGAAGTGCCCAGGGTCGCGGTGACCAGGGCCTGGGTTTCACCGCGAGTGAAAATGGCTGAACCGTGGGGGCGTGGCAGAAGGCCTACCTCACAGGTGATGGGTCGGACGGTATCGAACTCACGTCCGTCGGGGCGTCTCTTCCGGTTGAGGATGTCGTCGCGGAAGATTTGTTCCTTAAGACGGTCGAAAACGGCCGAAGCACCACTTCTCAACTCGACCGACTCCTCCGGGTAACTGTTCAGCAGGGCTTCCTTGAGCGAGTCGACCTGTTCGTAGCTTCCTCTCTTGCCATGCTTTGTGGTGTCGAGTGCGTCCCTGAGATCTTCTGACACCTTCATGGAAATCTGACGGAAAAGTGTCTCGTCTACCGGTGGCGAATCCGAGGGGCGTTTCTGGACGCCGAGGTTGGCTGCCAGCTCCTTTTGCAACGGGATAATCTGTTTGATGTGGTCGTGCCCGAACGCCAATGCTTCGATCATCGTCGTCTCGGTCACCTCCCGAGCTCCGGCTTCGACCATCACGATGGCGTCTTCACTACCCGCAACGATCAGATTGAGCGGGCTTTCCTTCAGGTCCCGGCTGGTGGGGTTGATAACCAAGCGACCGTCAACCAGACCCACGCGAACTCCGGCGATGGGGGTCTGGAAGGGAATGTCAGACACCATCAAGGCCGCGCTGGCTCCCGTGATGCTGTGGATGTCGGGATCATTCTCGCCGTCCGCGGAGAGCACCAAGGCAATGATTTGAGTGTCGCAGCGATAGCCCGAAGGGAACAGTGGACGGATGGGACGGTCTATCAGGCGACAGGTCAGGACCTCCTTCTCGCTCGGCCTGCCCTCGCGCTTGAAGAAGCCCCCCGGAATGCGGCCGGCGGCATAGTAGTTTTCTCGATAGTCCACGGTCAGTGGAAAGAAATCCACGTTGCCCCGGGGCTGTTTTCTCGAACATGCGGACACCAACACCACCGTGTCTCCGTAACTGACCTGGACAGCGCCGTCGGCTTGGCGGGCGATCTTGCCCGTCTCGATGGTGATTTCTTTGTCTCCAATGAGGGTACTGGTTTTTTGAATCATTGAAATGTTTCCCAGCCCGGGTCGCTGCCGAAACAAAAATAGCGACTGCGCGCATCACTTTCGGCAATGCTCGGAGCCGCTATTTCATTGCTCAAACGCGAAATGTCTTACCGGGCTCGCTATTTGCGTATTCCAAGTCTCTGGATGACGGTTCGATAGCGTTCGACATCCTTCGTCTTCAGATAGTCCAATAAACGCCTGCGGTGCCCGACCATCTTCAGCAGACCGCGGCGCGAGGCATGGTCCTTCTTGTGTGTTTTGAAGTGGCCCGTCAAGTATGTGATCCGCTCGCTCAGCAGAGCAATCTGAACTTCCGGCGATCCTGTATCCGAGGAATGGGCCCGGTATTCTTGAATGACTGAGCTTTTGAGATCCGGTGTCAATACCATGAATTCGATGAGTGGATCGTTTCCTGCCAAGCCGTAATAGCAAGCGGAATGTACCATAGTCCCTCCGCCCGAGTAAAGTGAAATCAGGGCCTGGCCGTCCTCGCCGCCGCTGACTCTCCCTCACAGGACCAGCGTGGGAAGGAGACGAACCGAGTTGCGCTCCCCGCCCTCAACCGGGTGCCGCGAGGCCGCCGTCTCAGCCAGTCCCAGGAGCAGGCCCGAGTCGGAAAGGATTCGTATCATGGGGGCGGCCGCATTGGACAAGGTGACTTCTCTGACCCCCAATGCCCTTCCATGGGCAAAGGCTTCCCGGTCTTTTGCAGAGATACGGACGCCGGGCAGATCCTCCAACATGGAGTTCATGGTTAGCAGGAACCGGGTCCAGTCTTCCGGCATTCGACCATGGTGGAGCGGGCAGGCCATCGACAGCGAGAACTTGCCCGAGGACAGGCGCCGCAGCCTGGACAAATGGGCTCCACATCCCAGCCTCTGTCCCAGTTCGTGGGCCAGGGAGCGGACGTAGGTTCCTGGCGAGCAGTGGATTTCGAAATCGATGGTGTCCGCTCCGCCTTGGCGAATATTGAATTGATGGACGCAGATCCTCTGGGGAGGAATTTCAACCTGGAGCCCCCGCCGGGCCAGCCGGTAGGCGCGCCGCCCCCCGATCTTCTTGGCCGAGTATGGGGGAGGAATCTGCATCTGCTCGCCAACCATTTCTTCGACCACCGTTCGGAGGCGGTCGGGAGGAAAGCGGGGCTGGCGGAACTCGCATGTGGGTTGACCCAGGCGATCATAGGTGTCTGTGGTCACTCCCAATTGGATGGTTCCCTCATAGACCTTCCTGCCGCCCATGAGGAATCGAGCCAATCGGGTGGCACGACCGATTGCCAGTGGCAATACACCGGTGGCCATCGGATCGAGGGTCCCCAGATGACCGATTTTCCTGATCTGTAACTGGTGGCGGACGAGTTGAACGACCTCATGCGAGGTCATGCCTTCCGCTTTGTCGATGACAAGGAAGCACGCGAGCGGTCCATTCATGGGGGTGTCGTGGACTGGTAGGCTCCGGTGATGAACCGGACTCAGCCGACAAGCGGTTACTGGTCGGGATTGGTGGCGGCCTTGGTCTGATCGAGCAACTCTTCGATCCGGGCTCCGTACTCAATCGAGCGATCGTAGTGGAAATCCAGTTCCGGGGTGGCCCTTAGTTTCAGGTGGGAGCTGATTTCATGACGAATGTGGGAAGAGGCCCGGTTGAGGCCCAAGAGCGTTTTTTCGCGGTCTTCCTGGCTGCCCAGTACGCTGACGAAGACTGTGGCTTTCTTGAGGTCGGCGCTCATCTTGACCTCCGTGACGGTGGCCAGGCCGATTCTGGGGTCCCTCAAGCCGCGCAAAATCACCTGGCTGATGGCCATTCGGATCAGTTCGCCGACTCGTCCTGGCCGTCTGGAGGGAGATTTCATAGAAATTCTATCTGGCACTGCGCCAGGTTTCCGTCCAGGATTTTTTCAGCTTCTGCCGTCACCGTTTGCAGGGTTTGCTCCAGGATGGCGTGGTCGGAAGAAATGGCGACGACCCCCAGGGTCGATCGCTGCCAGAGGTCTTGGTGACCGCATTCGGCTATCGAAACATTGAACTTCTTCAGACGGTCCCGCAGGCTGCGGATCACCTGGCGTTTGTCTTTGAGCGACTGAGCATAGGGGATGACGACTTCGAGGGTGAGCAAGCCGATGTTCATTGAGGGCTTCGATGGAACCGGGTCACCCTCATTCCATCTGCGGGGCGACCCTCTCCATGACAAACGCTTCAATCACGTCGTCGTTCTTGATGTCACCGAACCGCTCCAGGCCGATGCCGCACTCCAGGCCCGACCGAACTTCTCCGGCGTCGTCCTTGAAACGTCTCAAGGATGCGATCTTGCCTTCGTAGATCACGACGTTATCTCGCAGTAACCGCACTTTAGAGTTGCGGGAAACTTTCCCGTCCGAAATATAACAACCCGCCACCATTCCTGCCTTGGGCACTTTGAAAGTCATTCGAACCTGGGCGGTTCCCTGCCAGATTTCTTTGTAGGTGTGGTCGAGCAGGCCCAGCATCGCAGTCTTGATTTCGTGACTGATTTTGTAGATCACGGTGTGCAGGCGAATGTCGACACCCTCCTGAGACGCCAGCGCGGCTGCCTTTTTCTCCGGCCTGACGTTGAATCCGATGATGATGGCATTGGAGGCGGAGGCCAACAGGACGTTGGTTTCGGTGATGGCTCCGGTGCCGCGGTCGATAATCTTCACCTTGACCTTGGCATTGCTGAGTTTGGAGAGGGTATCCGACACGACTTCCACCGAGCCTTGGACATCGGCCTTCAGAATGAGGGGTAGCTCTTTGATCACTCCTTGGCTCATCTGCTCGTGCAGTTGTTCCAGCGTGAGGCGAGCTGTCTTGGACAGTTGATTTTCCCGAAGCTTTAACTGGCGCAGACTGCCGATTTGCTTGGTCTTGCCGGCGTCGGTGAGCACCTGGAGCAGGTCTCCGGCATGGGGAACCGATTGAAGCCCCAAGACCTCAACGGGCATGGAAGGCGCGGCGGTTAGCACCGGAGTGCCGTGGAAATCCAGCATGGCTCTGACTTTTCCCGTGACCGCGCCGGCGATAAAGGAATCCCCCACGCTCAAAGTGCCATTTTGTACCAGGACGGTTGCAACCGGTCCTCTACCCCGGTCCAGCTTGGCTTCCACGATGGTTCCCATGGCTGTGCGCTGGGGGTTGGCTTTGAGACCCTGCAGGTCCGCGACCAGCAAGATCATCTCCAGCAAGAGGTCCAGGTTGGTTTTCTCTTTGGCTGAGACTTCCACGGTCACTGTATCTCCGCCCCAATCTTCCGGTGTCAACCCGTTGGCAGCCAGCGTTTTCTTGACCGTGTCCACCTGAGCATTGGGTCGATCGATCTTGTTGATTGCCACGATAATGGGAACCTTGGCGGCTCTGGCATGGTTGATGGCTTCCAAGGTTTGTGGCATTACACCGTCATCTGCCGCTACCACCAGGACGACGATATCGGTCACCTTGGCTCCCCGAGCCCGCATCATGGTGAAGGCTTCATGGCCCGGAGTGTCCAGGAAGGTAATCATGCGCTGGTTCTTTTCGACATGGTAGGCACCGATGTGTTGAGTGATGCCTCCAGCTTCCTGGGAGGTAACGTCGGTTTCCCGGATCGCATCCAGCAGGGAGGTCTTGCCGTGATCCACGTGGCCCATGATGGTTACCACTGGCGGACGTGGCGCGATGTTCTCTGACTTTTCCTCGGCGATGGCTTCATACTCGGCGTCTTCCTCAAAACTGATGATCGAGGCTTCGGCCCCAAAATCAGAGCTCAGGTCCTTGGCCAGAGTCTCGTCCAGCATCTGGTTCATGGTGGCGAAGATGCCTTTGTCGAGCAGCCGCTTGATCAGGTCCTTGGCTTTGATTTCCAGCCGTTCCGCCAGTTCCTTGATGGTTACGCCCTCGGTCAGGGTGACGGAGCGGTTGATGGGTATGGGCTGGAAGGGTTCGGGCCGGGCCATCGCTGCTGCCTGGCGTGCAGCGAAGTTGGCTTCCCGCGACTCACGTCGACCGGGCTGACGCCGCTGGCCTGGCCTGGTCCGACGGTGGTCCCTGGGTGCTGCGCCGGGGCTGGCCGCCTTACCTGGAAAAGGAGTCAGGGGCCTGCGTTGGGGAGGGAAGCCCGGGGTTGGTCTGGTACCCGCGGGCAGGTTGAAAGGCCGGACCGGCGCCCCCGGCCGGGACCGCGAAAGAAACGGCCGGGTCCGGATCTGCCCCGACCTGGAAAGATGCTGGCGGATGGTTTCGGTTGGCGAACGCCGCTCTACCCCCGCCGGCTTCCTGAGCGGCGGGGCCGTGCCGGGTGTCGGGCTCGGTGCCGTGGCCACCGGCTCCAATTTGGCGGCAGGCTGTGGAACGGCCACCGGTAGGTCGGTGGTCGGAGGAGGAATGGCGACCGGTTCCGCCCCGGGGACAGTCTCGGGATCGGGAGGTTTGGGTTTGACCTCCACCACCACCGGCGGCGGGGCAGTTTCGGGGGGGGCGGCTGCCGCTGCGGTCTTAACCGCCGGCTCCACGTCGCCTTCACTGGTCTTGGCCGGGATTTCCGGCTCTAGAGCGGGTTGGGGGCTCTTGGCGGTTTCCGCCGTGGTGGTTTCCTCTGGCTGGGCCGCCTTTTTCTTCTCGGTCTTTTTGCCGGAGAAGTGGTCCCTGATGTCCTGGACGACGTCGGCATCCACGAAACTGCTGGCCGAGACTTTCTTCATCCCCTCCTGCTTCAGGTAGGCGACGATCGCCTTGACCTCGACCTTGATCGCCGGTGCCAGTTTTAATAACCGCGTCTTTTCGCTCACGAAACCTCCGTGCGGCACCGGAAGGGCTCAGGGGATTCCTCCCTGGGGCCGCTTACGTCCCTTCTCTATCTGCATCTGCCCTGGCGCTCTTGCTCATCTCCTCCAGAGCTGTTTTCTTCCGAGCCTGCCCGCCCCTTATGGATCCTCCCTGCCTGTGGCGTCTGCCTCCACCGGGGAGATGCCTTCCTGGTCAGCGGCCTCGAGCGAGCCTTGGGGTTCCCCAGGCGGCTCTGCGGTCTCTTGAGCCTCGGCCTCCCTTCGGGCTCTCTCTTCCTCGGCCCTCTTCTCGGCCTCGGCCCTCTTCTCTTCCTCGGCCTCCCTTCGGGCTCTCTCTTCCTCGGCCCTCTTCTCGGCCTCGGCCTCCCTTCGGGCCACGGCTGCTTCAGAGTATTGAATGTAGTAGTCCTTCACGGAAGCGATAATCTTCTCGGCGCTCATGGGGCCAACCCCCTTGATGTCGGTCAGATCCGCAATCGGCGTGTCGGCCAACTGCTCGATGGTCTCGATACCGCTTGCCGTAAGCTTGGCCAGGATACCTGGCGAAAGGCCCGGCAACTGGGAGAGCGGCGTCTTGGCTGATAGCAAAGCCATCTGATCTTCAATCTCGGCCCGCTTCTCCTCTTCGCTCTTGATATCGATTTTCCACCCTGTCAACTTTGCCGCCAACCGCACGTTCTGGCCCTTTTTTCCGATTGCCAGAGACAACTGGTCGGTTTCCACGATGACTTCCAGGTGTCTGTCCTCGGCATCCAGGACGGAGGCGCGACTGATCTTGGCGGGACTCAAGGCGTTCATCACAAAGGTGGTGGTGTCCTCGGAGTAGGGGATAATGTCGATCTTCTCTCCGTGGAGATCACGGATGACGGCCTGAACTCTCGACCCCTTCATTCCCACACAGGCCCCCACGGGGTCGACGTCCTTGTCGCGAGAAGCCACGGCAATCTTGGAGCGTTCCCCCGAATCTCGGGCGGCAGCCCTGATGGTCACCGTGCCATCGTAGATCTCCGGAACTTCCATTTCAAACAGCTTGGCCAGCAAGGCCGGGTCGATGCGGGAAACAATGACTTGAGGACCTCTGGAGGGTTTCTCCACCTTGATGATTACGATACGGATTCTGTCCCCCATGGTGAAGCTCTCCAACCGCGATTGCTCTCGCCTGGGGAGTCGGGCCTCTGCCGTTCCCAGGTCGACAATCACGTCGGGGCCCTCGGTTCGCTTCACCAGGCAGGTGACCACCTCTCCGATTCGCTGGCTGTATTCTGCAAAGACGCTCTCCCGTTCCGCCTCGCGAACTTTCTGCAGAATCACTTGCTTGGCCGTCTGGGCGGCAATGCGTCCCAGGACATCGGTGGGCTTCTCTATCTTGATCTCTCCATTGATCGCGGCATCGGGATCGATCCGTCGGGCCGCGGAGAGGGAGATCTCGTGGGTGGGGTCGGTGACCGTCTCCACCACCTGCTTGACCGCGTGAACCTCGACCCGACCCGTATCCTTATTAAACGAGGAGGTCAGATTCTCGGTGGACTTGTAGAACTTGCGGGTGGCTACCAGAATCGCGTCTTCGACGGCGCTGACCACAATCTCCGGATCGATTCCCTTTTCCTTGCTGAGAAGATCGATGTGTTGGTAGAGCAGGGTGCTCATGAATGCTCCGTTGCGCGAACGGGCTAGAAGTCAAAATCCAAGTGGGCTTTGGAGACGACTTCCAATGGGATCATTATCGAGGTTGTATCCCGCAGCCTCACTGCGACCCGATTCCCCTCCATGCCGAGCAGGGTTCCGCGGAAATGCCTTGAGCCTTCCACCGTTTCCGTTGTGGACACTTTGACCAGCTGGCCTGCAAAACGCTGGAACTCTTCCGGCGTCCGCAGCCTTCGTGTCAGGCCCGGTGAAGACACCTCCAAGGTGTAGTTCCCAGCAATGGCTTCCTCAACCTCCAGCAGCGGACCCACCTGGTCACTGATTCGAGCACAGTGGTGGTGGTTGATTCCTCCCGGCCGGTCAATGAAAATCCGCAGAACTCGTCTGCCGGGGGATCCTTTCAGCTCAACCTCTACGAGTTCCAAACCCTCTGCCCGGACTACCTCGTCGATCAGCGCCTGTGTTTTCTCAAGCCCGCGTTTCTCACCGGGGGGCGTGATCATGGCGCAGGAATTTTTCCCTCAGCGCGTGCTCGCGACCGAAGAGCGTAGCGGGCACTACGTGCGAGGGAGCATGTGCGCGCTGAGGGAAAAAGAACAAGCCAGAGCGCGCCCAGCGCAGTCTGTACCTGCAAGCCCTTACAATCGGGCCAATCAAGGTACTGAAGATAAACTGCTTTTCATCACGGTTCCAGCGACCCGGTGAGAAGTGCGGGCTAGGGGCAGCAAGCCGCAGATCCTTCACTTCTCGCAGGCTGAAAGGCAACAAAAAAGTGGGCTTTCGCCCACTCGAACGCGCATCTTATCGGGGGAGCCCCGAGAAATCAACAAAATTCGCTACTGCTCTCAGGGGGGGTGCCCGCCAGTATCTCCGTTGATCGTCATGACGGCTTGGCGGAACGGATGAAATCGTTCAACCCGATGTCTGCTCAAGCTGTTGCTGCAGGTCGGCGCTGCTGGAAAGAATATGGGCCTTCATCGCCTGGCGGGCCTGCTCGGCCTGGCCCGCTCTCAGGGCTCGGAGGATATCCCGGTGTTCCCGGATGGAGGACTCGGCTCGATGGCGGTCTTCGGGGCTGGAGGGGGGCGAGACCAGGCTCTCCTCAATCCAGGCCTGAAGGTAGCCGCGGGTCATGCTCACAAGGTGATACAGGATGGTGTTCTGGGTCGCCTGAGCCACCACCAGGTGGAATTCCAGGTCAAATCGCAGGTATTGCTCCGGCCGGTCCACGGAGTTCTCCATCCCCTGAATCGTCGCCTCCATGGCCTCCAGGTTGGCTGGGGTCGCTTGCCGGGCTGCTGAAAAAGCCGTTTGGGTTTCCAGCATGAGTCGGGTCTCCAGAAGATCCTCAACCTTCTTGCGATCGAGGAGAAGCCCCCACTGAAGGTTCCGCTCCAGATACCGTTGGTTGTTGTGGGAGACGAAGGTCCCTTCCCCGACCCGCCCGTCCAGGATCCCCATCACCGCCAGCGATCGCAATGCCTCTCGGACCGTAGCCCGTCCCACCTCAAATCGCTTGCAAAGATCCTTCTCTGACGGAAGTCTCTCCCCGGGTTGGAGCACGTTTCGAGAAATCAGGTCGATGATCTGTTCGATGATTTTGTCGCTCAGGGACATCCGGCGAATGGGAGTCACTTCTTGCAAGGGTTCGGGTCTTGTGGATTTGACGGTCATGGGTTCAGGTGCTGTGTCCGGGGCGCGTCGAACCGCGGTCCTGCTGTAATCCAAGGCTGCCTGGGGGTGGGAAAAAACTTTACTTGGCGAGCCTTGTTATATTACCTTAGATTTAGGTTGTCCGACAACCTGTAAATTAGAAGCGTTTCTATGGGTTGGTCGTCGAGCGCACTGGGGCCCTGCAGGGGGCAAACGGGTGGATCGGGTTTGCCGGGCCGCAAATCCAGCGATGGAACCGAGGGGATTTTGCCATGGGTCTGACCGTCGATCTCGGAAGGCGGATTGAGCTGGTCCCGATGGACCTTCATTTTCACGATATCTCCATTGCCCTCTACAGACGGGACAAGGTCGCCGGATTGGAGGTGGCTGTCCACAGCTATAGCCGGCGGACGGGAACGCGCGAGCGCCTGGAGTTCATCGCCGAAGCCATGACGGTTCTGGGAGGCATGGAACCCGTCTCCGGAGAACCCCCGGGTCGGCGTTTTCCTTCGAGCAGCGATCTTCCGGTGGCGGCCCGAAGAGTTTTCCTGGAGGCCTGCAAGTGTCCCTCGGGAGAGGAGGTCAGGCCCCGGCCCCTCACCATCTTCGACAAGAAGTCGCAGAGCCAGGTTCGTGTGGCCAGTCTGGGAGCGGGTCTCTACGAAGTGGAGTTGGAGACTGACGGGGAGAAGGCTTCCAGGCGGTCGGCCGCTATCGCCGCGGGGATCGCCAAGCTTAGCGGGGGCAGCGTGGTGGAAGGACATTCTCAGCAGGTTGCCTTCCCGAATGGACAGTCCATAGACGCACTGGTCGGATTACTGCTGGTTCGGGCCCTCAACGTCCGGGCCGTCGTTCGGGCAGAGGAAGCGGCCGCTTCCCGGGGCGTCTTGTCTGCTCCCAGCGCCCAGAACGACTAGGCAGTACATTGTCTTCATCTTCTAGGAGGGAAATCCTATGGATACCGGGTCTCGATCCGTTCAATCCATGAACGGCCGCGAGCGAGTTATGGCCGCGTTGCGCCGCGAGCCGGTCGATCGCACGCCTGTCTGCAACCCGACCTCGGTGGCAACGGTAGAGCTGATGGATCTGGTCGACGCTCCCTTTCCTGAAGCCAACCAGCAGCCTGAGCTCATGGCTCGCCTGGCGGCTACCGGATATACCGAACTGGGATTCGATTCCATCATGCCGGTGTATACCATTATTCAGGATTCCTCGGCTCTGGGATGCAAAATCCAGTGGGAACAGAAGGACAACTGGCCGACGGTGAAAATGCGCGAGCCCATCTGGGAGACCCCGGACGACATTAAAGTTCCTCCCGATTTTTTGACCCATCGCGATACCCGTTGTGTCTTGGAGGCAATCAAGATCCTCAAGAAGGAGTATGGCAACGAGGTGGCCATCATCGGCAAGACCATGGGGCCTTGGTCGCTCGGATACCACTGTTTCGGGGTCGAGCCCTTTCTGTTGATGTCGCTGGACGATCCGGGGAAAACCAAGCTTTGTCTGGACAGAATGAAAGAGGCCACGATCCAGTTCGGTATCGCTCAAGTGGAGGCCGGAGCCGACGCCATCACGCTGCCCGACCACGCGACCGGCGACCTGGTGAGCGGTGAGTACTACAAGAGATACCTCCGCGAGCTCCACATTGAGTTTGCCGAAAAAATACGGATTCCGATCATTCTGCACATCTGTGGAAAGACGGTGGACCGGATGGAATACATTGCCCAGACGGGGATGGCTGCCTTCCATTACGATTCCAAAAACGAACCGCAGGAGTCGGTTGACATCATGAAGAATCGCATCTCGTTGGTGGGAAACATCAACAATCCGGAGACGCTCTTCTCCAAGGGCCCTGAAGAGGTCCGCCAGGAGGTGATCAAGAACCTGGACGCGGGGGTTCACATGGTCGGACCCGAGTGCGCGATTCCGCTACAGACAGCGATTGAGAACCTGAAGGAGATCCCCCTGGCGGTGAGAGAATGGAGCCGGGGGCAGGCAGTCGGGAATTGAGGGCGGGTAGAAGACCGAGAGGGGATCATGGCCAATATTGCAGACATCCAGAACGAGTTCCTCCGTCAGGAGATCGAAGAATACCTTGAACGCCCCGAGGAAATCGCGCGGACGGTTGGCATCTTCGCCAAGGCGAGACCCGCCATGCAGGACATCGCCGCCGCCCTGATCGAGGGTGAAAACGACACTGTGGATCGGCTGACCAGGGCGGCTTTGGACGACGGGGTGGGCGCCCTTGAGATTATGGATGACGGCCTGATCGCGGGAATGGGTGTGGTGGGGATCAAGTTCCGCGAGAGCTTCATCTTCGTGCCGGAGGTTTTGGCCTGTGCTCGAGCCATGAAAGCAGGAATGGCTTACATCGAGCCCATCCTGTCAGCTTCGGGCGTCGAGCCCCTGGGCAGGGTCATCATGGGGACGGTCAAAGGGGATCTCCACGACATCGGCAAGAATCTGTGCATCATGATGCTGCGGGGTTCGGGATTCGTGGTGATTGACCTGGGGGTGGACACCTCGGCGGACGAGTTCATCGATGCCATCGAGGAGCACGAGGCATCGCTGATGGGGATGTCGGCCCTGTTGACCACCACCATGCCCAATATGGGGAAGACCATAGAAGCCTTTATCGATGCCGACCTTCGAGACGACGTCAAGATCATGGTGGGTGGGGCGCCGGTCACCCAGGAGTTTGCCGACGACATGGGTGCCGACGGGTACGGAAAGGATGCGCTGGCTTGCGTCGAGTTGGCCAAGACGCTGCTGGGCGTGGAAGTGAGAAATGCGGGCTAGTGCCGCCATGCAGAAAATTGACAGAGCTGAATACGAAAAACGGCTGCAGCGGATCACTGAGCTGTTCTCGAGCATTGTCATCCATGCCGATGAGCTGTCCACTCACCGCTGTCCTTATAAGAACCGCCTGGATCAGTGTACGGCCAGGTTCGGGTGTCGCAACCAACGCCGTCCGCCGGTCAAGGGGGACCTCCTGCTGTGCGGCGGAGACGACAAGTTGGACTACCGCAGTGCCTGGGAGACCCAGGCCGAGGATGGCAAAGCGCCCGGGCGGTGAGCGGGTCAGGGCCGCGCGCCTGCGGCGCTTCTTCCGGCTCGGTGGCAGGGATTCTCGATGGGCATTGTTCGGCATGATGATCGGAGCCTTGATCTGGAGGCAGGCAGGACGCTTTTCGACTGCGCCGACGAGCTGCAGGTCCAGGTGCCCACCTCCTGCGGCCGCACCGGATCCTGTCATGAATGCATTGTAGAAGTTCGGCAGGGGATGGAGGCGCTCTGTCCCCGAAGCCCCAGCGAATCCTTCCTGCGTGACCCCTACCGATTGGCCTGCCAGGCCGTTGTCATCGATGACAGCGCCGATATCGGCTTCTCGCCCCTGCGACGCAAACCCCAGATTCTCACCCAGGCAACCCCGGTCAAGACATTGCGGCTGGATCCGATGGTGACCCGTCAAGGAGAGGCGGTTGCCTATGACGGGCAGGTCATCGACCGCTGCCGGGGACGTCTGTACGGGCTGGCCATGGATCTGGGAACCACCACCGTGGTGATCGAACTGGTGGATCTGGAGAGTGGCGACACCCGGGCGGTCGCTTCCTTCGAGAACCCGCAGCGATTCGGCGGAAGCGACATCATGAATCGGATTTCCTACGATGGTGGACCGTTTCAAGGCGAGTTGCACCAGGCCATAATCAAGGGCCTCAACTATGAGATCCGTGAGATCTGCAAGCGGCTGGGCATTCGTCGCCGGGAGATTTACGAGGTGACAGTGGCCGGCAACTCGACCATGCGGGACCTCTTCTTTGGTTTGGATGTGCAGAGCATCGGGCAGAAACCTTACAAGTCTCTGATCGAGAACGAGGTTCTGCAGGGAAAGCGCACCAGCATGGCCCTCACGGCCGAGGCCAAAAAACTGGGGGTCCAGGTCCACCCCCGAGCCCGCATCTTCGGACTGCCCCTGATTGCCAGTCATGTGGGTGCCGACACGGCTGCCGACCTGGTGGCCATCGACATGGAACGGCAGGACGAAGTCACCATGCTGGTGGATGTGGGGACCAACACCGAGGTCGTGGTCGGATACGGAGAACGCATGATGACAGCCTCCTGCCCGGCCGGACCCGCTTTTGAAGGAGGCCTGGTCAAATACGGAATGCCGGGATGCGAGGGCGCCATAGAAACCATTGGCGCCGTCGGCGGGCGCTTCGACTATCGAACCATCGGCGGTGTGGAACCCCAGGGGATCTGCGGCTCCGGGCTGATCGACCTGTTGGCGGAGTTGCGCCGTACCGATCAGATGACACCCAAGGGGGTCTTTGCCAACAAAGCCTTTGAAATCAGCGTCGTTCCCGAGCACGGCATCACTCTCTCTCGAGAGGATGCCAGCAACCTGGCTCAGGCCAAGGCGGCCAATTTCTGTGGACAGTTCATTGTCATGCGGCGTTTCGGCATCTCTCCGGGGGATGTCCGTCGCCTCTACCTGGCGGGGGGCTTCGCCAACTACGTCAATGTGGCCAATGCCATCGATATCGGATTCCTGGCGCCGGTCGATCAGGATCGCATCGTCAAGGTGGGCAATGCGGCAGTGCGGGGGGCCAAAGCGGTGCTGCTGTCCCGAAGCCGGCGGGAATCCCTGGAACGTCTGATCCGGAGAATCGAGCATGTCGAGCTCGAAACCACGCCGGATTTCTTCGAAGTCTTTGTCGAGGGGTGTCAATTCAAGCCCATGCCTCGAGAAACCGCCGACCTGGCGCTGGTGTAGTCATGAACTCATCCGCCTTGAACTCCAACCCCTCCGCCATACCCTGGGTCAAGCAGCCCCTGGGCCGCTTGCTGCGGGAGACCGACACCTTTGTGACTTGCGTCGAATTGGTGACCTCCCGAGGGCTCATCACCGAGCGGAGCGGGCGTCGCGTTCTGGATCTGGCTCGCGGGCTGGCTCAGCATCCGCGGGTCCATGCCCTCAGCATCACCGACAATCCCGGGGGCAATGCCATGCTGAGCGCCGATACTCTGGGGACCGATCTGATTGCGCGCGGGCAGGAGGTGATCATCCATCTTTCCTGCAAGGACTGGAACCGGAATGCGCTTCAAAGCCGGGGCTGGAAGCTGGCCAGTGAGGGTTTCAACAATATTCTGGCCCTGTCCGGAGATTGTCCCACGGGCGGTTATGCGGGTCAGGCCAGCGGCGTTTTCGACATCGATTCGGTGGGGCTGCTGCAGATGTATTCGGATATGAACCTGGGTTTGACGGCCGATGGGCGGAGTGAAGCGCCGATGGAGCCCACCCGGTTCTTCCTGGGGGCGGTGGTCACCAACTTCAAGCGTCACGAGCGCGAGGTGATGCCCCAGTACTTCAAGCTGGCGCTGAAGGTCAGGAGCGGGGCCCAGTTCATTATCAATCAGATCGGCTACGATTCGCGCAAGCAGGACGAATTGCTGAAGGCGATGAGCCACTACCGTTTGCGGGTTCCCGCGTTGGCCAATGTCTACGTCCTCAGCCGGCCCGCGGCTCGCTTTTTCAACAGCGGCGCCATCCCCGGAGTCGTCGTGACCGATGAGTTGCTCAGTCTGGTGGAAAAGCAGGCGAAATCTCCGGACAAAGGGAAGACCTTCTTCCTGGAGTTTGCAGCCAAACAGTGCGCTGTCGCCCGAGGGCTGGGTTATCGAGGGGTCTACCTGGGAGGGCACCTCAAGCTGGAGCAATATGCCCGGGTGCTCTCCATCGCCGACAGTTTTGCCGAAAACGACTGGAAAGACTTCGCCAAAGAGATTCGGTTTCCGCAGAAGGACGAGTTCTATCTCTTTGACGGCAATCCCGAGACCGGCCTGAGTTCTACCGAGATCAACCCATCCTATCTGGCTTCCAAGACCCCGGAAGCCCTCAGCGCCCTGCGGGGAAGCCTTCCCCTGAGCTACAAGCTCAATCGGTCGGTTCACGGGCGGGTTTTTGAAAGGGGTAGCCCGGGATTTCGTTTGGGACAGGAATTCTACCGGACGGTGGAGCGATCCGGTCCGGGAGTGCGGAAGGCCTTGCACGGGATGGAGCATGCTTTTAAGATAGTGGGCTTCGATTGCCGCGATTGCGGGGATTGCTCTCTGCCCGACATCGCCTACCTCTGTCCGGAGTCCCAGTGTGCCAAGAACCAGCGGAACGGGCCCTGCGGGGGGACCCGCCAGGGCAAGTGCGAGGTGGGGGATAAGGAGTGTATCTGGGCCTTGGCCTATGAACGGTTGAAGGCTTACGGTGAGGAAGAAGGCATGCTGGAGCGTTCGGCGGTTTTTCGCAACGGGGCTCTCAGAGGAACCAGCGCCTGGGCCAACACCTTCCTGGGGCGTGACCACCATGCGGCTTCCGAAGACGGTCGGGACGCCTCCCGACCCGGGAGCGTCCGTACCCGCAAGCCTTCAAAATAGGACCGACCAGGTGCGGAAGGCAAACGGTCTTTACAGGATGTATCCAGCGACCTGGTGAGAGATGGGGGCGAGACCTTGAGATGAACAGGGATGGGAACCAGCTTCAATTCACGACCATCGGCGAGAACATCCACACTACCCGGGTCTTGTTGAGGAAGGGGAAGCGCATCGTCGAGAATCCCGCCGGCGGGGAAGCGGTCGTCTACCGGAACTCCGGGGGAGAGACCCGTTTCTTGCCCATCCCGGAAGCGGTCAAGCAAACCCAGGATTACCAGGAGGGACGGGTCAAGCATGTGAAAATCGCTGTCCTGGCAGCCCAATCGGGCGGAGCCGGGTCGGCAGAGGGGCTCCGTTATCTCCGCTACCTGGTGGAACGGCAGTTGGCGGCGGGCGTTGACTTCCTCGATCTCAATGTGGACGAGGTGTCCCTTAAATTGAATGAGCAGAAGGCGGCGATGCAGTGGCTGGTTCGAACGGTGCAGTCCATGAGTCCCGTTCCGGTGTCGGTGGATTCCTCCAACATCGAGATCATTCAGGCCGGCCTGGAAGCCTGCCAGACCAAGGCGGGGAGCAACCTGCTGAATTCGGCCTCTCTGGAGCGTCTGGAAGCGTTGGATCTGGCCCGGGAGCACGATACCAGGGTCATCGTCACGGCGGCCGGGGGAAAGGGAATGCCGCAGAATGAGGGAGAGCGGATCGAGAATGCGTCACGCATGGTGGAGGCCGCCCTGGCCAGGGGGATCCCGCTGGCCAGCATCTACGTCGACGTCCTGGTGTTTCCCATCTCGGTCGACGGCCAGTTCGGTCACCATGCCCTGGAGACCATCCGGCAGTTGCGGGCCAGATACGGGTCGGAGGTCCATATCACCGGGGGTCTGAGCAACGTTTCTTTCGGACTCCCCTGCCGGCGGCTGATCAATGACGTCTTCATTCTCTTGTCCCTTGAGGCGGGAGCGGACAGCGGGATCATCGACCCGGTGGCCAGCAACCTGAAGGCGATCCATTCCATGGACCGCCAGGCCAGGCCCTACCGGATGACAGAGGATCTGCTGCTGGGCAGGGACCGCCACTGCAAGAATTTCCTCCGCGCCTACCGCAAGGGGGAGTTGCAGTAGCCGGCCAGCAGGGCCGGGACGGTGGAGAGGGAGCACACGGGAATCATGCCTCAGTACCAGATTTTGTTCTGGAAAGACATCCCGGCCCAAATCAAGGTCTACGAGGGCCGCCGTGCCGTTTCCAGGCCGTTGCCCGACCGTTTCCAGGTCGAGATCGACCGGGTGGCCATGGCCGAGGGCTTGGCGGGCACGGATGACTATTTGGATCAGTGGCACTGGAAAGCCAAACAGGAACGGGCGGGCACCACCGAAGAGGTTCTGGACAGTCTGGCCGGGGAACTGCAACGGGAGTTTGACGCCCGGACGCGGAAGCCGGCCGGCGGTTGAGGTTAGCGAGGCTTTGCCTCAGACCGACAAGCACGGAAAAAAGATATCCACGAAGGGGCACGAAGAACCACGAAGGGACACGAAGAGACTGATTAATGAATGGTTGATTGCCGATTGTTGACGGGGGGGGGGTAGGACCACTGATTTTGCCCCAAATCCAAAATCTAAGATCCGCAATTCACAACACTTGACTCATTTGTCAATGTTGTCGCGACTCAAGAGATCTCGCCCTCCAAACGAAGCCAGTAAGGCACTTAAGATAAACGGTCTTCCATAATGTATACAGCGACCCGGTGAGAAATGCGGGCTGGAACCGGGGAAATTTCAGCGAGGTAGCCGATGGCAGCAACGAGGCCGAGACTGGAGAACAAGGTGGCTCTGATCACGGGAGCCTCCCGCGGGATAGGCAAGGCGACGGCCCTGGCCTTTGCCCAGGAGGGAGCCGCGGTGGCCGTCAACTACGCCACCAATCGCCGTTTGGCCGAAGAAGTGTGTGAAGCGATCTCTTCGGCCGGGGGCCGCGCCCTGTGCGTTCAAGCCGACGTGGGAGTCGCCGGGCAGGTGGAGCCCATGGTACGGCAGGTTCTGCAGGAGTACGGGCGGATCGATATTCTGGTCAACAATGCCGGGCTCCTGAACCTGGAGCCTTCGCTGGAGGCGACCGGGGCCGGGTTCGACCGGATGGTGGAGGTCAATATCAAGGGGGTCATCCGTTGTACCGCGGCCGTGACGGAGGGCATGAAGCAGCGAGGCTATGGGAGGATCATCAACCTCTCGTCGATTGCCGCTCTGGGCACCTCGATGCCCGGAGTGACCGGTTACGCCATCACCAAGGCTTCGGTCAACATGTTTACCCGCCGGCTTGCCAAGGATCTGGGGCCCCACAACATCACTGTCAACGCCATTGCACCCGGATTTATCCTCACCGACATGTCTCGGGAGGGGGCCCGAGCCAGCGGGACCTACGTCGACGGCATCGCCGGCCGGACCATGTTGGGTCGAGTGGGCGAGCCGGTGGACATCGCGGGGGTCGCCCTCTTTCTGGCCTCGGACGACTCGGCCTATATGACGGGGCAGGTGCTCACCGTCGATGGCGGCCGCATCGACTATCTCACCCACTCGGTGTAGCCGGGTCCGTCTGTCCCCGGCACCCGGACGTTTCGGACAGAATCCCGAGTCAAAGGAAAAGAATCCCGCATGCCGTCTGAACGAATCGTATCCACCGCTCCCATCGATCAGATAGCCATCGACATCCTGGAACAGGTGGCGCCGGTGGAAATCTCTGCCTCTCCGGATGAATCCACCATGCTCACCCTGTTGGAGGGGACCATCGGGCTGGTGGCCCGCGGCACCGAAGGCAGCATCACTCGAAAGATCATTGAGAACTGCCCGGGCTTGCGGGTCATCGCCAGGCCAGGGGTCGGGTACGATACGGTGGATGTGGCCTTTGCCACCCAACGGCGGATTCCCGTGGTGTACGCTCCCATTGGAGGGTTCGCCGTCGCCGAAGCGGCCCTGGCGCTGCTGATGGCCATCGTCAAGAAGATCCAGTTGGCCGACACCATCCTCAAGCAGGGCCAGTGGCAGCGTCGCTACCAGTTGAGCACCGGGGATCTGACCGGGCACACCCTGGGGATCATTGGGCTGGGCCGAATCGGGGGACGACTGGCCCGGCTGGTGCAGAATTTCGAGATGGAAGTGCTGGGATACGATCCCTTCCTGACGGAGAAGGATGCCAAATGGTTGGGAGTCGAGATGGTCCCGCTGGATGACCTGCTGCGACGGTCGGATTTCATTTCGGTGCACGTCCCCCTGGGCGAGCAGACGCGCGGCATGATCAACCGGGAGCGGATCGCGCGGATGAAGCCGGGGGCCATTTTCATCAACACCGCCCGGGGCGGGGTGGTGGAAAGCCTGGACGTCCTGGCCGACGCCCTGGAAAGCGGCCACCTGGGAGCGGTGGGTCTGGATGTGTTTCCCACCGAACCTCCCGACACCACCCACCGTCTGTTCAAACACCCCCACTTTACCGGTGCTCCCCATTTGCTGGGCGTAAGCCGATTGGCCATGGAGCGCATTTATCGCTCCATGGCCACCGATATGGTGGCGGTTCTCCAGGGGCGGCGGCCCCGATACTGTGTTAATCCAGAGGTTTGCGAAGTGCTGTTTGAGACTTAACCAGGGAAGGAAGAGAACTATGAAAATCGTGGTGCTTGACGGCTATACCCTGAATCCGGGGGACCTTTCATGGGAGGGCTTGGAAAAGCTGGGAACCACCCAGGTTCATGATCGAACCGAACCCGGGCTCACCCTTCAGCGTGCTCGGGGCGCGGAGGCCGTGTTGACCAATAAGACCGCCCTGGACGCCGGGATGCTGCGCCAGCTCCAGGGAGAAGGGCTTCGTTACATTGGCGTGCTGGCGACGGGATACAATGTGGTGGATGTCCAGGCGGCCAGGGAACTGGGTATCCCCGTGACCAACGTGCCCACCTACGGCACCGCCTCGGTGGCCCAGTTTGCCTTCGCGCTGCTGCTGGAGCTCTGCCATCATGTGCAGCTCCACAGCGATGCCGTCCGGGAAGGGGAGTGGTCGGGCAACATCGACTGGTGTTTCTGGAAAACGCCCCTCATCGAGTTGTCCGGGAGGACCATGGGGGTGGTGGGATTTGGCCGCATTGGGCGCCAGGTCGGCCGGATCGCCGACGCCATGGGCATGCGGGTCATCGCCCATGACGCCATCACCATCAACCCGCCCGACTACCAGGGGTTTCGCTGGGCCGGAGTGGAGGAGTTGCTGAAGGAAGCCGATGTGGTCAGCCTGCACTGCCCTTTGTTCCCCGAGACCCAGGGAATGATCAATGCCGAGAGGCTGGTCATGATGAAACCCACCGCCTTTCTTCTCAACAATGCCCGGGGGCCCCTGATCGTCGGCCAGGATCTGGCCGATGCCCTCAACGCGGGGCAGATTGCCGGGGCAGGGCTTGACGTGCTGTCGGTCGAACCTCCGCTGGAGACCAACCCCCTGCTCTCGGCCAAGAACTGTCTGGTGACGCCCCACATCTCCTGGGCGACCCGGGAGGCCAGGTCACGGCTGATGGACACGGTGGTTGGGAACGTGCAGAGTTTTGTCGAGAATCGGACCCGAAACGTTGTGAATCCCTGAGCCACCGCCTGGTTGGAGGAAGTCTTGATGGCCCGTATCCGTTTACAGTTGCAAAACCTTTCTCGCGCGTTCCTCGAGGTGGTTGAGCAGTCTGCGATCGCCGCGGCGCGTACCATGGGCATGGGCGATCGCAAGTTCTCCGATCAAGCCGCGGTGGAGGTGATGCGCGAGATCATGGACAGTATTCCCATGAAAGGGACCATCGTGATCGGAGAGGGTGAGAGAGACAAAGCCCCGATGCTCTATATCGGGAGAAAGTCGGTAAGCACAAGGAAGCAGCGGAGCATGCCCACGAGGTGGACATTGCCGTCGATCCGCTGGAGGGCACCAACCTTTGCGCCACCGGGGCGGCCGGGGCCATCACGGTGCTGGCCAGCTCCGAGAAGGGCGGGCTGCTGAATGCTCCGGATTGCTATATGGAGAAGATTATCGTTGGCCCCTCCTCCAAGGGAGTCATCGATATCGACGCCTCGGTCAAGGACAACCTTCGGGCCATTGCCAAAAGGCTGGACCGCGATGTGGAGAATCTGGTGGTGGTGGTTCTGGACCGCCCGCGGCATGCCCGGCTGATCCAGGATATTCGGGCGGCCGGCGCGCGTATCCGGCTCATTTCAGACGGCGACCTGTCGGCCGGGATCAGTGTGGCCCTTCGTGGGACCGGACTCCATGCGGTCATGGGAATCGGCGGCGCCCCGGAAGGGGTGTTGACAGCGGCGGCGCTCCGCTGTCTGAATGGGGAGATCCTGGCAAGGCTGGTGGTCAAGGACGAAGAGCAGGCCGAGCGGATGCGGAGCATGGGCATCAAGGACCCGGGCAAAGTCTATGCCACCACCGACCTGGCTTCAGGCAGGGACATCATCTTTGCGGCTACCGGTGTCACCGATGGAACCCTGCTGAAAGGCGTGCGATTCTTCGGAGACGGCACCCGGACGCAGTCGCTGCTGATGAACCTGGCTCACCGGCACGTTCGCTTCGTGGACACCGTCCACCTGGCTCCACGTCCGGACATCAGCGTCCGCCTGTAGTTCGGGCTTCTTCCCGGAGGTCCGGCTTGGGAGTCCTGATCAGTGTCCTGATTGCGGCCGCCGTGGCCCTCTTCCTGCCTGAGGCGGTTCTGTGGTTGCAACCGCTGCTGGCGCCTGCCTTTGCGCTGACCATGATCCTGGTGGGGAGTCTGGTGCGGTCGGAACACAGGGAGAGCTTCCGGCGAGCCCCCCTGAGACCCATCCTGGGGCTGATGTGCCAGTACACGGTCATGCCATTGACGGCCTGGCTGATTTCCCAGGCCTTCGAAGAACCTTCCCTTCGGATCGGTATCGTGCTGGTGGGTTGCATGCCTGGAGCCATTGCTTCCAACGTCATGACCCTGCTGTTCAAGGGTGATCTGATTCTTTCCATCACCCTGACCACCTTGGCCACCTTGACTTGCCCGGTGATCCTGGCCTTCTGGTTGCCTCTCCTGGCCGGCACCCACCTGGAGGTGCCGGCGGTTTCCTTGGCCTGGAGTGCGGTATGGATGGTCCTGCTGCCGGCCGCCAGTGGGATTCTGCTGCGAAAGTTCCTTCCGAAATTCCCTCCCTGGTGGGACCGGATGGCCACGCTGGTGGCCTCGATGGCGATCGTTCTGATCATCATGGTGGTGGTGGCTGCCAATCGGGAACGACTGGCCCAGACCGGCCCCTTCCTGATGATGGCCCTGGTGGCGCTGAACCTGAGCGCCTATGGCGTGGCCTGGCTGGCGGGCAGGTGGCTGGGCTGGCCCTCGGCTCAGCGCAGGACCCTGGTGATCGAGGTGGGCATGCAAAATGCCGGATTGGGTTCGGTGCTGGCCATGGCTCACCTGGGCCATGCGGCCGCCATTCCGAGTGCGTTCTATACGGCCCTCTGTGTGTTGACCGCCGCCATGGGCCTGCCGCTGCGGCGGCGGTGGGCGGGGTCGCAAGGCGTCGTTGACAAATCCCCATGGGATCTATAGAGTTAAGTTTCCCACCGAGGAGTGTGTCTGCAATAGATACCGGCTGGCCCAGGGCCTTGCTGGCGAAGCTGATTCCCTTAAGCCGAGGAGCAGAACATGGCATTCCACAAATGCAACCGTTTCATGGTCGGGTTGTTACTGCTGAGTCTCCCGGCGGCATTGGCGGCCGATACCGACCGACTCAAGCAATCCTACTCCGAGCCGGAACTGCACACCCTGGCTCCCCTGGGTGGCCGAGTCGGCTCAAGCCTGGCCGTCGAAGTTCGAGGCAAGTTCCTGGACGGCGCCTACGCGGCCTGGCTGAGTCACGATGCCTTTGAAGCTCGGGTGAAATCGGTGGAGGCCGTAGCCCCGCCAAAGGCGGCAGCCGATGCGGATGCCAAGGATCAGCCCAAGGATGACGGCGAGTACCGGGTGACGCTTCAGATCGACATTGCCCCCGATGCCGCGCCCGGTCCGCACCCGCTGCGACTGGTGGCTCCTGGGGGCGTCTCCAACCGGCTTTACCTGCAAATCCACCAGGACCCCGTCATTGCGGAGTCGTCCCAACCTCACCAACAACCTGCCACGGCGCAGCCGGTCACCGTTCCCGTGGTGGTGAACGGCACAATCGGAAGGCACGGGGAACTGGATTACTACAGCCTGGAAGCATCCAGGGGGCAGGAAGTCGCTTTCGAGGTTATTTTCAGCCATGAAACCCTGGCCAAGGGCTTTCGACCGCAACTGCGAATCTATGAGACTGCCGGCAGTTGGCTGGGATCTCGTCAACTCACCCAGTTGGCGTTTCACAGTGAAGTCCATGGAGAAATCAATTTAAGCCCGGGTGAACAGGGACCACCCCCCGGCACCACGCCGATCAACTCGGGATTGAAATATCGATTCGGCAGGGCCGGCCGCTACCTGGTGGAAGTGGCTTCAGAGCGATTTCAAGGGAAACCGGAGTACGCCTATCAGCTCAGAATGGCGCCGGTCGGAGTGGACTACCAAAGCCGCCTCAAGGACTCGGAGTGGGGCCGAACTTTCACCCGCAGGATCGGCGCCGACCGTCTGGAGGCCCTTTGGGCACGGACGGTCACGTCCAATCGCCCCACCGATCCGGCGGCCGATGGGCAGCCCGCGTCCGGCAGTCCCGATCCGGAAACCGCCTACGACAACCAGCAGGGGAAGCGCCCGGCTCCCATTCCCAACCGAGTGACCCACTGGACGGAGAAAGAACCCAACGATGGCCTGGGGAGAGCCACCGAGGTGGCCCTGCCCGCTCTGATTCAGGGGTCCATCGACCGGCCGGGAGACGTGGATACCTACCGATTCAAGTTGTCATCGGCTCAGCGCCTGGCTTTCGAGATCCAGACTCCCGGCTTGAGCCCCCCCCATTTCACTCCCCGGTTCGAGATCAAGGACGCGGTGGGCCGGTCGATGGTGACCAACCTGCATAAAGTGAAGTCGACGCTGAGCGAGGGTCAGTGGGTGGTCAAGGACGTTGAGTCCAAGGTGATCGAGATCTTTGACCAGGAAGGAGAATACACGGTAGTGGTCATGGACGCGACCTCCAGGGGCGGCAGCCGGGAATGCCTGTACCGACTGCTGATCAGGCCGCAGATTCCTCACTTGGGAGAATTCACGGTGGAGACCCTGAAACGGGGGACGGAAGACCGCCGGGTCGACCCCTTGCGGATCAATCTCACTCCGGGAGAGGCCAAGACCTTGGTCATCACGGCACGGGTCGAGGAGATCGACGCCAGGATCACCGATTCTCTGGGTGAACGCGCTTTCGACTGGGGTACCGGAGAGATGATCCTGCAGGCGGAGGGGCTCCCCCGGGGAGTCATGGCGCTGCCGGGGACCGGCATCCTGAAGATCAAGGGGAAACCGCGCTACGAGACCCTTCAGAAATATAATTATCTTCCCGACGTGTTGCAGGCGGTGGTGGTGTTTCATGCCGAGGACGACGCCCAGGCGATGGCCCTGCCGGAGTCGATCCGCCTCACGGCCCGCCCCCTGATCGGGGGAAGGCCCGGTCCAACCATTCCGGTGGCGGATGTGCCCCTGATGGTGGTTGCTGGATCTGTGGCAAAAGCCGTTCCCGGGGAGGCGGTCGGGAATTAGGGATGATGCGTAACGAGGTGAGAGGAAAATGGAGGCGGTCATGACGAGAGGGAATGCAGAGGGGTGGCGCGGCCAATGGCGGCTGCCGATTCCAGGGGTCGCCCTGCTGGCGGCATCGACGCTGGCGGCTTTGACACTGCCCGGTTCGGCCGTCGCCGAAGAGTCTGAAACGGTGGCGCCGGCTTCGCAGCAGGTGGTGTCGCTCCGCCTGCTTCCCGGCGATCCCCGAATCTCGGGGGCGGAGGCTTCCCAGCGCTTCCTCCTGTTGGCCCGGTTTGCCGACGGCCTGGAGCGGGATGTCACCGGCCAAGGTCGCTTCAGTCTCTCCGATCCGCAGGTAGCCGAGGTCGGTGCGGCCGGCAAGGTCGTGGCCCGTTCCAACGGAAAGGTGGTCCTGACGGCCGCCTTTCAGGACCGTACGGCCCGCACCCAGGTCGTGATCGAGGGGATCTCGGAAGAGAGGCCCTTCAGCTTTGCCCGGGATATCGGAGCGGTTTTCACCAAGACGGGATGCAACAACAGCGAGTGTCACGGGGGCGTCAAGGGACAGGGAGGCTTGAAGCTGTCGGTGAACGCGCTGTTTCCCAAGGAGGACTACCGCTGGATCACCGAAGGGGGGATCTACCAGGTGATGTCGGCGGAGGCGGCCGGGGAGAAGAAGCCCCGGATCGATCTGCAGGAGCCGGCGCAGTCTTTGCTGCTGTTGAAGCCCACGCTGGCGGTGCCCCACGGCGGAGGCCAGCGGCTCAATCCGGAAACCTCCAGTTATCGGACCCTGTTGGGTTGGATCCGGAATGGCGCGCCCTACGGCGAGGAAGGCAGCGAAGAGAGCGCCCGGATCGAGCGGTTGGAGGTCTTGCCTCGAGAGGTGGTATTGGATCGAAAGGGGCAACACCGCTTGCTGGTCACGGCCCATCTTTCCAATGGCCGCCGGGAAGACGTCTCCGAGCAGGTGCTCTACGAGTCCAATGACCATGAGATTGTGGAGGTGGATGAGGCGGGAGTGGTGACTGCCAGAGGCATCGGTGAGAGTGCAGTGATGATACGAGCTGCCGGGCAGGCGACCAGTGCCCGGTTCGGGGTGATTGCCAGGCCCCTGCCCCGGTATCCCGAGGTGGCGAAGAGAAACTATGTCGACGAGCATGTGTTTGGAAAGTTGGAGCGCTTCAACATCATTCCCTCCGAAACCTCCAGCGACAGCGAGTTCCTGCGGCGCATCTGCCTGGACCTGACCGGAACCCTGGCGCCGGCCGACAGGGTCCGTGAATTCTTGTCGAGCGGCGATCCCGACAAGAGGGATGCCCTTATCGAGACCCTCCTGAACTCCCCCGAGCACGTCGATTACTGGACCTATTTCTTCAGTGAGGTGCTCCGAGTGTATTCCGGGGCGACCCTCAATGCGGAGCATGCGCTCATCTATGAAGATTGGGTTCGAAAGAACATTGCCGCCAACGTTCCCTACGACCGGATGGCAAGAGAGCGACTGGCGGCCCAGGGCTTCAGCGGCCCGGCCTGGTCCTACTGGACCTTTCGCGACCTGACGCCGGTTCCCGAAATCGCCACCGAGCAGATTCGGGTGTTCCTGGGAAGGAGGCTGGGGTGCGCCCAGTGCCACAACCATCCCTTCGAGAACTGGAGCCAGGATCAGTTCTGGGGGCTGGCGGCCTTTTTCGGCGACATGACTCAGATCATGGAGGTCGAGAAGATACGGGGCCCCTATTTCGTGATTGACGACATCGAGGGGCACGGCCGGCGCAAGGATCGAAGCCCGGCCAAGATCCTGCATCCCAGGACCAAGGAGCGGGTCCAGCCCAGTTTCCCCGACGGCAGCCTTCTTCCCGACAGCCAGCGGCGGGATCTGCGCATGAGATTGGCCGAATGGATGACCGCGCCGGAAAACCCCTACTTTGCCGAGGCTATCGTCAACCGCATCTGGGGCCACTTCTTCGGACGGGGAATCGTGGAACCGGTGGATGACTTCCGCACGACCAACCCGCCGACCCATCCGGAACTTCTGAAGGCGTTGTCCCGGGATTTTGTGGACCACGGCTTCGATCTGAAGCACCTGTTGCGAACCATCCTGCGCTCCCGCACCTATCAACTGTCGGGGCTGGCCAACCAAACCAACCGGGACGACAAGGTCAACTTTTCCCGAGCCTTGCCCCGCCTGCTGGAAGCGCCGGTGCTGTTGGATGCCATCACTCAAGCCACGGGGGTGGATTCGGAGCTCATCGTCTCCGATAAGCCCGACGCCTCCAGCGGCGCTCCTCCGGGCACACGGGCCATCAACCTGATTCCGGGGATGGTGCCGTCACCCTTCTTCGAGGTCTACAACCGCAACGATCGCCGGGGGGTGCCGGAAAACAAGCCCCAACTCACCCTGCTGCAGAGCCTGCACCGGCTGTCCGGACCAACCTTCACCAGCCGCCTGACCCGGGAAGGGAGCCGGGTGGACCGCTTGCTGAAGAAGGGATCCAGCGACCGTCAGATCATCGAGGAGCTTTACCTCTCGGCTCTGACCCGCTTTCCCACGGACCGGGAACTCTCCGGGCTCGAGGCCAAGCTCGCCGAGCAGCCGTCGCGCCGGGACGGGTTGCAGTCTCTGACCTGGGCGCTTGTCAGTTCGCGGGAATTTGTCCATAATCATTGAAGCTTACGTTCCGGCTTCACCGGACACAAACAGGAGAATCAGATGAAAAGGCAAGGAAGGGTCCAAGAGGCTTGGCCGCATCTTTGGGGGCGGCGGGAATTCCTGAGGGTGGGCGCCTTGAGCTATCTGGGCCTCGGCCTGAGCGAGTATTTCCAGTTGTCCAGCCTCATGGCCTCCCCGAACGCGAAAAAGGCCAAGGCGCAATCCTGTATCCTTGTCTGGATGCACGGGGGGCAGAGCCATCTGGACACCTGGGACGTGAAAGGGAACAGCGGCTTCAAGCCCATCTCCACCAATGTGCCTGGAATCCAGATCTCGGAGCTGCTGCCCCGTGTGGCCCGGCACATGGACAAGCTGTCGATCATCCGCTCCATGAAGAACGAGTCCAACGCCCACTCGGAAGGATCCTACTACGCCATGACGGGTCACATGCCGACCACCACGACCCGATTTCCCAGTGTCGGCTCGGTGGTCGCCAAGGAATTGGGCACGCTCACCAGCATTCCAGCCTATGTGACCACCGGACGGGGACGGCTGAACTGTCGCAGCGCCGGGTTCGTGGAGCCCCACTACGAACCTTTCATCATCCCGGAGCCGGGTTCCAAGGACTTCAAGGTCGCCGACCTTGTCTTGCCCGATGAGGTCTCGGTGGACGCCCTCCAGGCTCGGCACGCTTTTTTGAAGCTGGTGGACGAGCGCTACCGTCAGATGGAGAGCAATGCCAACTTCGCCAAGGTCGACTCCTTTGACGAGAGGGCTCTCAACCTGGTTACCTCACCCGCGGTCCGCGACGCCTTCGATCTCTCCCAGGAATCGGAAAAGACCAAGGAAGCCTACGGACCCGGAAGGTTTGGACAGGGGACTCTGCTGGCCCGCCGGCTGGTGGAAGCGGGATGCCGATTTGTGACCATCGACGGCTGGAACAAGGAGGCCAAGCACGATTGGGACACCCACTACAGGAACGACTACTACGTGAAGGAACAGCTCGTTCCTCCGCTGGACCGGGCCCTCTCGACCCTGCTGGTGGACCTTGAGGAGCGAGGCCTGTTTGAGTCGACCATCGTTCTGGTGATGGGTGAGTTCGGCCGCACCCCCAACATCAATCCGGGTCGAGGGCGAGACCATTGGGGTCACTGCTGGTCCCTGGTGCTGGGAGGCGGCGGCATCAAGGGAGGCCAGATCGTGGGAGCCAGCGATGAGCGGGGGGCCTATGTGGCGGAACGTCTTGTCACCATCGGGGACCTCTTCGCCACGGTCTATAAAGCCCTGGGCATCGATTGGACCAAGACCTACACCGGTCCGGGCCGCCGCCCGATCTACATTGCCAACTCCATCGGCGACAAACAGGGAGAGCCCGTCCACGAGCTGGTTTGACAACCTGACCGTTGCCGCCCGCGTGGTGGCCGATTCCCCCGTCGGACATGGGAAGGGGGCTTGCCCGCATTTTTGAGCGGGTCGCCGGAGCCGGATGAGTTCCATCCTCCGATCCGGCGTACTCCTTCCCGGCTACGTCCCAAAATAAGTTTCCCCTTCCATCAGGTACTTTCGGGTTTCCTCTTCGTCCAGCTCCACCCCCAACCCCGGTCCCTCGGGAATATCGATAAAACCGTCGCTGATCCGGGGCCGGTATCCCTTGAGAATACGGTCCCAACCGGGCATGGCGTGGAACTCCAGAGCCAGCAGGTTGGGCATGGCGGCGCAGGAGTGAACGGCGGCGGCTATGCCGATGGGGCTGGAGGCGTTGTGAGGACAGGTCAGCAGATGGTGGATGTCCGCCAGATCTGCGATCTTCTTGGCTTCGGCAATGCCGCCGCAGATCTGGATGTCGGGGGCCACCAGGCGAGTGGCCGACCGCCGGAAGAACTCCAGGAACTCGTGGCGCAGGTGGAGTCCCTCCCCCACCAGGGTCGGCGTGTGCGAGGATGCCGTCAGGGTAGCCCAGGCCTCGACGTCGGTGGGTGGGATGGGATCCTCGACCCAGGTGAGGTCGAAGGGTTCCACGGCCTTGAGGTAGCGCATGGCGTTGGCCAGGGTTCCGCAACGGGCCTCGACCGAGATCTCCACCTCCTCGCCCACTTCCCGCCGAATGTCCTCGATGGAGCGGACCAGCCGGCTCAAGCCCTTGCGGGTCAGATGGCCGTCCATGAGGGCGCCGGGAACCCCGAAGACCTTGGGAGGGGTGGCATCGAATTTCAGGCAGGTGATGCCCATCCGCCGATAGTCCTGCGCCATTTTGAGGTAATCCTGCAGATCTCCCACGCAGCAATAGAGGCGGACCCGGTCCCGATGCTTCCCCCCCAGCAGCTTGTATACCGGCGTCCCCAGTGCTTTCCCGGCAATGTCCCACAGGGCGGTTTCCAGGCCGCTGGCGGCATGGACCGCCTGGCCGCTGTCGAAATGGGCCCCGCCGAAATTGATGTAGGCCCGGGACATCATTTGGCGAAACAACCTCTCCACGTCGGTGGGGTCCTCTCCCAGAAGCATCCGGCGGTACCCCAGAACATGGGCTCGGGCCGTGTCATTGGCCCAGGTATCGCCATAGCCGCTGATTCCCTGGTCGGTATCGATGCGGATCAACATCCAGCGGCGCCGCCAGGTCCAGTCCACCTCCAGCATGGCGGTCTTCACGTCAGTGATACGGATTTTGGGCCGTGGGGCACCCTCCGCGGCATGGGTCAGGTTGCGATCTTGACCGGGGCCCACCAGCAGGGCGCCGGCCGCACCCGTCAGCGATGACAGAAAGTGGCGGCGATCGAAGGCCAACATGGCAGTCCTCCTATGGTTGGGTTAAAGACGGGCCGGCAATGGGCCGGCTCTCTCCGGGGTATCCCGGCGGAGACCACTCCGGGCCCGGTTGGCTTCCCCCCGGGAACGCGGCATAATGTTTCGGTCCAATGGCTCACCCTGCCGGGGTGTGCTCCCTAACGAAGGCCTCTCTCGGGTAACGAGGCTGCTGCAAGAATCGATCATCAGGAGGAATCATGCAAGCAAGAAAAGGAGTTCCCGGTCTGGCGCTGGTCCTGTTTCTGGTCGGCGGCGGTTGCTCGGGGCCGAAGCCGGCGCCCCGGAGCCAGCCTGTGGTGGAAGTGGGGGACAGCCGGGTCGTTCCCAGGGCCGCGGCCGAGGGACGCTGGAGCGTGGGACCTCTGTTTTCTCTTCAGGACGGACAGGTGATTCTGGGTGACTCGAAGTTCTCCCTCCGGTCCAAGGATCGAGGCAGAACCTGGTTGCAGGCCCCCGAGCTTCCCAGCCGCCAACTGCTGCAGCTTGGGGATGGATCCTTTTACGTGCTGGATCCCCTGACCAGGCATACCGGGGAACGCGGACACTTCCTGGGCCGCAGGCTGGAGCTGACCGATCTGGACGACCCCTCTGCCTGGACCGAGGAACGCTGGGTCGACCTGCCGGTGAGGGTGGAGCGCTGGACCGACCTGCACGGCGACGACGGGTCGCCCGTCTCCACTTTCAGGTTTGGCGGACCCATGTTGGAACTGGAGGACGGCACTTTGCTGGCCGGCAAAGCCGGGAACTTCGCAGGGGACAAGGCGCCGATGCCTGGGTTCATTCCGACCAAGGGGGAGAAGTGGTTCAAATATCGGACCTATCTGCTGGCTTCCAGGGACCGCGGCCAAAGTTGGCACTATCTCTCGACGATCGCCTATGACGGCGTCAGCGGGCAGGAGAGCTTTTGCGAGCCGGCCTTGGTCGATCTGGGCGGGGGTGAGCTTCTCTCCGTCATGAGGACCGGGCGCTACGCACCCATGTACCAGGCGCGCTCGCTGGACGGGGGAAAGACCTGGGGGCCGCCTGAGCCCTTAAAGACACTGGGGCTCTCGCCCATGATGGTGCTTCTGCCCAATGGAGCTCTGGTGTGCAGCTTTGGTTGGAGGCCGTTCAAGGCCATTCCCAGCCAAGTGGACGGGGGGGCCTACGTTGGGGCCCTCAGGGACTACCAGGAACGGTACCGGTCGCTGATCGGCATCGAGGATCCTTCGGCGGCCGCGGGGGACTACGTCATGGCAAGCTTCGACAAGGGGCACACCTGGAGCCGGCCCACCAAGGTTGCCGATCCGCTCACGGTGGGCTATACCCTTCTGGCGGCAACCGGTCCCGACACCTGTCTGCTGTTGTCCCGCCGCATTGTGATCGAAGGGCTGTCCAGAGCCGAGGTCCTTCAGAAGTGGGAAAGTGAATGGCACGATTGGGCCGACAAATCCGGTGCCGTCATTGAAGCCAGGGAGATCCGGGTGACCCGGTGACGTTCTTTTCCGTCACACCTGGATCGAGAATCCGCCATCGACCGGAATGGACGCGCCGGTCACAAAATCGGAGGCGGACGAGGCCAGAAAAACGGCCGTTCCCGCACAATCCGCCAGGGTTCCCCAGCGGCCGGCCGGAGTCCTCCTCAAGACGTGATCATGCAAGGTGGGAACGTCCCGGCGTCCCTGCCGGGTGAGGTCGGTGTCGATCCAGCCGGGAAGGATGGCGTTGACCTGAATGCCATCCACCGCCCAGGCCGTGGCCAGCGATTTGGTGAGTTGGACGACGCCTCCCTTGCTGGCTCCATAAACCGGGCTGAAGGGCGCTCCAAAGAGGGACATCATCGAGCCGATGTTGATGATTTTGCCCCCTCCGGCGCTCTTCATTCGGGGGTAAGCCGCCCGGGAGCAGAGAAAGGTTCCGGTAAGGTTGACCTGCAGCACCTCGGACCACTCGGGCAGGGTCAGTTTCTCGGGAGTTTTGCGGATGTTCATGCCGGCGTTGTTGACCAGAATATCCAGCCGACCGAAGTGTTCCAGGGTGGATCGCATCAGGTTCTCGACCGAGGACTCGTCGCCGACGTCTACGCTGACAGCCAGCGCCTCCGCCCCTTCCAGCTGAAGTTCCTGGACTGCCCGCCGGGATTTTTCTTCGTTCCTGGCCGCCAGAACCAGTCGTGACCCCGCCTCGGCAAGGCCCCGGGCGATTCCCAGGCCGATGCCTCCGTTGCCTCCGGTAACCACGGCGACTTTTCCACTCAGGTTGAACGTGACCTTTGTCCTCATGGGGTTGTATTGGATTTGACCCGGTGCACGGATCAGAAGACATATCTGCCAAGGGCCAGTACCGTCGCGACGATTCCAGCGGCCATCAACCAGAGATGGCGATAGAGCACCTTGAACTCATTCGCCACGTCGGCCCTGCCCTCAGCCAGGTCAGCTCTGGTAGATGAAGCCAGTTTGTCGATGTTCGTGCTGACGGCGGCGATCTCTGTCTTGACCTCGGCGATCTCTGTCTTGACCTCGGCGATCTCTGTCTTGAGATCTGCCTTGGTCGCCAGCTCGGCATCCGACCGGCTGATAGCGGCAACAACCGCCTCGGCCTGCTTGGAGTCCATGCCGGCGTCCTCAAGCTGTTTGATGGTGGCGTGAGTATCGAGGGTGTAGGTGGTCACGGTGTGCTCCCTTGGCTATAGAATAGCACAATCCAAACGGCCAGACTCCCCTCCCGGAGGTGCAGCCTCTTTGGCCTCCATTGGCGGTTACATAACGGGGTTGTATTGGATTTGACCCGGTGCACGGATCAGAAGACATATCTGCCAAGGGCCAGTACCGTCGCGACGATTCCAGCAGCCATCAACCAGAGATGGCGATAGAGCACCTTGAACTCATTCGCCACGTCGGCCCTGCCCACAGCCAGGTCAGCTCTGGTAGATGAAGCCAGTTTGTCGATGTTCGTGCTGACGGCGGCGATCTCTGTCTTGACCTCGGCGATCTCTGTCTTGAGATCTGCCTTGGTCGCCAGCTCGGCATCCGACCGGCTGATAGCGGCAACAACCGCCTCGGCCTGCCTGGAGTCCATGCCGGCGTCCTCAAGCTGCTTGATGGTGGCGTGAGTATCGAGGGTGTAGGTGGACATGGTGTGCTCCCCTGGCTATAGAATAGCACAATCCAAACGGCCAGACTCCCCTCCCGGAGGCCCAGCCTCTCCTTCTGTGGCGGCGTGCACGTGCCGGCGGCGCGGTGAGACTTGGCCACCGGCAAATCGACTCGGCCTCTACAGATCCTGAGCTTCCGACAAGGCCTTTCAAAAATGGTTGTGCAGCCCCCTCGGACCGTGCCGGCGGCCGTGATATAGTCTGCTGCGCATTTCACTTCCCGCTCCCGGGGGTTCAGGAGGCCGCTTCCAATGGATGACTTCAAATCGCTGATCCGTCACGTTCCCGATTTCCCCAAGAAAGGCATTCTCTTTTACGACATCACCACGCTGCTCAAGGAGAAAGGCGCCTTGAAGGAGGTGATGGCGCGGCTGGTGGATCTCTACCGCGGCCAAGCCATCGACCTGGTGGTGGGAGTCGAGTCCCGGGGGTTCATCTTTGCTCCCACCGTGGCCTGCCTGTTGGGCGCCGGCTTCGTTCCGGTCCGAAAACCTGGGAAGCTGCCGGCGGAAACCATTGCGGAAACCTACGACCTGGAGTATGGCCAGGACAGCCTGGAGGTCCACCGGGATGCCATCCGGCAGGGTCAGCGAGTCCTGCTGGTGGATGACCTGCTGGCGACCGGGGGCACGGCGGCCGCCACGGTCCGGCTGGTCCGGCGGTTGGGGGGGCAGGTGATGAGCGCCCTCTTCCTGGTGGAGCTGGAGTTCCTCAACGGCCGCAGCCGGCTGCCCGACGTCGAAGTCGTTTCCCTGCTGCAGTATCAGGAGTAGCCCCACCCGCGCCCGACGTCAGTCCTGAAACCCCTCTGAAGCGACACCCCGAATTATCCGTTCGGACTTGTGAGAAACGAGGGCTCGCCTATGGGTTTCCCAGGCCTGCAGCCAGCATGCTGTCGATCTCCTTCTGAAGGGTTGGGGCGACCGGGGCGTCGGGGTAATGTTGGAGGAACTGGTCCAGGTAGAACTGGGCCTGGTTCGGATCCTTGTTGAGAAGATGTATCTTCACCAGAAGCCCGAATGACGGCGCCGCTCTGGCGGGCGCCAACCGGGTGGCCGTTTCCAAATGCTGCTCGGCGGCGTAGTAACGTCCCTGCTGAAAATGGGCTTCTCCCAGGGCCTGGTGGGCTTCGGCGAAGCTGGGATCGTAGTCCAGGGCCTGCTTGTATCGCTGGATGGCCTGGTCGAGCTTCCCCTGGTTGTGGAAGATGACTCCCAGATTGAAATTGGGCCTGGCCGTATTCCGGCGCAGCTCGATGGCCCTCAGATAGGCCCGGGTGGCATTCTCCCACTGTTCAAGCGCCTGGTAGTGGACGCCCAGGTTGTAGTGGGCTTCGAAGAAATCGGGTTTTGCCCGCACGGCCTTCTGGAGGTGCCGAATGGCTTTGGGTCGGTCTCCCTTGGCGGCTGCCGCCGATGCCTTCAAGTAGGCCTGGCCCGCAACCCTGCCGATTTTTTTGGACTTCTCTTCGGCTTTGCGATCCGAGGGGCGGGATCCGTAGGCCTTCACCACCTCCCGGAAGGAAGCGGACTCGTTGCCCTTGAGCCGGATGTCCAGGACCACCGTTCGGGGTTTGTCGTAGTTCCTGATTTCCAGAGGACGGCCGACGGAGGCGAAGTTGGGTCGTTCGATCATGAGGAGATACTCTCCCGATGTCAGGGCGTCGAAAACGAAGGAGCCGTCATACCCCACGGTCTTGCGGCCAACCTGGCTGCCGTCCTGCCTGGAGAGAACGACGCTGATGTCCCGGGTGGGGCGGCCGTCTTGAGTGAGGACCCGCCCGGCCACCGAATGGTGAATGGGCCCCTCCTGGCCGGCCGTCGTCAGGGCCGAGGCGGTCGACAGAACAAGGATGAGAGGCGCCAACAGTGTCCCTGTCAAGCGCCCGGGCCAACGATTTTTCATGATCCGGCTCCCGGCCAAGGGACCAAACCGACGTTCCTTCGCTTCGACAGGGGCTTGCTTCAAAGGTTGCGGCGATTCACTAGCTCTCATGCCTGCGGCTCCTGCCTCCGCGCCCGACCTAAACCTGACCGCCATCTCTCACTTCCAGGAATTCTAGGGTGTCGCCGGCGTCAAAGTCAAAATCGCCGGCTCCGCCCGTCGATCCCTGTCGCAGGGAGATTCCCGCCATCCGACCTCAAGGGGGGGGCAGGACTCGCTCTCCCGCGGCCAATCCGGGTCCGGCGGTGCGCTTGACGGTCGTTCCTCGCCAAGTCTATGATTGCTGGTTTCAATACAGTCGCAGATTCATTCCTGGGTCAAGGGCCATGGGTCTAGACAGCATCGTCGTCCGGGGAGCCCGGCAGCACAACCTGAAAAACATCACGGTTGAAATCCCCCGTCGCCGGCTGACGGTGATCACCGGTCTGAGCGGGTCGGGCAAGTCGAGCCTGGCCTTCGATACCATTTACGCCGAAGGTCAACGCCGCTACGTCGAGTCCCTGTCCGCCTATGCCCGTCAGTTTCTGGATCAGATGGAACGTCCCGATGTGGATTCCATCGAAGGACTCAGCCCGGCCATTTCGATCGAGCAGAAGACCACCAGCCGCAGCCCGCGCTCGACCGTAGGCACCATTACCGAGGTCTACGACTATCTTCGTCTGCTCTACTCATCCATCGGGGTGCCCCACTGCCACAGATGCGGGCGATTGATCGCCCGACAGTCGATTCGACAGATTCTGGAGCGGGTTCAGGAACTGCCTCCGGGTGAGCGAATCATGGTTCTGGCCCCGGTGGTGCGCGGCCGCAAGGGGGAATTCCGTCAGTTCCTGGAAGACCTGGCCGGCCAGGGGTTTGTCCGAGCCCGGATCGATGGCCGGTTGAGGCTGCTCGATGAGGAGATTCATCTGGAGAGGCACAAGAACCATACCATCGAGGTTGTGGTCGACCGCTTGCTGATCAAGCCCGGCATTGAACGGCGGGTAGAGAGCTCGATTCAGGTGGCGATGAAGTTGACCCGGGGCATCGTGCTGATTGCCGTGGTCAACGGCCAGGAGCGGCTCTATTCGGAGAGGCTGGCTTGTGTCGATTGTGGCATCTCCATCCCGGTGGTTGAGCCGAGGACCTTCTCCTTCAACAGCCGTTACGGCGCCTGCCAGACCTGTTCGGGGCTGGGAACTCGTTTGGAGCTGGATCCGATCAAGATTGTTCCGGACGGATCCAAGTCGCTGCTCAACGGGGGATTGGCCCCCTGGAGCAACGGTTTGCCCGTGAAGGTGCGGCGCTTCCTGAAGGGGATCGCGGCCTATTTCAAGGTGGATATGAGCCTGCCCTACCGGAGCCTGCCTTCCAAGGTGCGTTCCGCCGTCTGGAACGGCGTCGGCGCCTCGGCTGCTCTGGGCGCGGGAATGCTGCAGCAGCTCAAGGAGTGGGGCTACGACGGGGAGGCGCACCCGCCGCGGCTGGGAGCGTTTCTGACTCCCAGGCCTTGCTCGGCATGCGGGGGGCGGCGACTGCGACCCGAGAGCCTGGCCATCAAGATCGCCCGGTTATCCATTTCGGACCTGACTTCTCTTGCGCTGGGACGGACCTTGCAGGTAATCACGGACCTCGAGCTGACCCCCCGTGAAAGCCGGATCGCCGGGCGGGTGGTTCAGGAGGTCATCGACCGCATCGAGTTCTTGTGCGCGGTGGGTCTGGAATATCTCAGTCTCGACCGTTCCGCCGCGACCCTCTCCGGCGGAGAAGCCCAGCGAATCCGGCTGGCCACTCAAATCGGATCCAGGCTTCGAGGGGTGCTCTATGTCCTGGACGAGCCATCCATCGGGTTGCATCATCGCGACAATCAGCGCCTGCTGACCATGCTGCAGCAGCTCAGGGACCTGGGCAATACCGTCCTGGTGGTCGAGCATGACGAGGACACCATCCGGCGGGCCGATTTTGTGGTCGATCTGGGTGCAGGAGCCGGCAAGGCCGGCGGCGAACTGATCGCCAAGGGTACAGCCGCGGAGATTGCGCACAATCCTCGTTCCTTGACCGGACGTTATATTTCAGGAGACCTGGCGATTCCGGTTCCCGGGCACCGGCGGAAGGGCGACGGCAAGGCCGTGATCGTCCGGGGAGCCCGCCAAAACAATCTGAAGGGAATCAACGTGCGGTTTCCCCTGGGCTTGTTTACGGTCATCTCCGGAGTATCCGGTTCCGGAAAATCTTCTCTGGTCAATGATATCCTCTACCGTGCCCTGGCCAGGCAATTGTACGGTTCGGTGGCCGAGCCCGGCAGGCACCGGAGCATTGCCGGCGCCACTCTGATCGACAAGGTCATCGAGATCGACCAGCAACCCATCGGGCGGTCGCCACGCTCGAACCCCGCCACCTATACCGGCCTGTTTACGGCTATCCGTGACCTCTACGCCTCGCTGCCGGAATCCCGCGAGCGCGGCTACAAACCCGGGCGCTTCAGCTTCAACGTCAAGGGAGGGCGCTGTGAGGCGTGCCGGGGCGATGGGCTGAGACGCATCGAGATGAGCTTTCTTCCCGATGTCTACGTCCAGTGCGACATTTGCCGGGGCCGCCGCTACAACCGCGAGACCTTGACCGTCCGCTACAAAGGCCGCTCCATTGCCGATCTGCTGGAAAGCTCGGTGGACGAAGTGCTCGAAATCCTGGTCAACGTTCCCTCGATTCGCATGAAGCTGCAGACGCTGAGCGAGGTCGGACTGGGCTACGTTCACCTGGGACAGTCGGCGACCACCTTGTCCGGAGGCGAGGCCCAGAGGATCAAGCTGGCCCGGGAGCTGAGTCGAAGGGCGACCGGACGGACCCTCTATATTCTGGACGAACCCACCACCGGCCTGCATTTCGAGGATGTCAAGAGGCTTCTGGAGGTGCTCCACCGCTTGACCGATCTGGGCAACACCGTGATCGTCATTGAGCACCAGATCGACGTTATCAAGACGGCTGACTGGGTGATCGACCTGGGTCCGGAAGGCGGCGAAAAGGGCGGCTGGATCGTTGCCCAAGGCACTCCGGAAGAGGTGGCCGCGGTTCCGGGCTCCTATACCGGCCAAGCGCTGGCACCCTTCCTGAGGCCGTTCGAGCTCAAGGCGGCCGAGGCGCAAACGGCCTACCAGCACTAGCCCGCCCACGAAGGGGCAGGAAAGACAAAAAGAAATCCACGAAGGGCCACGAAGGACGACGAAGGGCCACGAAGAAAAACCGGCAGATTCCTCTCCTGAGAGCCGCCAGGCGTGGATAGCGGGTAAACCGTCATGGGGCAAGGCGGCCTCCCCTCCCTTGACACCTCCTTGGCAGGGGAACATAATTCGCTGCCCAAGCACCATCCGAGGAGAGTCAACCCTCGCACCCGACACTACGGAGAGTTCTTAGTGAGGGGAAGCACCAGCACCTTGAAGGAGTACACGGTTGAGGAGTCCCTGAAGATTTTTCGGGAGGCCGGGTTCACCAAGCTGGAGATGGCGCCGAGCATCCTGGAGATGCTGACCAACCTGGACAAACTGCCGGAAGAGGTGACCCTGATCAGCCTTCCCCTCAAGATTCGTGAGGGGGATGGGTCGCCGGTGCGCGCCGTGGCTCTGATCGATTAAGGCCCATTCACACATTAAGGCCACATCGCGGCCTACCTGCCAGTGCAACCTGGCAACGTAAGCATGTAGAATCAGCAAGTGCTCAATGCAATTACGTGCGTCGCCGAGCAAGGCTGTTGGCGGCGGGAGTTGCCATCGGAGTCATCTTGTGAATAACACACTGTGTCTCCAAGAACTGTTTAACAACCGAATCTTCCGGGTTCCTGACTACCAACGAGGCTATGCGTGGGAGCAGCAGCAGGTCGCAGAGTTTTGGGATGACTTGCAGTTGCTCGGTTCTAATTCTGACCGCCACCACTACACGGGTACTATCGTTCTCTATCAGCAGGCCGGTGCCGCAAAGAAGACGGACGATGAAGGAACGGATTACGTTGTGACAGACGTCGTTGACGGGCAGCAGCGGCTGACGACCATCGTCCTGCTGCTCAATGAAATAAGCAGAACACTGAGTGTTTATGGGGGCAGTAGCAGCCTTGCGCAGGGAGTCAGAAAGAATTACATCGAGCGCACCAGCCTTGACGGCCAGCCGCTGTATAAGCTTTCTCTCAACAAGGACACTGATGACTTCTTCAAGTCCGGCGTTCTGCCGGAGACGTTGGGTGTTGCCCCGCCACCGATAGTTTCGGCACAGAGGCTCTTGGACGCAAAGTATCAGCTGGCCGACTATCTGGACAAGGCGGGAGGGGACGCGGCCGACCCGGAGGAATGGCTACGGGGCCTTCAAAGAAGAGTCACAACCCGTCTCCATTTCAACTTGTACGAAGTCGAGCATACAGCAGAGGTCGGTGTGATCTTCGAGGTCATGAACGACCGGGGCAAGTCGCTAACCAACTTTGAGAAGGTCAAGAACTACCTGCTGTACGCTGCTTCAACCATCGAAGTAGAAATGGACCATACTAAGGATGAGCTTACCAACTCGGTAAACGATGCATGGGCGGACATGCTAAAGCGATTGATGGCCGCTGGGTTGAGTTGGCCTTCAGATGAAGATCAATTGCTCCGTGCACACTGGCTCATGCAGTACGACCCGCAACCTAGGAACTGGGAGGGAAGCAAAAGCATCAAGAGTAGGTTCGATTTGCGGCTTTACACTAGGCAACCTACCCAGATATTGAGCGAATTGCATCAGTACATAAAAGGACTTCATGACGCCTGTATCTGCTACTGCGATGCGCTTAGGCCAGCCAGAGACGACGCTTTCAAATCCTTCTCCTCCAAGCCAGCCCTCCAGAATGACGTCAAACTTTGGAACTCGAAACTTGTGAGGACCCGGGTAACCGCAACCTTCCTGCCGTTGCTGATGGCTGTGAGACTTCGCTGGCCCTCCGATCCACAGAAATATCTTGAGATTTTGCGGATCAGCGAGGTATTTGCCTTCCGTTTCTATCGGGTAGCAAGGTTCCGGACTAACTTCAGCCAGCCGCGCATGTTCAGACTGGCTAAAAGAGTGGCTGACGGGATGGAATTTGATGCGGTCGTTCGGGAAATCAAACTGAGCTACAGCGACGAAGACGCGAGGCGCCGATTCGACGAATTTACAAACTCAGAAAGTCCTCGAAATTGGTACTGGAGGGGAGAACTCAGGTATTTCCTATACGAATACGAGCAGCACCTCGCATCAGCCAAAGGCGCCTCGCCCAAAGTGAAGTGGGCGGATATCACTAGCGGGAGCCTAAAGGACACTGTTGAGCATGTGCTGCCTCAATCCATCGAAGACCGGCCCTACTGGCAGAACCGATTTGATTCGGACGCCCACAAGGAATATATGCATGACATCGGCAATCTAACCTTAACGAAGCACAACTCGTTCTATAGCAACAAGCCGTTCCCCGAAAAGAAAGGAGCGATTGACACCAAAGGGCCTTGCTACGTTAGATCACCATTTTTTCAAGAGCAAGAGCTTGCCCAGTACGATGACTGGACGGCAGAAGCCATCGACCAGCGTCGCTCCAATTTGCTCAAATGGGCGAAGGACCGATGGCACGTTGACTTCAGTGGCATCGACGCGCCAGAGCCGGAAAACGATGACGACGACGAGGAGGGCGACGACGTTGGCGCAGAGTAGTTTTTCGCAAGCCCCTGCCCAGGGGCCGGTAGCGTGAACAGGTTCTAGTTCTGCCGCTTCTTTCCCGTGAGATCGAAAGGAACCCCAGGATGATCTACGAACTCAGAATCTACCGTTTTCACCCGGGGCTCAAGCCCACCTTCTTGAGGTACTTCAAAGTGGCCCGCACCTTTATGGAGAAATACGGCGTTACCTTTGTCACGGCCTGGGAAAACCTGGAACGTGAAGACGAGTTCATCTGGATTCGTTCCTTCCCCTCCGTGAAACAGCGCCAGAAGGCCATCGACGCCTACTATGGCAGCCCGGAGTGGCTAGAGATCGTGGGCAAGATACGCCCCACCATCAGGCGGCGGGAAGTGCGTCTCATGAAAGCCCGCCCGGGGTCTCGGTTATCTCATCAACACCTGTCCGACACTGGACCCACAGGAGGTCTTGCTCAATGAAGCTGGGAACTTTCATGATGCCGTTACATCCTCCGGAGAAATCCCGGACAGAGTGCTTCGAGGAGGACGTGGAGTACGTTCTTCTGGCCGAAGCCCTGGGTTTCACCGAAGCCTGGATCGGCCAGCACCACACGCTGGCGTGGGAACCCATTCCCTCCAACGATCTGTTCATCGCCCATGTCCTGCCGGTCACCAGCAAGATCCGGTTGGGGACCGGGGTTTCGATCATTCCACAGCACCACCCCGCCAACATCGCCATCCGTCTGTCGATGTTGGATCACCTCTCGAGGGGGCGGCTCAATTGCGGCTTCGGTCAGGGGGGCGTGCCCACCGACTGGGAGCTGTTCGACCTGCCGGAACCCCAGACTCAGGGACTGATGACGCTCGAGGGCATCGACATGATCCTGAAGCTCTGGCAAACGGAGGTGCCCTTCGACTTTCAGGGGAAGTTCTGGCGCATCAGGATTCAAAGCCCCAAGCGGGAATTGGGCATCGGAACCATTTTGCAACCCTATCAGAAGCCCCATCCGCCCATCGGCATGAGCATCGTGAGAGGAGACTCGCGGGCCGCTTTCATGGCCGGTCAGCGCGGGTATCTCCCCCTCAGCACCAACCTGATACCGACCACCACGGCCGCCCAGCACTGGCACCACTATTGCCGGGGCGCCGCCGAGGCGGGTCAGCCGCCTCCCGACCGCGCGGTCTGGAGAGTGTCCCGAAGCGTCTACGTGGGTGAATCCAAGGACGAAGCCTGGGATCACCTCATGAACGGTAATGCCGCCCGCTCTTTTGAGTACCTTCTGGCGCTGTTGAAGTCGGCCAAGATGCTTCACTTGGCCAAGCACGATCCCGGGGTTCCCGATGAGGAGGTGACTCCCGAATATGCAGTGAAGCACCTGTGCATCAAGGGGAACGTCAAAGAGTGCATTCGTCAGTTGGAGGAGGTCTGGGAGGTGACCGGAGGATTCGGGACCTTGTTGATGACCTCCAAGGACTGGGACGACAAGGCCAAGTGGCACCGTTCCATGAAACTGCTGGCCGAGGAAGTGATTCCGGCGCTACCCACTGTCTGAGGCCAGGGGTGTCTCCATGACCCCCACTGGCGGGGAGCGGGCAAGCGGGCATTTCTACCCAAGGGCAGGACGCATCGGTTCTCAGAATCTTTTAACATACTCTTAAAACAGAAGTTAGCGAGATTCTCGGAGCGCAAACGATGCGCACACAGTGTTACGGTAAACTACTGAAGTTTGAGGGCCACGGCCGCCGCCGCTTGGTGGCGAAGAAACTTATTTTTCTTTAAGTTTTTCTTCGTGTGTCTTCGTGGTCCTTCGTGCCCCTTCGTGGATATCTTTTTTGCCTTCCTTGCTTGTCGGTCTGAGGCGTTGCCTCGCTAAACCAGCCGCCGAAAACCCGACTGCTTGACGGGGCATTCCAGGTACTTGACAGGGTCGCCCTCTTCCAGCGCCTTTCCCACCACGGTCAGGGCTTCACCAATCCTTTCCAGCGCCTGATTCAGGTCTGCCTGGGAATGCTGTATGCAGAACATGAACCCCGGCCCGCCAATCAGGCCTCTCTTGGCGGTTTCCTGCAGGTAGAGGGTGGTCGCGGCGGCGTTCTGCTCGCCGGGAACGCCTTCAAAGACCATGGCGGGGAAGGAAGGCAGTCCAATGACCTGGAAGGGAAGCCCCAGGTCCTGAAAGATTCCGCTCAAGCCCTTCATGAAGCTCTGACCGATCTCCTGGATGATCCGACTGACCTTGCGAGTCCGGTACTCCTGGAGGGTGGCCTTGCAGGCTGCCAGGCCGGTGGCTTCCGCCCAGTAGACGCTGCTGATGAAAGAGTCCAAAGCCACCTGCATGATTTCCCGTTTGCCCACCACGGCTCCCAGGGCAAAGCCGTTGGAAATGCACTTGGCGAAGGTGGCCATGTCGGGGACGACCCCGTAGTACTCCTGGGCGCCGCCCAAAGCGGTCCGGAATCCCGTGACCACCTCGTCGAAAATGAGAACCACACCGTGGTCTCGGGTGAGCTGGCGCACCCCTTCCAGATAGCCGGGGTCCGGGGTGTAGGTGCGAGCCGCCTCCATGATGACGCAGGCGACCTCTCCACGGTTCTCCTCCAGCAGCTTTCGAAGCGAGTCCAGATTGTTGTATTCGAAGGCCAGGGTGGTGTCCACCAGGCCTTTGGGGACTCCAAGGGGGGTGATCCCGTGCATCAGGTGTTTTTCCAGAGCCGCTCCCGGGGCCAGATTGGCCGACAGGTACCAGTCGTGCCAGCCGTGATAACCGCAAAAGGCCACCTTGTCCCTTCCGGTGGCTGCCCGGGCAATGCGAATGGCGACCATATCGGACTCCCCGCCGCCCTTGCAGAAGCGCACCATTTCCGCGCAGGGAACAATCTCGGCCAACTGTTCGGCGGCCTCGATCTCCAAGGGGTGGTTGACGGTCAGCCCGGTACCCCTGGCGGCTTGCTCCTGAACGGCCCGGACCACGCTCGGAAAGGCATGTCCCAGAAGGACCGAGCCGGCGCCGAGATTGAAATCCAGGTACTCGTTGCCGTCGACGTCCCATAGCCGGCACCCTTGCTGGCGGTGGCTGTAGGCCGGCGAGATCCCCTGTGCGTGAAGTTCGGCCCGCCTTCCGAACAAGTGGGTGCGACCGGCGATCAGTCGGTCGGCCCTCTGGTAGAGCCTGGTGGATTCCGGGACTCGGGTCCCGGCGGTCAGGGCGCTTCGCTCCTGCGCTGCTGGATTCATCGGTTCACCTCTTCATTGACTGGTTGGCCATGTTCGAAGATGCAAGAGGTCGCCCCGGGGAAATGCGGCCGGACGGTCCCGGGTTGGACAGGTCTCACCTATCCAATGGCGGTTTTTCTCGGCACGCACTCCCTATTTGAATGCCTTCGCATACCCGATGACGGCGGCGCTCTTGATTCCCGGGCCAAGGATTATATAAATTTCTTATATGAGCCTTTTGCAAAATTCGCTAGGAAGCGGGATTTATTGTCGGGAAGAGTTGTTGTCCCTGGGAAACCCATGGCTAGCCAGGTGCAGATCCCTTTCGAGGGCGTTATTTTGCAGGAGCATTCTGCCCCCATCTCATGCCCGACTCCGAATTTTGCAAAAGGCTCACATGACAAATTATACTTTCTCCGCCTTTGGCCGACCGACTCCAGCACGCCTGCGCCCTGGAGACCCCACACAAAGCCCTACAAGATGTTGAAGACAAGCTCCTTCCGATCCTTTTTGCAGCGCCCCGGTGAGAACTGCGGGCTGATACTCCTGGCGGGCTGGATTGCCCTAAAGGTTTTTCTCTTTTGCCCCCTCACGATCTACGTGACCAATGCCGAGGAGATGCAGGTGGGTTTTCACAGCCTTGTGTTCCTCTATCTCATACCCTTCCTGGTCTCCGCGGCCATCCTGGTGTTTTCCGGTCTGGCACTACCGGCGGGACCGCGCCGATGTTACGTCGCAATTCTGGCGGCGATCGGCGGCCTCCTTTGGTTGCAAGGCGACGTCCTGCTCTGGAGTTACGGGTCCCTGGACGGGTCGTTTATCGACTGGCAGCGGGAAGCCTGGAAAGGCTATGTCGATTCCTCGATATGGTTGGCTGTGCTGGTTGCCGCCGTTTACTGGAGACGGCATCTGGTCCCGAGGGTCAGGTCGGGCGTTCTCCTGCTGCTGGCCATTCAACTGGGGTCTCTGTTGTTTATGAACCCCTGGGCCGCATTGGTCAAGAAGCCCCAGCCCTCGATGTTGAAACTGGATCTTCCCGACAGGCTGGTACGGTTTTCAGGCTCCCACAATGTGATCCATATTGTCCTGGACGGTTTCCAGTCGGACGTCTTTGAAGAGCTTGTCGAGGGTTCCGAACGTTATCGGGAGAACTTTAGGGGATTCACCTTTTTCAGGGAGGCGACAACCTCGACAAGGGTGACCCATTTGAGCATTCCTTCCTTCATCAGCGCCAGTACCTACCGAAACCGGATTCCCGCCTGGAAATATAAGCGGCAGATATTCAAGGGCAAAAACATCCTGAAGACGCTGGCGGATGCCGGCTACCAGATCGACCTCGCCTCCGGTGTGTCCTGGATATCTCACCTTCACTCGGGTGCAATGGTCTACGGCATCCCTCATCCCTTTCGTGAAAAGGCGGAAATAGAGCGATGGCACGCGGCTTTTCTGTTGGATTTGTCGCTATTCCGGCTCGCTCCCCATTTCATCAAGAGAGAGATTTATAACCAACAAGCCTGGTTGATATCCTCCATGAACCCGGGGCCGTCGGGCACACACTACAAACACTTTTCCGACAATGAGTTTTTCCGGCGTTTCACGGAGGAGTCGTCTCTCGGTAGAGCAACGCCGGTCTACAAGTTGATTCATCTCCTCACGCCGCATCCCCCCTTGGTTGTCGATGAAAGGAATCTTCCGGCCAGGACGCCCCTGAAAAATACGAGGGAGAACTTCAGGCGGCAGTCGGCCTATACTCTCGAATGGGTTCTCCAGTTTCTCGACAAGCTGCGGAAGCTTTCCATTTATGACGACTCCACCATCATCATCCAGGCGGACCATGGCAGCGGCTTGTCGTTTCAGTTGCAAGACCGCACAGGTCAGTGGATCGACAGCAGGAAATCCAGCCTGCGGATCTCGGGCGCTGTATTGCCGTTGTTTCTGGTAAAGCCGGCGCTGAGCAAGGGCGTGTTGCGGGTCTCAGACGCACAGGTTGAACTGAACGACCTGCCGGCAACGATTGTGGCCCTTCTGGGCTTGCCTGGGGAATTTGGCGGCAAGAATATTTTTGAGGTCAAAAGTGGAGAACGCAGGGACCGACGATACAATCGCGGGATGGTGAACCGCGATACCTCCGGCAAGACTGGATTTTTCACCGCCCTGCAGGAATACGTGATTTCCGGCAGCGTTTTTACAGAGTCCTCGTGGAGGAAGGGAACCCTCTATCAGAAACCGGCTGAGCACCGAGACACGGATTACTCTTGGGGAACCCTGCTGACATTTGGCAGAAGCGGCAACGTACATCGATTTCTGCTGGATGGGTGGTCCGTTCCCAGTGAGAGCGAGAGAACGACCTGGACCCGGGCGGATGAGGCAAGACTGAGTTTCAGGATATCTTCGCCCAAAAGGGGCAGGGTGTTTCTCAGCGTGAAAGTCTACCCTTTTGTCGTGAAAGAGATACTTCCCCGGCAGCGGGTTCTGATCCACGTCAATGACCAGTTCATCGGTGAATGGGTGCTGACCGAGCGGGCGCTGCGAAGCCGTTCAATAGAGGTGCCGGCGAACTTTTTTCGGGACAGGGAGGTTGTGGTTGGCTTCAAGTTTCCGGATGCGGCCACGCCCAGGGAGATGGGAGTGAACCGCGATGTCCGGACTCTGGCTGTGCGTTTCGCCAGTATCAGGCTGCATGACGGCCCAGCGTCCTGAACAGGGCTGTCATGAAGCCCTCTCCCCCTTTTTGGAAGCAGTTAAAATGCGGGTTAACCGCGACAGACTTGATTTCAAGGAAAGGTTTCGACAATGAGCAGATTAAACCAGTTATCCTGGAGCCCCCATTCCAAATTGGCTGGGAGGGCTTCCCCTATGTCCGATGGGGTTCCTGCCAACCCGTTTGGCCCGCGCCAGTCCCGGTGGCCATCCCTAAGGCCGCTTCTGGTGTGGTGTGCGCTCTTGGTCCTTCATATGATTCTATTTCCCCCGCCAACCTACGCCTACATCGACCCCGGGACCGGCAGCTATATTATCCAGGTGTTGATCGCGGGTCTGCTGGGTGTCCTGGTTTCCCTCAGGTTCTATTGGGCGAGGATCAAGGCCTTCTTCAAGGGATGCCCGCCATTCGGCAGAAAAGATCCATCCCAACATGAATGATTCCATCGAATCCCTCCCCTCCTCCTTTCGTGACCCGAGCGGATTTCTGTTTCTTGACCGGGGCGTGCTTTACCGGCAGGTCAATCGCAGTTACCGGGAAGACTTCGATCACTTCATGGACTCGGGCCTCTGCTCCAGCCTGGTCGATGCAGGACTCCTCGTCTCTCACGAAGAGGTGGCCTTGCCAGTTGCGGAGAGGCTGGAATGTTACAAGATTCTCAGGCCGGAGCCGCTGCCCTTCATCTCCTATCCCTTCGAGTGGAGCTTCAGCCAGCTCCAGGACGCCGCCCTGACCACGCTGGCAATCCAAAAGAGATGCCTGGACCGTGGAATGTCCCTCAAGGACAGTACCGCCTACAATATCCAGTTCCGCAAGGGGAAACCCCTGCTCATTGATACCTTGTCCTTTGAAAAGTATTCGGAAGGCCGGCCCTGGACAGGCTATCGCCAATTTTGCCAGCATTTCCTGGCGCCGCTGGCGCTGGCCAGCTACTCCGATATTCGACTCAGCCAGCTCCTCCGGATTCACCTGGATGGGATTCCTCTGGACCTGGCCAGTCGGCTCCTCCCCCTTCGTACTCGATTCCGGTTTTCCCTGCTGACACACCTTCATCTTCATGCCAAGGCCCAGACGCACTTTGCCGACAAGCCGGTGCGCCAGATCCGCCGGTCCGTCAGCCGCAGGGCGCTGCAGGGATTGATCGAGAACCTGGAATCCCGCGTGGGAGCGCTCAGTTGGACCCCTCCCCAACAGGAATGGGCCTCCTACTATGAAGACACCAATTACACTAGTGAAGCCTTCCGGCACAAGGAGCGGCTGGTGGGCGAGTATCTGGACCGAATCAACCCCAAACCCGACATGGTTTGGGACCTGGGGGCCAACACGGGACTGTTCAGTCGGCTGGCCGCGAGCCGCGGGATGACCACTATCGCCTTCGATCAGGATCCCGCCTGCGTTGAGCGGAACTACCGGGTCTGCCGGCAGGAAGGAGATACCCACATCCTGCCCCTTTGGGTCGACTTGACCAATCCCAGCCCCAACCTGGGCTGGCACGGCCGTGAACGAATGTCCCTGCTGGAACGAGGCTCCCCTGACGCGGTCCTGGCCCTGGCCCTGATTCACCACCTGGCCATAGCCAACAACCTGCCTCTATCCCGGCTGGCCGGCTTTTTCGGCGAACTATGCCGCTCATTGATCATTGAGTTCGTCCCCAAGACGGACTCGCAGGTGCAAAGGCTGCTGGCTTCAAGGGAGGACATTTTCCCTGATTACACCGAGGATGCCTTCGAGCAAGCCTTCAGCCGCCATTTCGAGATCAGGACGGTCAGCAAGATCAGCCATACGGAAAGAACCCTGTACCTGATGGAGAGAAAACCACTGTGAAGGGCTGCTCATCCGCCGTGGGCAACGAGCAATCGAATGGCCCGTTAATACTCCCAATCGTTCGCCATTTCCTGCTTCGTCCCCGGCATCCGCACTAACAAGTCGGGCGACCGGCGGGTTGCCCCGGTCACGCCGACAAGCATACCGATCCAGTTGACGAGTGTCCTGCATGCTTCCCGTTCCACGACAGTGTCCGAACTGTGCCGGTCAGGCCACGGCCGAGGCTGAGCGCCTGGGTACCCTTGAGGTCACGCTGCAGCACGTCAGGGGCATTGGGCCGGAATGCTACGATCTGTTCCGCTGTCCGGGCTGTGAGTTGATATATTTGAGTCCCCTCCCACCTCAAGAAGTGTTGGACACCCTCTATATTCACAACTTGCAGTTCGATTGTCCCCAATACCAGGGCGATCGGGCGTTGCACGTGATGCGAAATCACCGGCGGTGGCTGGAGGCGGTCCTGACACGGCCGCCGCTCTGCCATGTGTCCAATCGCTGGTTGCGGGCGTTCCTGAGACGATTGCCGATCCGCCGCGAGGTCCGGAGCATGCTGGAAGTCGGAAGCGGCCTGAGCTGGATGTGCCGCGCAGCCAAATCCGCCAATCCTGAAACGATCACGGTTGCCCAGGACATCAGCTCGGAGGCATCGCCGTCGTGCCCTTGGGTGGATCATTTTGTGGTTGGTTCCCTCGATTCCCGGCATGAAGAGATCCGATCGCTGGGCCCCTATCAACTCATTTCCATGAGTCATGTCATCGAGCACCTGCCTGACCCCGTCCATGCCCTGCGCATGTGTTCCAACTTGTTGCACAGGAAGGGGATCGTCTTCATAAGCGCGCCCTCTCAACCCGTGGGATGGAGGGTCTCTTCCTCGATTGAGATTTGGAGAAACTGGGAACTGAATCAAAACCCGGCGCATTTGCAGTACTTCAATCAAAAAAGCATGGAGCGTTGCGCCCGGCAGTCGGGGTTGTGGCTATTGAACTATGAACCCAACCGCGATGATTTTATTGCCTGGTTGGGGCATGTCCCGCGCTTCTCGTCGGGCCGCTGGGTTTAGGATGGGAAAGAGCTCGTCTACAATTTCTTGCTGTTGGGCTTGGCTGTGGGGCCTCCAGGGCCCGGCGTGTTCCCGGGAGATCTCAAAGTAGAGCGGCTACGCGATTGACCATTCCCGCCTCTTCATGGATGTATCGAGACCTGTCGAGCGGTCCGGAAAGAAACTCCGGTCGAGGCGTCATCCTTCCCAAAGGGGTCCCGGGGATGGAGCTTCGGCCTGTGCTATAGTTGGGTCATCCAACGCGGAATCTTCGCTCATCGACATGCCCAGCCTCAAGATCCTGCCGGAAGCGCGAAGCAGTCGGGTGGCCAGCGGCACCGGTCTGCTTCAGGCCAGCCTGATGGCCGGCATCGAGCTGCCGCAAGCCTGCGGTGGACGGGCCTCCTGCACCACCTGCCGGGTGTTGGTCAAAGAGGGCGCGACGGGACTTTCCCCTCTCCAACTGGCGGAACGGGAGATGTTGGCGGAGTCGGGTCTGTTGGGCTGCTACCGGCTGGCCTGTCAGGCCAGAGTTCTGGGAGACGTGGTGGTTGAGCGGCCCCACTGGCCAGGGCTCAATGGTTCCGATGCCACGACGGGCGAGGGAATCCACCGTGAGTGAGCCTCGCGAGCGGTTGGAGGTCGACGTTCTCTTCGTCGGGGCCGGCCCCGCCTGTCTCAGTGGAGCCCTCCACCTCCAAAATCTGATCCAGGCCCACAACCGGAAGGCCCCTCCCGGCGAGCGGCTGGAGACGGTCAGCATCGCCGTCATCGAGAAGGGCCGGGAGGTTGGAGCCCACACCCTGTCGGGGGCCATCCTGGACCCCATTGCACTCGCCGAGCTGGTCCCTGACTATCTGGAAAGAAATGCGCCGCTGGGCCCGGCGGTCAGCAGGGATTCCATCTACTACCTGACTGCAGGGAACCGGTTCCGGCTCCCGTTGGTGCCTCCTCCACTCAACAATCACGGAAACAGCCTGATTTCCCTCAGTCGATTCGTCAAGTGGCTGGGTGAGCTGACGGAAGACCGGGGGATCGATCTCTTTGCCGGTTTCGCCGGGACGGAGTTGCTGTTCGAGGGGGAGCGGTTGATTGGAGTCCGCACCGGAGACAAGGGCATCGACCGGGCCAACCGTCCCAAGCCCTCCTGTGAACCCGGTGTCGACATCCTGGCCAAGGTGGTGGTTCTGGGGGAAGGGGTCCGCGGCTCGCTGGCCAGGCAAGCGGTGGAGCGCCTCAGGCTGGACCGGGGCAAAGCCCCTCAGGTTTATGCCATCGGGGTGAAGGAGGTCTGGGAGCTTCCCGACGAATCCCCGCACAAGGGACAGGTGATCCACACCCTGGGCTATCCGCTCCGGCACGAGGAATTCGGGGGAGGCTTCCTCTACCACATGGGCCGGACCATCTCAGTGGGTCTGGTGGTGGGGCTGGACTACAAGGACCCGTATCTGGACCCCCATCGGCAGTTCCAGCGCCTCAAGACCCATCCTCTGATCGCCTCCCGGCTGGCGGGAGCCAAGCTGGCCGGCTACGGGGCCAAGGCGCTGCCGGAAGGCGGTCACTACGCCATGCCACGGAGCTATTTCAACGGCGGGCTGCTCATCGGCGATTCGGCGGGATTGGTGAATTCGATGCGGCTCAAGGGTATTCACCTGGCCATGAAGTCGGGCATGCTGGCGGCCGAAACCATTCTTCAGGCCCTGCTCGAGGACGACTTTTCGGAAAGGACGCTGGGCCGGTACCCCTTGCTCCTTCGCAACAGTTGGGCCGGTCGGGAACTCTACCGGGTGCGTAACTTTCATCAGGGGTTCGAGCGCGGCCTGGTGAAGGGCCTGCTCCACGCGGGGCTCCAGATGGTGACCGGCGGGCGGGGCTGGAAAGACCCGCTGGGCAGTCGGCCCGGCCACGAGCGGATGCAGCCCGTTGCCGCCTACCATGGCGCCGGCGCGCTTCCCCCGAGCCCGTTGAAGGCAGACGGGGAGACCACCTTCGACAAGCTCACCAACGTCTATTTTTCCGGAACCAGACACGAGGAGGACCAACCCTCGCACCTGCGGATTGCCGACCCCAGGATCTGCCAGGAGCGTTGTCCGGAGGAGTTCGGAAGTCCCTGCCAGCGTTTCTGTCCGGCCAACGTGTACGAGGTCGTTCCCCGCGAGGACGGCAGGGGTCGACGGCTCCAGATCAATCCCTCCAACTGCGTGCACTGCAAGACCTGCGACATCATGGATCCCTACCAGGTGATCACCTGGGTCCCCCCGGAGGGCGGCGGCGGGCCCAACTATGTGAATCTCTGAAACGGATCGAGCCCGCATTTCACTCGATCAGCATGCAGTCTCCGTAGCTGTAAAAGCGGTAGTCCCTGTTCAGGGCTTCCCGATAGGCCTCGAACACGCGATCGCGTCCGGCGAAGGCGCACACCAGCATGAGAAGCGTGGAGCCCGGCAGGTGAAAGTTTGTCAGCAAGGCTCCTACCCGGCGAAAGGGGAAGCCGGGATAGATGAACAGATCGGTTTCCCCGCGAAGTTGGGGCTCCTCTCCCCTGAAGGCCGATTCCAGGACTCGAGTCACGGTGGTGCCCACGGCCACGATGCGTTGCCCCGACGACTCGGCTGTTGAGATCTTGCGGGCAGCTTCGGGAGTCATTTCAAAGGGCTCGGTTTCCATGCGGTGGTCCTCGATGCGCTCACTGACCACCGGCCGGAAGGTGCCCAAGCCCACGTGCAGAGTCACCTCGCAGCGGGCCACCCCCTTACGGCTCAAGCCGGAAAGGACCTGGGGAGTAAAGTGCAATCCGGCCGTCGGCGCCGCCACCGCGCCGCGCTTGCTGGCGTACACCGTCTGGTAGCGGGTGCGGTCCCGGCGTTCATCCGGCCGGCGAATGTAGGGTGGCAGGGGGATGTGACCCAGCCGGTCCACGATGGCATCGAAGTCGCCCTGGTATTCGAAGCGCACCACCCGCAGTCCCCGTTCGCCCCTTTCGAGAACGACCGCCTGCAGTTGGCCGCCGCCGAACTGCAACCGCTCTCCAACCCGAATCCTGCGACCCGGCTTGACCAGCGTTTCCCAGGTATCCGGTCCCAAAGGCCTTACCAGGAGCACTTCGATGGGTGCTTTCAAGACCCCTCCCGGGGGAGGCTTGTCGCTGGTCAGTCCGGCGCGGTTTCCGATCAGACGGGCCGGGAACACCTTGGTGTTGTTCAGAACCAGGAGATCCCGGGGAGTCAGCAGGTCCGGCAGCTGGGTGAAGCGGTGGTGGGAGATCCGGCCGGTGGCTCGAACCAGTCGTAACAGGCGGGCCTGGTCGCGCTTTTCGGAGGGGTAGAGAGCGATTCTGTCGCTGGGCAGCCTGTACTCGAACTCGGAACGTTGCATCCTCGGAAGGCTGACATCCTGCTCCGCCATCCCTTCAGGCGGGGGAAGACCGGCGGCGTCCGGTCGCCTCAAAGCAGGTGTTCGTTCAATTGAGGCCCGGGCCCTGCCTTGGCGGTGATTTCGGAGAGGGCGGGCATGGCTTGCGGCGGCAGCGCTCCGGTGAGAAAAACCGTCAGTTGGTCGGCCGATCCGTCGAACCAGGTTTGGATCAATTCCGCAACCGCCCGGCTGCGCGACTCTTCGAAGGAGCATCGGTGGAGATAGAAATGGGCCTTGCCCCGTCTGGTCCGGGCCAGGAAGCCCTTCCGGGTCAATCGGTCCATGACCGTCAGGACGGTGGTGTAGGCCAGGGGATGGCTGGGCTGGAGGGCCTGATGGACATCGCGCACGGTTCGTGCTCCTTCGAACCAGAGAGCTTTCATGCATTTCAGCTCGAGCCCGGTGAGCTTTCTGGCTGTCGGGGAGCCGGAATCGGCCGAAACGGACCCAGCTCCGGCGGTGACTTGAGTCGTGTTGTCGGGGCGGTTCATTTTATTTTCGAGCCTTTGAAGAGGGGGCGTCCGAACATTGGATAATAGCCGGTCCACTCCGGGTCGGGGTTGGTATCGCTGGCAATCAGATCCTGCATGGAGGCCAACTTGCTGTCCAGGTTGTCGAGACAATGGAGCACCAGCGCCTCGGGGAACATGGGAAGCTTGGGGCTGCCAAACTCGTATTGGCCGTGGTGCGAGATGATCAGGTGTTGAATGAGGGTTTTCAGCCTGGGCGGGAAATCCTCGATTTCAGCCATCTTCCGATTGATGATATCCAGTTCCAGGATCATGTGACCGAGCAGTTGACCCTCGGTGGTGTAAGCAAAACTGCGGCTGTAGCTCAACTCTTCCGTCTTGCCGATATCGTGAAGGACAGCTCCGGTCAACAGAAGGTCGAGATCGAGTTCCCCGTAGTGTTGAGCCATCCCTTGGCAGAGCCGGCACAGCGACAGGGTGTGTTCGAGGAGTCCCCCCAGCCAGGCGTGATGGAGGGATTTGGCGGCAGGCGCCTGTTTGAACTTGAGGGCGAACTCGGAGTCGTTCAAGAGACGGTTCAGAAGCTGCTTCAGGTGGGGATTCTTGATCTGGCCCACCAGGCCGAGCAGGTCCGCGAACATCTGCTCCACGTCCTTGGTCGTCTTGGGAAAGTAGTCGCCGAAGTCGACTTCCGATTCCTGGCAGCGCCGGATTCGATGAATGGTGAGCTGCTGCTTGTTGCGAAAGATCTGGACCAGGCCCTTCACCTTGACGAAGTCGTCCCTGTCGAAAGCGGGCTCGACCTCAGCCACGTTGTCCCACATCTTGGCGTCCAGGTTCCCGCTCTTGTCTCCCAGGTTCAGGGAGAGGTAGGGTTCGCCCGTCTTCTTGGCGCGGACCTCCTTGACCTTGACCAGAAAGGTGCTGGTGATGACCTGGTTGGGCTGGAGCCCGCTCACAAAAAGGTCTTTCATGCCTCTCAATCCGTTTCCGGCAGCATCGGGAATCACTCCGGCCAACGCCGGTTCTTCACACCCGAGAAACCTCCCCCCGTTTCCGCCCGGTCGCCAACGGGTGAGGAGAAAGGGGCAACCTCTTCCCTATGGTATACTGAATGGCACTCTGAGCCGATCCAACCGGTTGCCCTCCCCGGCTTGAGAGTACTATAGCCAACCCGGCGCATGAAGACAGAAAAAATCTCCGAATTCACCATCAACCGCCTCTCCATCTATCTCAGGTGTCTGAACCTGCTGGGCGCCTCCGGGGTGACCACGACTTCCTCTCAGGCTCTGGCCGAACAGTTTCAACTGAACTCGGCCCAGATCCGCAAGGACTTGACCTACTTCGGCGAATTCGGGGTGCGGGGCGTCGGCTACAACGTGGCCGAGCTGCGGTCCCATCTCAGCCAGATCCTTGGTCTGGACAGGCAGCATCGGATCGGCATTGTGGGTGCGGGCAATCTGGGGATGGCCCTGGCCAATTACATGGGATTCGACCAGGAGTATTTTCGGGTCGCGGCCCTTTTCGACAAGGAAGCCTCCCGTTTGGGGATCGCTTCCCGCAGCGGTGTCTTCGTCCACCATATCGACGAGCTCAAAGCGGTGGTGGCCCGAGAGCAGATCGTCATCGGGGTGGTAGCCGTACCGGCGGAAAATGCCCAGGAGGTGGTCGACCGAATGACCGAATCCGGCATTACCGCCATCCTCAACTTTGCTCCGGTGCGCCTCAACACTGAAGCGGGGGTCCGGCTCAAGACCATGGATCTGGCCATTTCCTTCGAGAGCCTGTCCTATTTCCTTACCGACTCAGGCCTCGCCGACCCTTCTTCCAGATGAAAAAGACTCTGGAGCAGCACCGCAAGGACATCGTCGAAATCGGCAGGCGCATTTACCAGCTCGGCTATGTCGCCGCCTTTGACGGCAACATCAGTGTCCGGTTGGAGAACGGAAACGTGCTGGCCACCCCCACGGCCATGAGCAAGGGCTTCATGGCCGAAGAGGATCTGGTCATCGTCGATGCCGAAGGGCGGGCGGTGGAGGGCAAACGCAAGGTCTCCTCGGAGATCGCCATGCACCTGCTGATTTACCGGCTTCGTTCCGACGTTCAGGCGGTGGTGCATGCCCATCCCCCTTGCGCCACCGGTTACGCCGCCGCCGGCGTGCCCCTGACCAAAGCCATCCTGGCTGAGGTGGTGCTGGTCCTGGGCTGCATCCCTCTCACCCGATACGGAACCACCGGGACTTCCGAGCTGACGGATGCCATACGGAATTACGTTCCGCGTCACGACGCCTTGCTCCTGGCCAATCACGGCGTGGTCACCTACGGAAGCGATCTGTTCCTGGCTCACGCCAAGATGGAAACGGTTGAGCATTTCGCCCGCATCAGCCTGGTCACCAAGGTCCTCGGGCGGGAAAGGCTGCTCAGCGGCGAAGATGTGGACAAGCTCCTGGTTGCCCGGGAAAAGTATGGGATCAAGGGCCCGTCGCCGGTCGGAGAGGGTTGTCCCACCCTGGGTGGGGAAGAGTCCGAGCCAAGGATAACGTTGACCAGGAGCCAACTGGTCGATATCATCGAATCGGCATTGGTGTCTCTGCAAAAAGAGAGATAACCCGCATTCGCCATGCTGCACACTTCTCGAGAGTGCAGCCCGCCGGTGAGAAATGCGGGTTGGGTTTGTTTCCGCGGAGCGGCCGAGGGACGGTTGCTGGTGAGCTCTGCGGACTCGGACCGGGTCGTTCGCAGCAACTGGCTTGTCGACGGATCATCATGGAAAGGACAGGAAGATGGGTGAAGCTCTAGGAATGATCGAGACACGGGGGCTGGTGGCCATGATTGAGGCCTCGGACGCCATGGTCAAGGCAGCCAAAGTGACCCTGGTGGGATGGGAGAAGATCGGGTCCGGGTATGTGACTGCCATGGTGCGTGGGGACGTGGCTGCCGTCAAGGCTGCCACCGACGCCGGCGCTGCCGCTGCACGCCGGGTCGGAGAACTGATCAGCGTTCATGTGATCCCCAGGCCCCATGCCAACCTGGAGGAAGTCCTCCCCATCGGCAAAGCAGGGGACTAGCCCGATTTTGTTGAGGAGGTCTGGGCCGGGACCAGCGGTCCAGTCCCTGACGGTGACCCATGCTTTTAGGTCGGGTTGTTGGAACGGTGGTCGCCACTCGCAAGGACCCGCGTCTGGAGGGCAAGAAACTGCTTGTCGTCCGGACCATCACTCCCTCCGGCCAGGACCAGGCCGGGTACCTGGTGGCCGTGGATACCGTGAGCGCCGGCTTCAAGGAAAAAGTGCTGTTGGTTTCCGGGAGTTCCGCCCGCATGGCCGGGGGGTGCAAGGATTGTCCGGTGGACACGGCTATCGTGGGCATTGTCGACTCCGTGGAAGTGAGTACGTAGGGGAGCGCCGGAATGCAACTGGGTCGGGTGGTCGGAACCGTGGTGGCCACACGGAAAGACGATGCTCTCGAGGGCAAGACGCTGCTCTTGATTCAACCCCTGGACAAGCAGGGGCGGGACCGGGGCAGAACCCTGGTTGGAGTGGATGCGGTCGGCTCGGGAGCGGGAGAAACCATCTATTGGTGCCGTGGCCGGGAAGCCTCCCTGGCCTGGCATCCCCATCAAACCGTGCCCACGGAATGCGCCATCGTGGGTATCGTCGACTCGGTAACCATCGACTGATTCCTGAATCGGCGGTCCAGCCACCATGCTGATCGGCAAAGTCATTGGAACGCTCGTCGCCACCCGCAAGCATGCCTCCCATCAGGGACAGAAGATTCTGTACGTCCAGATAGTCAATCTGGACGGCAGCGAGAGGGGCTCCCCCTACCTGGCGGTGGATGCGGTGGATGCCGGAGTGGGAGACGACGTGCTGGTGGCTCAGGAGGGGTGGTCGGCCATGACGTCGGTGGGGAAGCCTTACTCCCCGATCGATATGGCCGTGGTCGGTGTCATCGACGAGGTGCACCTGTCGGAATAGCCCAGGGTTCCCGGACCCCTCCCTATGATTGCTCACCTCTCGGGCACGCTCCTTTCCAAGGAACCCCAACAGGTCATTATCGACGTCAACGGCGTAGGCTACCAGGTCCATGTCCCGCTCTCCACCTTTTACGAGGTGGGCGAGATCGGGACCTCCGTTCGGCTGCGCATACACACCCACGTTCGCGAGGACGTCCTCCAGCTTTTCGGTTTCAAGAGCCAGGAGGAGAAGTCGGCGTTTGAGCACCTGACCTCCGTTTCCGGCGTCGGCCCCAAGCTGGCCCTCACCATTCTCTCGGGGATGAGCGTGGATGAGCTGATCCCGGCCATCCGCCAGAGCAATTCGGCGCGGCTGTGCCTGATTCCCGGGGTGGGGAAGAAGACCGCCGAGCGGCTGGTGGTGGAGCTCAGGGACAAGCTGGCCCGGATTGTCCCGGATGAGCCCCGCCCGCAGGTTCCGGGACCGCCTTCCCTTCAGGGGGACGTGGTCTCGGCCCTGCTGAACCTGGGCTACCCCAAATCCTCGGCTGAGAGGGCGTTTGAAAGGGCTGCCCGGGATGCTCCGGCAGAGGGGAGCATGGAGGAGCTGATCAAGGCGGCGTTGCGAGTCCTCTCTCGACCGGGACGGGGGTAAGCCGAGCCTGAATGGGGGAGGATCCCTTCCGACCACCGCCCCGGTTGAATCCCTTCCGATCTTTTGCTACCGTTGGGCGAGTCTCCCTTTCTCGTCCTCTCCAAAACTCTTTATGGACCAGGAACGCATCATTTCCGGGGCTCCCTACGAGGAGGAGCAGCGCTTCGAGCTCAACTTGAGGCCCAAGTGTCTGCAGGAGTACATCGGCCAGTCCCAGGTCAAGCAGAACCTGGAGATCTCGGTTACGGCGGCCCGTTCCCGCGGCGAGGCCCTGGACCACGTCCTGCTCTACGGTCCGCCCGGCCTGGGAAAGACCACCTTGGGCGGAGTCATCGCCAATGAGCTGGGTGTGGGGCTGAAGACCACCACGGGTCCCATCATTCAGATCAAGGGAGATCTGACCGCCATTCTCACCAATCTGCAGACCAACGACGTGCTGTTCATCGATGAGATTCACCGTCTGTTGCCTCAGATCGAGGAGATCCTCTACCCCGCCCTGGAGGACTTCAAGCTCGACCTGATCATCGGCCAGGGGCCCAGCGCCAGAAGCGTGGCGCTCAATCTCCCCCCTTTCACGCTGGTGGGAGCCACCACCCGAGCGGGATTGATCTCCTCTCCCCTGAGGTCCCGCTTCGGCATCGTGCACCGGCTCGACTACTACACGGAGGAGGAGCTGGAGGTGATCCTGAGCCGCTCGGCCGAGGTCCTGGGCATCCGGATCGATGCGGCTGGAAAGAACGAGATCGCCGCCCGGGCGCGCGGCACGCCCCGCGTGGCCAACCGCCTGCTTCGGAGGGTCCGGGACTACGCCCAGGTGAAGGCCGATGGGGTGATCGACCGGGAGGTGGCCCGCCAAGGGCTGGCCCTGCTGGCCATCGACCACAGCGGGTTTGACGAGAACGACAAGAAGCTCATCAAGACGATCATCGAGAAGTTTTCGGGGGGGCCGGTCGGGGTGGCCACGCTGGCGGCTGCCATCAGCGAGGAAGTGGACTCCATCGAGGACATCTACGAGCCCTACTTGATTCAGCGGGGCCTGCTGCAGCGCACTCCGCGCGGCCGGATGGCGACCCGGCTGGCCTACGAACACTTCGGTCTGACCCCCCCACCCGGCCAATTCAGCCTGCTGTGAACGGGCCGAATGGATTTGGAGGGAAACTCCTGTCGAACGCGATCGCCTGGATCATCTCCGGACCGTAGCCGGGGAGGGGGCTTGTACAGTCCGATAAAGCTGTTTATCGTGTCTCCAAAACCGCGCCGTACGCAAGGTGTGATATGATGAATGCATGTATTCAGAGGACTCTGGAGGACCGGTGACATGGCGACTTCGATTCGACTTGCTCCTGAAACCGAGCAACGGCTTGATTTTCTGGCCTCGCAGACCGGGCGCACCAAGGCTTTCTATCTGCGTGAGGTGATCGAGCGTGGCCTTGAGGATATGGAGGACTACTACCTTGCCGCGGACGTACTGGAGCGCCTTCGTCAAGGTACAGAGAAAGTGTACTCCTCCGCCAACGTGAGGAATGCCCTTAACTTGGACGATTGAGTACACCGCAACCGCCCGGACCCAGCTTCGCAAGCTCGACAAGCAGGTGGCTCGACGCATTGTCGATACCATGAACGAGCGGATTGCGGGACTGGAGGACCCGCGGAGCCTGGGCAAGGCCCTGACCGGCCCACTGGGTGAGTTGTGGCGTTATCGGGTAGGGGATTGCCGCGTGATCTGCGACATTCGGGACGATGCTTTGCGTGTCCTGGTGGTGAGGGTCGGTAGCCGCGACAAGGTGTACCGGTGAAGGGATCACGTGGGCGTGGAAGAATTTAGCCATGGAGCGTCAACGAGACAGCATGGTTCCCGCCATGCGGCATCCGAACGCCGGGAGCTGGCCTCGCCAGCGGTCCTGGGTCTCGGTTCCAATGTCGGGGACAGGCGCTCCTGGCTGCAGCGCGCGGTTCAGGACCTGGCTTCCGACGGATTGGAGATCGTCCAGGCCTCTTCCCTCTATCTCACCGAGCCGGTGGACTATCCCGACCAGGCCTGGTTTCTCAATCAGGCCCTGCTGGTTCGCACCCGGCTCCTGCCTTACCGGCTGCTGGCCCGTTGCCTGGAGATCGAAGAGGCGCTGGGCCGGCAGCGCCGGCTGCCCAAGGGCCCCCGGGTCATTGACGTCGACATCCTGCTCTATGCCGACCGGATCCTCAGTGACCGGAAGTTGACCATCCCCCATCCCCGATTCCACCTCAGAAGGTTTGCCCTGGCGCCGGTGGCCGAGATTGCCGCCGGGTGGAAGCACCCGCGGTTGGGCCTGTCGGTGGCCGGCTTGCTGGACCGCTGTCAGGACCCGGCCCAGGTTGTCCGAGTGGCGTGAATCTGCTAGGCTGGTGCTGGCGCCTGGATCAGTCCTCTGACCGGGACGCCCGCGGGGCCGGCAGGCCCACCCCAAGGAGTCAACCCCTATGACAAGGAGCGTATCGAATGAGCGCTACCCCTCACGGTCACACCGACAAGGTCACCGTACCCTCCATCCTCAATCGCAAGCACGAGGGCGGCAAGATCGTCTGCCTGACCGCCTATGATTTTCCCTTCGCCCGCATCCTGGACCAGGCGGGGATCGATCTGGTGTTGGTGGGCGATTCGGTGGCCACCACCCGCCTGGGTCAGGATTCGACCCTGCCCCTGAAGGTCAAGGACGTCCTGGTGCACCTCAAGGCCGTTCGCCGGGGGCTGCAGCGGGCCCTGCTGGTGGCCGATCTACCCTACGGTTCCTATCATCTGAGCAGCAAGGAAGCCCTGAAGAACGCCCTGAAGTTCGTCAAGGCGGGCGCCGAGGCGGTGAAGATCGAAGGCGGCGCCAAGCGAAGCGGTCTGGTCAGGCGGCTGGTGGGCGCGGAAATTCCCGTCATGGGGCACGTGGGGCTGACCCCCCAGTCCCTGCACGTGATGGGAGGATACCGGGTGCAGGGCAAGAGCCCGGAGGCGGCCGAAGCCGTGATGGCGGATGCCCTGGCACTGCAGGAAGCGGGCGCCTTTGCCGTGGTTCTGGAGGGCGTGCCCGAGAATCTGGCCTTTCACGTCACCCAGGAACTGCAGATTCCCACCATCGGCATCGGGGCCGGACCTCACTGCGACGGGCAGATCCTGGTCTGCGACGACCTCTTCGGCCTGACGTTCTCTCGAAAACCCAAGTTTGTCCGGCAGTACGTCAATCTCAGGGAAATCCTCTCCGGCGCCACCCGCCAATACATCAGCGACTGCCTCTCAGGAGACTTCCCCTCCCGGAAAGAGACCTACTTTCCGGCTGAGTTCCCCCGGCTGGAAGAGGCACTGAAGCGAGGCAGTATATGTTAAACTCCAGGCAAGGAAGAACTCCATGACCACCGCCGTTTTCGATACCCTGAAAGCCAGCCGTGACCTCAAGGCCGCCGGCGTCGACGCCCGCCAGGCCGAAGCCATCGTCACCACCATGGCCGGGGCTTTCGACGATGCCGTTGCCACCAAGGCGAACCTCGCCGAAGTCAAGGCTGAGCTCAAAGCCGAAATCGCCGAAGTCAAGGCCGAGCTCAAAGCGGATATCGCCGCCGTCAAGGCTGACCTGACAGGCGTCAAGGCTGACCTCATGCAGGAACTCGGCGGGCTGAAAGCGGATTTCAAGATCTTCAAGTTCGTGTTCGCTCCCGCCGTCATCATCTTGCTGCTCAAGATTGCTTTCTTCTCCTGATCGGGCGGCGACCGGGAAGCATTCGTCCGCAACGCGGCGCCCCTCCCCGAACTGCCACGCGGGCCGGCTTCTCAAGTAGGGAACCAGGGGAGGTTGTTGAATTTCCGGAAAAACTTTGCTCACACCGATTGTTGGGAGAGGTCGGATGGAGCTCGGACATCGGTCGCCACCAGCCAAACTACTCCGACACCTTCATCGCCAACGGATTACTTGACCGCCAATTCAAGTTATTCCGGTAAGTCAACAACGTCCCCTTACATTCCGCAGTAGCCTGCGGCGTCTGGTAGGCCCCATGGCGCGAAGGCCGTCGCAGGCGCAGCCTCAATCCGCATACAAAGGTCCGCTCGACGATGTTGCGAGTGGCGCCCCGCTGGTACCCGTCACAGATCTGGGTGGTTCTGGGGGTGGTGTGGCCTCCGAGGGTCTGCAAGTCCTCCAAAGGAGAATCGGTTTGCCCAGGGGATCGATCCAGGGCGAATCGGATAGTGATAACATGCTCCATCACACCGGGAGCGACCCGGTGAGAAGTGCGGGCTGAGCATGGACGTGGTTCGATCGCTGGAGGCCTTCAGGCTCCTCCGCAAGAGTTGGCCGGATGGAGGCCCGGAGGTCTGCCTGGTGCCCACCATGGGAGCCCTGCACGCCGGCCACCTCAGCCTGATCCAGGCGGCCCGGAAACGGTCCGACCGGGTGGTGGTCTCCATCTTCGTCAACCCCACCCAATTCGGTCCCGGAGAAGACTACCAGCGCTATCCCCGGCCCCTCGACCGCGACTTGAAAGCGCTGGGGAGGCTGGGCGTGGGGACGGCCCTGGTTCCCGAGGCCGGCGAGATGTATCCCGACGGCCACCGCACCCAGGTGCTGGTGGAAGGACTGGGCCGGAAACTGTGCGGCCTCAGCCGTCCCACCCACTTCCAGGGGGTGGCCACGGTGGTGCTCAAGCTCTTCCATCTGGTACGCCCCCAGGCCGCCTTCTTCGGGCAGAAGGATGCCCAGCAATCCATCCTGATTCGCCGAATGGTCCGCGACCTCGACCTGGACATCGAGGTGGTGGTCTGTCCAATCGTCCGGGGAAAAGACGGTCTGGCCGTCAGTTCCCGCAACCGGTATCTGAGTGGTGAAGAGAGAAAGGCCGCTCCGGTGCTGTTCCGGGCCCTGGAGTGGGCCGGGCGGGAGGTCGTCCGGGGGGAGCGCCGGTCGCCGGTCCTGTTGGCCGGCGTTCATCGATGCCTGGCCGCGGAAGCGCGGGCCAGAGTGGATTATGCCGCCATTGTGGATCCGGTTGACCTGGAGCCCGTCCCTCGGCTCCAAGGGAAATCGCTGCTGGCCCTGGCCGTGTTCATCGGCGCCACCCGCCTGATTGACAACACCTATCTCGCCCCCTGAGCCTCGGGCCTGCGCTCCGCCCGGGCCCCCTCATGAGATCCCCCGCAGCCGGCCATAGTTCCTGCCGTAAGTGACCTTTCCCAGGACTGCCGGATGGCGGGCGCCGGTAGCCGAGGGAACGTTGCCGGCAGCCAGCTCGAAGGTCTCATTGGCCAGAACCGCGAATCCGATGGCCTCCTTGGCATCGGCGGGAATCCCCATGGAGTCGGTGGGCGCCACCTTCAAATGGGGCAGGAGCTCTTGCAGGCGCTGCATCAGATAGGCGTTATGGACGCCCCCGCCCGAAACCAGCATCCGGTCCCATCGGTGGCGGGCTTCAGCGCAGGCCGGCACGGCGTCGCTGACGGTGCGAGCGGTCAACTCGGCGGCGGTGCAGACCAGGTCCGGGATGCCGGCCGACCCCGCCGCCGCCAGCATCCGTTCCACAAAGGCCTCGCCGAACTGTTCTCGTCCGGCCGACTTGGGAGGCTTACGGCGGAAGTAGGGATGGCCCAGCAGGGCTTCCAGTAGAACCGGGTCGGGCCTTCCGGAGCGGGCCAGGCGTCCCCCGGCATCGAACCCCCGGGGATCCCGGCCCAGGCGCCGGACCAGAGCGTCGATCACCATGTTGCCCGGTCCGCTGTCGAAGGCCCGGATCTCGGAGATCCTGCATGCAGGGGGCAGCAGGGTGAGGTTGGCGATGCCGCCCAGGTTCAGCAGCACCCGTCCCATCTGGAGATCCCGGAACAGCAGGAAGTCCACCAGCGGAATGAGCGGCGCTCCGGTCCCTCCGGCCGCCATGTCGCTGGGACGAAAGTCCGAAACGGTGGTCACTCCCGTCTCCTCGACCAGCACGGCGGCCTCTCCGATCTGCAGGGTGGAGGTGATCGGCTGGCCGCAGAAGTCGTTGGGGTCGGATTGGTGGAATATGGTCTGGCCGTGGGACCCGATCAAGTCCAACCGGTCGAGGGGGAGCCGGACGGCTAGGCAGACCTCCTTGACCGCTTGCGAGTAGAGGCGGCCCAGCAGGATACCCAGGTGGCTGATGAAGCCGGCCGCAACCGGTCGGCCGGAAGCGACCCTCAGAAGCGCCTGTCGGACGTCGGCCGGATAGGGAGTGGATATGAAATGCCGGAGCTGAAGGGAGCACGCCTCTTTCGACCGGACGATCCGCACCAGTGCGGCGTCCACGCCGTCCAGCGAGGTTCCCGACATGAGGCCAACCACCAGCTTGGAGTTTTTCATGGGGGCGGGCGCCTCACAGGCTTTCCTTGAGTCGGTGGATGGCTTCCAGCGCCTGCAGGGGAGTCATCTGGTCGGGGTCCATCCGGCGCAACTGTTCCAGCGCCTCGTGCTCGGTGACCACGAACAGGTTGAGCTGCTTGCGGGAGTTGTTCTTCCTGCGCTGGTAGTGCCGGGTGAGGTGGTCGCTGATTTCGTGCTCGCCCTCTTCATGCCCCTTCAGGATCTCGCGAGCCCGCTGGATCACGGCTCGAGGCAGGCCGGCCAGCCTGGCCACCTCAATGCCGTAGCTCTTGTCGGCGCTTCCCGGCTCGACCCGCCTGAGGAATACGATCTGGTTGCCCGACTCCTTGACCGTCACCTGATAGTTCTTCACTCCGGGCAGCAACTCAGCCAGCTCGGTCAGCTCGTGGTAGTGGGTGGCGAAGAGCGTTTTTGCCCGGTTCCGGGAGTGGAGGTGCTCGACCACCGACCAGGCGATCGAGAGTCCATCGAAGGTTGCGGTGCCGCGGCCGACCTCATCCAGAATAACCAGGCTCCTGGGTGTGGCCGAGTTCAGGATGACGGCCGTCTCGGTCATCTCCACCATGAAGGTGGACCTGCCCCGGGCCAGGTTGTCGGTGGCCCCGATGCGGGTGAAGATCCGATCCACGATGGGCAGCTTGGCCTCCCGGGCCGGAACGAAGGAGCCCATCTGGGCCATGACCGAGAAGAGCGCCGCCTGGCGGAGATAGGTGGATTTGCCCCCCATGTTGGGCCCGGTGATAAGGAGGACCTGATCGGTGGTGGGATTCAGATAGAGGTCGTTGGGAATGAACCGGCCGGTGGACAGTTGCTCGCCCAGACGTTCGATGACCGGGTGCCGCCCCCCCTTGACCGCCAGCTCCTCGCCGGAGTGGAGCCGCGGTCTCACGTAGCCGAACTGATGGGCCGCGCCGGCCAGGGTCACCAGGCAATCCAATTGGGCCAGGGCGCGGGCCGTGTTGCGGATGCGCCGGCACTCCCGGCCCACGGTGGCCCGGAGTTGGCAGAAAAGCTCGTACTCCAGCTCCACCAGGCGCTCCTCGGCGCCCAGCACCTGGCGTTCGTGCTCCTTCAGTTGAGGGGTGGTGTAGCGCTCCGCTCCCACCAGGGTCTGCTTCCGCTCATAGTCGGGGGGGACCAGTCCCAGATTGGACTTGGAGACCTCCAGGTAGTAGCCGAAGACCTGGTTGAACTTGACCTTCAGATTGGGGATGCCGGTCCGGGCGCGTTCTCCGGCTTCCAGCTCGGCAATGGTCCGCTTCCCGGAGGAGCTGGTGTTTCGCAAGCTGTCCAGCTCCGCGTTGAACCCCGGCCGAATCAGCCGCCCCTCGGTCAGCACAACCGGGGGATCGTCGTTGAGGGCTTCACCGATCATTGACGCCACGTCGGCCAGGGGGTCGCTGGCCTGCTCCAGGCGCTGCAGCCGGGCCGGGGCAAGGGGCTGCAACCGCGCCTTGAGTCCGGGGACCTGTTCCAGCGACTGCCTGAGCGCGATCAGGTCCCTGGCGTTGGCGTTGGAGAGAGCCACTTTGGAGGCCAGCCGTTCCAGGTCATAGACCTGCTTGAGCCGCTCCCCGAGCTCCTCCCTCAACACCAAGTCTTCGGTCAGCGCGGCCACCGCCTCCTGGCGGCTCTCGATCTCGGCCAGGTCGATTTCCGGCCGCAGCATCCAGGTCTTCAGGAGCCGCCCGCCCATTCCGGTGGCGGTCCCATCCAGGCACTGAAGCAGTGTGCCGTTGCGGGATCCGTCGTAGAGGGACTCCAGCAGCTCCAGGTTCTTCACCGTGGACTGATCCAGCAGCATCGACTGGTCCAGCTCGTAATGGTGCAGGCTGTCCAGGTGCAGCAGTTCGCCACGCTGGGTCTCCTGCAGGTAGTGGAGGGCCCCGCCGGCCGCGGCCACGGCCAAGTCCCGACCCTGACAGCCGAAACCATCCAGGCTGGCGACCTTGAAATGGTCGGTGAGCAGCCGTTTGGCAAAGTCCGAGGCGAAGGTCCACTCCTCGACGACCGTCTTGAGAGCGGACAGATTCCGGGCCCAGGCGGGATTTTCATCGCTGAGCCGGGAGCACCAGATCAGCTCCTTGGGCCCCAGCCGTTCCAGTTCCGTTTGCAGCATGGCCTCCCGGCTGCCTTCCCGAAACTCGGTGATTCGAAAATCGCCGGTGGAAACGTCTACCGAAGCCAGGCCCAGTCCGGAGCCGTCCGAGCAAACGGCGCTCAGGAAATTGTTTTCCCGAGGCTCCAGCAGATTGCCGTCACTCAGGGTGCCGGGGGTAACCACCCGGGTCACCTCCCGCTTCACCAGCTTCCTGGCGGTCTTGGGGTTCTCGACCTGATCGCAGACGGCCACGCGGTAGCCCTTGCGAATCAGCTTGGAGACGTAGGCGTCGGCGCTGTGGTGGGGAACCCCGCACATGGGAACCCGAGCCCCTTTTTCCTTGTTGCGCGAGGTCAGGGTGATCCCCAGTTCGCGGGCGGCCACAACGGCATCGTCGAAGAACATCTCGTAGAAGTCGCCCAGCCGAAAGAACAGAAGGGCTCCGGGCACCGACTTCTTGATCCGGTGGTACTGGGCCATCATGGGGGTGGAGGGTTCCATGCCGAAGTCCGGTGACACGGGTCGGGAAGAGCGACCCCGAGAGGTGCTGGAGGCGTGCCGGTAGAGGACCTCCCGGGCAGGAGCGGCACACGCTGGGCTCGATGCAATTGTTCCGTCAAAATCCGGGAGTATATAATCTGCCCCAGGGGGTGTCAACGAACCCCGCTCCCCGTCGAAGTCGGGCCCGAAGGTGGGGAGGCCCACCGGGAGATCCCCATTGTGAAACTCCTTTGCCTGGACACCTCCGGCAGCGCCGGAAGCATCGTGTTGTCGGAGGATTGCACCATCCTGGGCGAGATCAACCTGGATTCGGCCTGCACCCACACCGCTCGGCTCCTGTCCGGCATCCAGTACCTTCTCAGCCACGCCGAAGTCACGCTGAATGACATTCAGGCCTTCGGGGTCGTCTGCGGTCCCGGTTCCTTCACAGGTATCCGGATCGGATTGACCACCGTCAAGGGCCTGGCGGAAACGCTTGGCAAGCCCACCGTAGCCGTTACCGCCTTCGAGGCTTGGGTCGAGCGGTTCCCGGAATGGCAGGGGGTGCTGGTCCCCATGATCGATGCCCGCCGGGGCGAGGTGTACGCCGCCGTCTTCGAGCGCCGGCAATCCCACCTGATTCAACGGGACTCCGGGTTGGTGGGCGCCCCCGGGGAGCTGCTGGATGCCCTGGATGAGGAAACCGTGCTGTTCCTGGGGGGCGGCGCCCAGAAATATCGAGACCTCATCCGGTCCCGGGGCCGCCCCCGGTGGCGGGTGGCCCAGACCGATCCTTTTTTGGGCCGTTCGCTGGCCACCCTGGCGTTCTCCAAGGCGGACAGCGGGGAATGGACCGCGCCGCCGGATCTGCGCGCCTTCTACCTGCGCCGGTCCGACGCGGAAGTCAAATGGAAGGGCCCCTGAAGGAACGCTTCACCATCACTTTGTGTATACGGATACTGCTGAATCTCCTGGTCAGTCTGCAGAGGACGAAATCAGTCGGAGGCCGAGGGCAGTATTGCCGCGGGGGCATGAATGAATCTGGAACTCATCAAGGCCATCCTCATCCTTCCAGGGACGGTCCTCGTAACCATTCCAGGCGCGATCCTCTGGCTATTGGCTGATACGCCGGGCGCCATAGCGCCGGCAGGGCCCGGACAACTCCGATTCTGGATCGGCATTGGGTTGGGGACGACCGGCTTCCTATTGGCTGTTTGGTCCGTCAGGCTGTTTCTGACGGCCGGCAGGGGCACTCCCGCGCCATGGGCTCCGCCGGCGAGACTGGTTGTCCGCGGACCCTACCGCCATGTCAGAAATCCCATGATTACGAGCGTGCTTCTCATGCTCGGCGCTGAATCGTTCCTCTTGGGCTCGTGGCACTTGGCTGGTTGGATGTCGGTCTTTTTCCTGCTCAACGCGTTCTATTTCTTATGGGTCGAGGAGCCGCGCCTCGAACAGCGGTTCGGAGACAGCTATCGACGCTACAAGGCGAATGTGCCACGTTGGATACCCAGGTTGCAACCCTGGGACCCCCATAGGTGACATGTTCACCGGTCTCTCGGTGATCACTCGCCCCAGGAATTCAAGGCCCTTTGGGCCAAAGGCCGGCCGCGGGGAATGGACCCGGGCCCCGGACCTGCGCGCCTTCTACCTGTGCCGGTCCGACGCGGAAGTCAAATGGAAGGGGCCTTGAGGGGGCACTGCCAGCTCGGCCCCAGCGGTCTACCGGCTCCGTGAGGCAACCGGACTGTGCCAAGCTCCCCCAGGGGAACCATCCCGTGAAACCATTCACCAACCTGGCGATCCCCCTTTGCTGCTCCCTTGCCTTCCTGGCCTCTCCGGCTTTGGCAGAGGTTTTCTACGACCGGGGTGCCGGCCGCCATGGAGAAGTCGGTCGCTTTGCAGCAGGAATAGAAACTGGAACCGGGGCACCGCCCGGCCCGGTTGGGATCCGGGTCGGGGAGACGGTGGTCTTCGACGGGATCGAGTTCGTGGGAATTCCCCCGGGGGAGTTCCTGAGGGGCTCCATCAGCCGGTATGCGGAAGACAATGAGCAGCCGCCGACGCGGGTGAGGATCAGCCACGGTTTTTATCTTGGCAAGTACGAGGTGACCCAGGACCAGTGGCAGGCAGTGATGGGGAATAATCCCTCGGGTTTCTCCGGCTGCCGGGGCTGTCCCGTGGAGCAGGTCTCCTGGCACGACGTCCAGGCGTTCATCGGGAAGCTCAACGCGAGGTCGGGAGGGAGGCGGTATCGGCTGCCAACCGAGGCGGAGTGGGAGTATGCGGCTCGGGCGGGGACGACGAAGGACGGATGTGTTGCAACTTTCAAAAAGCGGCAAGAGAGCGATGGTTCGGGTCGACCGGGCGCTGTCTCATGCAGCCACCCCAAACAGTTGGTTGATGAACTGAATCTGTTGCCGAACATCCGAACCGCTCACCCATCTCGCCTGCCCCTTCCGGATCATGTGAATTGCCTCATATCCTTGGATCGTTCGCCGCGCCGCGTGGAATTCACGAAAGCCCTGCTTGGCTTTCACGGGTGGTTTGATCGCCCGATGATCCTGCTCCAGGATGTTGTTCAAGTATTGGATCGGCCGATGGCGGCAATGGCGTCGCAGGATTCCTTCCTTTTTCACTCCTGAAATCGCCGCCCCGTAGAGGCGTGCCTGGTCCGTGTTGATGACGTGGGGCTGTGGATGCGAGGGATCCATCAGCGCCTTGCGGAACAGGCGTTTGGCCGCCGCGGCATCGCGCAACCCCGAGAGCATGAAGTCGATCGTGGCTCCGGTGGAATCGATGGCTCGGTAGAGGTAGCACCAACGGCCCTTGACACGAACGTAGGTCCCATCGACACGCCAGGACTTATTGGTTGGCTTGAGATGACGGCACAGCCGCGCCTCCAGTTCGGGACCGTAGCGCTGGACGTAGCGCCAGATTGTCGTCTGGTCTGCCTTCAGGCCGCGCTCGCCGAGCAGCTCTTCGACATCGCTGAACGAGAGCGAGTACCGCAGGTACCAGCGCACGGCGCAAAGAATCAGCTCGGGCTCGGTTTGTCGCCACTTGAAGATCGCCGGTCGGATTGTCTTTTTCATGATCTCTTCAGGTTGCCAGCCGCCGTCGGCCAAAGTTGCAACACAACCCCTGGCACACATCTCACCCCTCGGCTGGGCTCATATTCTCCTGACCGGCGAATACCGATGGCCGAGAAAACGGTGACCGGCGCTTAGCGTAGGATTTCGCCCCTTACCGGACTCGACCCCCAGTTGCGCGTGATGGGTGCGGATGCGAACGGCTGGTTTGATGACGTCGGAGCTCACCTCGATCAGAACAGAATCCAACTCGACAATCTGTGCACGAGACATGCCCTGCACCTTGCCTGCGTCGGTGATGCCGCAGAGCAGCACACCGCCGTCCGCATTGGCGAACGCTGCGATCTCATCCGCACCCGGTTCCCAGGGTCCTTTCATGCTGTTCTTCTAACATCGACTCCCTTATGAGACCGTATTGGGCCAAGAATGGGTGAGACTGGTAGAGTTTCGGGGGGATGACAGGCTGATTGGAGTGGTTTGGAGGTGCCTGGACCCAGGTCCGGGCCTTGCAGGCCCAGTGGAGCGCGGGCATCGGGCCTGCCGGCCCGGCTCGGTGCCTCTCGCGGGGCTCAGTCGGCGAGGATCGTCGCCAGCGCGGCCTCCCGGTGCTGCTGATAGTGGTCGATCGATTCCGGCACGTTGGCGAATCCGGCGTGGAGGACGATCGCCAGCGCGGCGTTGGAGATGGTGGCGTTGTTGGCCGGCCCATGATGGGTATGAATCCGGCTCTGGTCTTCTCCGTAAACCGTGTCGCGGCGGTAGTGGTTGCGGTTCTCGATGCTCCAGTGGCCGCGGTTCCACTCCAGCAACTGGGCGGCGTCGGCCTGCTGCGGGCCTGCCGAGGTGATGCCGTAGGCGAAGCTGACGGTCTCGACGCCCTCCTTGATGAGGTAGCGTTTCCGGGTCACTCGGAAGGCTTGTTTCGCATGGGAGAAGGGCAACAGGCCCGGCGGCGGACAGAAGGTGTCGATCCTGCGCGTCTCGATTCGTCCGTGCCCCTTCTCCGGGCCTTGGGTCGCCTGAGGCCGTGAGCGACTCTCCCAGTCCACCGTCTCCAGCATCCGGCAGGTCTCCGGGCAGTTGTTCTTCACCGTCAGCAGGTAGTGGGCTCCATGCTGCTCGACCAGGGCCCGCTCGGTGTCGCGGCAGGTGTGCAGGGCGTCGAGGGTGACCGTGCGCCCGCGCAGGTCGACCTCCTCCAGCAGCGCCCGCACCGCGGCAACCTCCCCGCCCTCCTCGCCGAAACTGTGGCTCGCTACCGGAAGCCCCGAACCGTGTTCCACCAGCGTCACCGTCTCCCAGCGCCGCTTCCCCTGCGCGTGACGGTTCGCCCCGCAAATCCGCTTGCCGTCCCCGGCAAAGGCCGTCCCCTCCCGGCAGCGTGGAGCCGTCCAGCGCTGCACCTGCCGCGCCAGAGAATCCGGGCCCGTGTGTGCCAGGACCCGGTGGATGGTCGCCAGCGATGGCGGAACCCAGCCGTTCGCCTTGGGGTCGAACCAAGTGCCCAGTACCCGCAACTCTTCTTGCGTCAATGACTTCGCAAACCGTGCCGTCTCCGTCGGTCCCACCTTCCCGGCCAGCCGCGCCAGCACGCAGATCGACACCACCGCCGCCATCCGGTGCTTGCGCCCCTGCGCCCGCCGGAAGTCCTCTACCCCTTCCAACTGCCTCCGCAACGACTGCAACTCCCCCTTCCCGTAGTCCACTGCCACCCCCCGGCAGCCCCACTCCCGCCGGTCCTCCGGATCCCGCAACCGCTCTCGCGCATCCTCCCGCAACGGATACAGCAGCATTTCCTTCCGCTCCCCGTGCCGCTCGGTCCAGCTCCCGTTCGAGCGCCCATACCCCCGCGTCCGTCCCACCCGCTTCCAGTTCGAGGCCAGGTACACCGTCCCTTGGTACCGCTTCGGATCCACGAAGGTCTCGGCCAGCTCCAACCGGTGCCCCCAGGTCTGCTCCCAGTCCTCGCTCAGCCGCCGTAGATTGCGGCCCAATACGTGCGAGCCCAGGTTCTTGACTCCCTGCCCCTCCGGTAGAATCAGAAAACGCGTGTTGTTTCCGATTAAGTGCAGCCGGCGAAACTGCACCCCCTTGTGCCAACCCAGCCACCGGTCCCGCGGACCGCACTTGAAGGCTCCCCCCTGCCAGCCCACCAGCGCCACCCACCGGCCGTCCCACTCCGCTACGTAGCGCAGTCCCCGCCCTGCGAATTGCTTGAACCCCAGATAATGATGCTCCTCCATCAGTGCGTCCCAGCGCCGCCGCTCCTCCGGCCACGCCAACCGTACCTTTACTTCTTTCACCACCGGTCGGAACTCTCCACACTCTTTCGCCATGCCTCTACATATACAGAAATCTCCTCGAAAAAGCCAGCCCTTTTTTCTAACCTTGTACCTGCGTCACTTAGAACTCAGCATGAAATGGCCCTGCCCGGTTCCCAGGACTATCCCACGCTCTGATTTCACCGTGGACCGACGGTAGGATTGATGGGGTGGGGGTTGGACGACGACGCCTGCGGGTGAAGGCGACGGGCGAAGCGATCCGTTTCGGGAGGGTGCAAGCGCGCTTTCAGACTTCGAATGGCAGAGTTGTTGGGGGGTGGAGACAGATCGAGGGGTTGTGGGAGTCTGGAAGCGGTGGGGGCGGAGTTCAGGGAGACAGCAAGGCGTCGAAGGCGTCGGAGCGTTGGAGAGCGAAGTGACGGGTCGCCGAGGCGATGCTGTCGAAGCGAGTGCGGTGAAGGATGAGAGCGAGGGCAAGATTGGTGCAGGTCGCGTTATTTTGGGGGGCGAAGCGGGTGCGGGCGAGGCAGGCGTCTTCGGCGAATGTGGTGTCTCGGATGTGATGGTTGACTTCGACCGACCAGTGGCCTCGGTTGTAGGCGAGCAGTTGCCTGGGGGTCGCGCGGGAGGCGGGGACCGAGGTGATCCCGTAGGCGGTTTCGGTAGAGGTGTTGGCGGTTCGGTGATGCCTCGCGTCGGTGCGTTTGCGGGTGATGCGGAAGATCTGGGAGACGTGGGGATAGTTGAGGAGGCGGGGGGGAGGCGTCAGGACCTGGATCGACCGCTGTTGGATGCGCCCGTGGCCCTTGTCAACCGCCTCGCGGAAGCAACCGGTCGCGTCCCGTTCCCAGCAGATGGTGCTGAGGAGGTGGTGGGTCTCGGAGGCGTTCTTCTTGACACTCATCAGGTAGTCGGCGCCATGGGCCTCGACGAGGAGGCGTGCGATCTCGCGAGTCGTAAACAGCGCGTCGATGGTCAGCAGGCGCCCCCGGATGGGGACCTGTTCCAGCAGGGCGCGCACCGCGGCGGTTTCGCCGCCCTCCTCCTGGTAGCCATGGATTGCGATCGGCCGGTGGGTGGAGTGCTCCACCAGGGTCGCGGTCTCGTAATGCTGTGCTCCGTTGCGGTTCGCGCCGCGGATGCGCTTGCCGTCGACCGCGACGGCACGACCCAACTCCAGTCTCGGCATGGAGAACCGCTGCAGTACGGCCTCGATCTCGGCGGGGTCGACCGAGGCGATCACCCGGTGCAGGGTGGACTTCGAGACCGGCACCCGGCGGCCGGTCTTCGGGTTCTTCCAGGCGCCGATCGCCTGCAGCTCCCTCTGGGTGAGCTTGCTCGCATACTCGGCAGCGGCGACCGGACCGCGCAGGTTTGCGAGCCACGCGAGAACGTAGACCGCGAGCACCGAGGCGACCGGGTGCTTGCGTCCCTGGGCCCGGCGGAAGTCCTGGACTCTCGCCAACTCCTCATAGAGCGAGCGCAACTCGCTCGGCGCCCTCTCCGCATGCCCCTTCGGCTCCCAGGCTGGTGGCAGCGGGCGCGGGTCGCGCAGACGACGCCGCGCGTTGCGCTGCAGCGGATAGACGTAGAGCCGCTTCGGCTTGCCGTGCGGGTCGGTGTAGCGGCCGTTGTGCCGCGCAAACCCCCGGGTGTTGCCGAGATACTGCCAGTTCGCCGCCCGGTAGAGGGTCCCCTGGAAGTGGGCCGGGTCGACGAAGCTCTCCCCGATCAGCAACGGGTGTCCGTAGGCCGCCTGCCAGTCCTGACTCAGACGCCGCGTCATCGCGGCCAGCGCCCAGGAGGCGAGATGAGGAAAAACCCCCGGCCGACTCAAGATCACAAACCGGGTGTTGTTCCCGATCAGGTGCAGCCGCCGGTAGCGCAACTCCCGCTTCCAGCCGACCCAGCGGTCCCGATGCCGGCTCTTGAACGCCCCCGACTGCCAGCCGGCGAGCGCGAGCCACTGCCCCCGCCACTCGACAATGTAGCGCAGTCCCCGTCCCGCAAACCGCTTGAAGCCGAGATAGTGGTGCTGATCGACCGTCTGGTCCCATCGCACCCGTTCCTCCGGGCGCGCGAGACGCACCTTCGCCTCTTTCAGAGAATACCCTTCCGGCGGGACCTGCAAGATCGCTGGCGCGTCCAATGGTTCACTCCCAAACCCAAGCATGCGGCATCGGAAGCTAAAAAGCCAGTAAAAACTCCAAAACCCCGACCACTGCTGCAACTCGTTGTCAAGCTTTGTTAGCGTGGGATGGCCCTGGCCCGGTTCCGCGCTCCCCTTGCCAAAGTGGTGGGAATGTGGCAAGCTTAGGCAGCTACTGTTCTGAGACCTGCCGCTGACTCTCGGCGTTCTGCCGAACCTGAAGCTCCAAGCCTCACCAAAGCAGCTACAAGAGGGCGCGCGGCCTCATGAGGAGGCAGAGCGCACTGTCGTAGTCAACTTGGCAGTGCCCCTCGACGCGTTCACGGCCTATTTCGGCCAACTACACTCGGAGGACTCACGTATGGCACCTACTACCGGCACGATCAAGCGCATCACCGACAGGGGCTTCGGCTTCATCGCCGCACCCGACGGCGTCGAATACTTCTTCCACCAGTCCGCGTGCACGAGCACGCCAATCGACTCGATGCGCGAAGGCGATAGCGTGACCTTTACGCTCGGCCAAGGCCCAAAGGGCCCCCGCGCCGAGAACGTCACACCTGCCTAAAAGGCGGAGTTTCTCAAGGAGGCGATCCGCGGCATGTCTGGCTCACAACACGTCGCGGATTGGGTTCTGGTGCAGATAGGATTGTCGGTTTCCTGATCTATTGATCGGCTCTCGGAATATTCGAAGAATCGCCGCTGACGCCCACTCAGGGCGTCCAGGGCTCCGGGGTCGGGGTTAAAAGGGGGTCACGAGCACGGATCAGCGTGGCGAGGCTTTGCAAGTCACTGTCGCAGTTAATTCACTTTAGTTCAGGCTTGCCTTGTCGGTGGCCGCCAGTTGCTCGATGATTTTTTTCCGGATGTCCTGCATGTGGTTATGGGCGGCTTCCAGGCCGTCGTGCAGCGAAACCACACCCAAGGCCTCCACTGCCTGCCAGGCGGCGATGCATGCCGGACAACCGGGATCGTCACCGACAATTCCAGCCGCTCCGCACAGCGTCCAGTGCTGAATCTCGGTTCCGTCCTTCGTCGGGTAGATTGCCCCCGGGTGATGCACCGTTCCGTCCCAGTCTTCTCTGTTGTCGCTCACGGCTCCCTCCATTTCCGGTGCCGGTCCGGGGGCCACGCCACCGTTGCGGCCAGATCATCCCGTCCACACTGTACCGCCCCTGGTTTCTCGGACAGATAAGACTCACCATGCTCAAGCGGCCGGTTGCAGTGCAAGGCGTTGGTTGATCCGGTTTGCGAAATTCATGGTTTCATTCCTTTTCCGCGCTTGTTTTACATTTTGAGCCGGATACCCGGGAAAAAGAGCCCGGGCATTTGCCCTGTGCTACGTTTTCTCGGGGTCCGACGACCTGCAGTACCTGGGCAACTGCCGCCCAAGCCCCGTATTGCCACCCCCTTAAATCACGATCCTTTCGATCTCATCGAGGCTGATCTCTTCAGCGGTGCGGTCGTAGAGCTTGGTGGTGCGGGGGGACTCGTGGGCGGCGATGGCCTGGGCGTTCTCGACACTGCCGCCGTTGAGCAGGTAGGCGGTGATGCCGGTGGCCCTGAAGGTGTGGCAGTTGGCCGCCACGCCGAGCTCGGCCCGTCGCGCCCTTCGCTTGACCATGCGGAAGACATCCACGCGGCTCATGCGGTTCTGGCTGAAGCTTCCGTCCCTCCTCATCGAGCGCCACAGCGGAGTGCCCTTCTCATTTCCAATCCCAGCCACCTCGAGGTAGGCATCGAGATAGGCCTTGGCGTTGTGGTGGGCGGGGACCTGGTGGAACTTGCCGCCCTTTTCGTGGAGGCGCAGCCACCAGCGCTTGCCCTGCCGGTAGTAGTCCTCGACGTCCATGCCAACCATGGCGCCGACGCGGGCAAAGGAGTAGACCATGGTGGCGAGGAGGGCCCGGTCCCGGAGCCCCGCGGGCCTACCGAGGTCGATCGAGTCGAGCAAGGTTCGGGCCTCGCCGGCGGAAAGCACGGGTGTCTTGCCCTGCTTGACGACGTGCTTGGGACCGCGGACGGGAGCTGCGGGGTTGGCCGGCAGGACCTGGCCCACGACCAGGTAGTCGAGCAGCGCCCGGATGGCTGAGAGATGTTGCTTGATGGTCGGGAGGGCATAGCGGTCCTGCATCTCCTCGACGTAGGTGGCCACGGCGAAGGGTGTGATCTCTCGAAGAGCCAGGTTGCGGGTCTCGCACCAGGCGAAGAAGCGGCCGGCCGCGGCGGCGTAGGCGAGGCGGGTATTGGGATTTCTGGTCTCGGCGGTGAAGAACTCGACCAGCCGCCTTTGGGCGGAGGGGCCAGCCTCCCGGACGGTTCCGGGCAGGCCCTCGATGCGCCAGCCTCCGGGAATCAGGAGCGGGGCACGGGCCCGGGCCACCGTCAGCGGGGGCGAAGGTGAGACTTCCCGCAGCTCTAAACTTTGCTCGTTTGGACCTGGATCTGGCATGGGTCTGGCCTCCTGCCAATAGAGTAACATAATGTCCTTTATGTTACTCTGCTTTCCGCAGCACACGCACCGGGAGTCAGCTAAAGTGCCACTGGAGGAAAGTCAGCTCTCCAAGTGCGGAACAGCTACTCCTGGCTGAGCAGGAAAGCACCGTCCCGACTTCGCTCGCCAGGTCGGCCGCCGTCGTTGATCACGCCGTAAGTGACAAACGGGTTGTTGCCTTAGTTACCTGAACGTACCCTTGACTGATGTTGCCTAGAATCCCGTTTTCCTGCGTCCAACGGCGGGCACCGAGCGTCACACTCATCGTTCTCGGCTGAGACTCCCCGCTGCCGTCGTAAATGGTGATCTGGAGGGTGATGGAGCTGTCGTCGATTTCACCCGTATTGACCAGGGCCAGGTTGCTGCGGTTCTCCGCGTTCTGCTGCAGCCCGTATATCCAGGCGCTTTCGACCGAAGCCGAGCCATAGGGCACCCCGTTGTAGAAGAGGCTGTATTGCCCGCCTCTCTTGTCGGGAGCCCCCGTCCGGGCTCCGATCACAATCCCGCTCATGTCCCCCTCGGCCGCCGTGGCGAACAGGGCCCCCACAAAGGCCTGGTTGCCCCGATCGATCCCGGCCACCTCCTGCCGGCGCAGTTCCTCCACGATATCGGGCAGGATGCGCTGTTCCCCGGCCTTGAGCGTCAGGCTGAAGGTGGCGGTGGCGCCGCCGGTGTCGACGGTGTCAGCCACAAAGCTGAAATCGACGGTCTTTTCCGAGGCCGAGAAGTTGGTGAGGGTCAGTTCGCTTTGGAAGTTTCCGGCTTCGATGATGACCGGCAGGGTCTGTCCGCTGGTGCCCACCAGGGAGGATTCGGTGAGGAGAAAGACGAAGGAGCCGTCCGAGTTGAAATTGTCATTGATGACCCCGTAGGCATAGAAGGGAGCCTCTCCCTCGACCTTTTCCACCTTGACGTAGCCTTGGGCTGGGCTGCCCAACTCTTTCAGCGGTTGTGTTGCAACTTTGGCCGACGGCGGTTGGCAACCTGAAGAGATCATGAAAAAGACAATCCGACCGGCGATCTTCAAGTGGCGACAAACCGAGCCCGAGCTGATTCTTTGCGCCGTGCGCTGGTACCTGCGGTACTCGCTCTCGTTCCGCGATGTCGAAGAACTGCTCGACGAGCGCGGCCTGAAGGCAGACCACACGACAATCTGGCGCTGGGTCCAGCGCTACGGTCCCGAACTGGAGGCGCGGCTGTGCCGTCATCTCAAGCCAACCAATAAGTCCTGGCGTGTCGATGGGACCTGCGTTCGTGTCAAGGGCCGTTGGTGCTACCTCTACCGAGCCATCGATTCCACCGGAGCCACGATCGACTTCATGCTCTCGGGGTTGCGCGATGCCGCGGCGGCCAAACGCCTGTTCCGCAAGGCGCTGATGGATCCCTCGCATCCACAGCCCCACGTCATCAACACGGACCAGGCACGCCTCTACGGGGCGGCGATTTCAGGAGTGAGCCTTTTGCAAAATTCGCCAGTAGGTGGGATTTATTGCCGGGAAGGGTTGTGATTCCTGGGAGCGCGGGCGTCCCGCCCGCACAAGACTTGGCAGGGTCGTGGCGATTGGCTTCACAGGGTTGGTCGGTTCACCTGCCGACTGGCGTCGGGGTAGCGCCTTTACAAGAATGCGGGCGGGACGCCCGCGCTCCCAGGGGGAAACCCATGGCCGGCCAAGTGCAGATCCGCATTTTGCAAAAGGCTCGAGTGAAAAAGGAAGGAATCCTGCGACGCCATTGCCGCCATCGGCCGATCCAATACTTGAACAACATCCTGGAGCAGGATCATCGGGCGATCAAACGACCCGTGAAAGCCAAGCAGGGCTTTCGTGAATTCCACGCGGCGCGGCGAACGATCCAAGGATATGAGGCAATTCACATGATCCGGAAGGGGCAGGCGAGATGGGTGAGCGGTACTTCGACGAGCGGATTCTTCCCAAGCGTCCCTACATTGATCCGGAGTGGTGCGCCCAGATCATTGCTGCTCCACTCAGCCGCGACGAGCAGCCTGATGGCCGCATCCGTTTCTGGGGTGAGGTGACGCTCCCTGGCGAAGCGGCTCCCCGCATTCTCCGTGTCGTGACGCTGACCGACGGGAAGACGATACACAATGCCTTCTTTGATCGGAGGTTTCGAAAGGGCCAGCCATGAAGCTTCACTACTATCCCGACACCGACAGCCTCTATGTCGAGCTCAAGGGCGGGCCGGGCGCGGAGACACGCCAGGTTTCAGAGGGACTGAACGTCGATCTCGATGCGGCTGGCAACGTGCCCGGTTTTGACATCGACCATGCCTCTAAGCGATTGGATCTATCGGCGTTGGAGACCAAGTCGCTACCGGTGCGCTCTACCAAGGTCAGCTGACCTATCTTGAGATTCGTGGGGGTGTGCGGGCTAAGGTACGGTGTCGGGTAGGTGTCATGATCCTTCCCGCTGAAGCAAACCCGATCGGCCGCTGCCGTTCGGCAAGCGCACCACCATGGTACCGACTTCTGGCTTCAGATCTTCGGGAGAAATCACACGATGACGAGAGCGTTGGAACAACTTCTTCGCGATGTTCGTCGTGAGCCTGAGCCGCCGCCGGGAAACAGTTCGCCACCAAACATCTCACTCATCTCTGCTCAATGATGACCCTCGCCAGACGGGTGAGTCGTTCCTGTTCGGTCGAGGTGAAGCGCAGGTTTCTGCTGAACCATTGGGAATTCCCTGCCCCACCGGTCTTGACTTCGGTGATCAGCCTCTCTTCTCCTCGAAGCAATACCTTAATGCCGCCGGCAATCTCGATCGCCTCCTGACACTCCCGAATGGAAATCGCCGGCGGCGTCCGAGGGGCCCGGTCGTGCTCCATGAAGGCATTTGCCTTTTGGGTCAGTTGCTCCTTCTGCTGCCGTGTGAAACGGTGATCTCCGCTATACCATCGTCCCATCCGAATCTCGATATCGGTAATCCTCCGCTCTTCCCCGTCGAGGTCTACGGGAATGCCTGGATCGCCCCACCGCTGGGTGATTGCGATTGCATGCTGGCAGGCTTGATGGATATCCGAGTTTTCAACGGTGCTCACCTCTTTTTTCCGATCTCAGGAAAAATCATACAGTAACTGTCTTTACCTGACAGTCCCCCTGTCAGGTAAGGTCAGTCAGCCGGCTGTCTGACTGCCACCGTTGGAGTCTTTAGTCCGAACTTCATCTGTCAAAATCAACAATACTTCAATGACACCCGTGAGATAGACGGATTCAAACTGGCATCGTACTGGGAACAATTTTGGCCGGCTCGATCTCCAGCAGTTCAAAGGCCTTGCGTTGCAGCGGGGTGGGCTGGGCGATCATAAGGAACCCCTGGTCGGGGTTGGTCGGCAAGGTCACCTGGTTGAGGGTCAGGGTGGCGAGGTCGGCCAACAGGGTCTTGAGACTGTGGACGGGAAACCCTTCGGCAGTGGTCTTGGTGTCGGCCTTGGCTTTGGCGCGGTCCGAGACCCGGGCCGGCTGGACCGGCGAGGTTCGTTTGGCCCGCGCCTGCTGGCGGTCGTCGTCCTCGAACAACAGGGGAGCCAGTCGCTGCCGCAGGTGCCATTCGACATAATAGCCGAGCATGCACAGGAACACGTGGGCTCGGACCCGGTCGGCGTTATAGACATACACCGGCCGCACCTGGAGCCGGGTGGTCTTGAGCGAGCGGAAGGCCCGCTCGACCCGGGACAGGCTCTTGTAGGCCTCGACGACCTCACCGGGGCCCATCGTGTCAGCATCGAGGCTGGTGCGGATGACGTAGAGCCCATCCAGGCGGGCCTCGGCCGCGATTTTTTCCCGGTTGCGAGACCAACGGAGAGCGTCGTCGGTGACGGTGATATCGAAGTGTTTCTCGACCTTGCGGCGGTTGGCCTCGCGACCGACCCGTCGGTTGATCCAATCCCTGCCGCGGTGGCGCAGGCCCCGGGCAATCGTTTCGAGGATCTCCTCGGTGGCCTCCAGCAGCGCTTCCCGCTTGCGCGCCCGTTGCTGCCGCAGGCGGGGGTTGAGGCACACCAGCAGGCGTTCGCCCGGAAACTCCGGGCTGACGATCTCGGCCACCTGGTCCGGGACCAGGGCCTCGGGACACAACGGGGCCGGCTCGCCCCCGTCTGGACCTTGCTGCCTCAACAACTTGCGGATGTCGGTGGCTTTCAAGGCCGAGATCCAGTCCAGAGTCGCCGGCTCCAGTTCCTCACGGATCCGGGCCGTGGTGATCATGCCCCGGTCCCCCACCAACGCCACCCGACCCACCCCGAACCGATCCCGGATCTTGGCAATCTGCGCCCCCAGCGTCGTCGGGTCCCCCCGGTTGCCCGCAAACACCTCCACCGCCACTGGACAGCCCTCTTCGGTGCACAGCAGTCCGAACACGATCTGCTTCTTGCCCTTCTTGCCGTCCCGGTTGTGACCGAACGCCGCCAGTGGACAACACCCTCCCTCCAGGAAGCTGGAGGTGACGTCATAGAGGATCAGGGTGGCCTCGCCCAGATGCCGATGGGCCAGGCTCTTCTCGATATGTCTCTGGCGTCGGAGCAGCCAGTCGAGCATGCCCAGCAGTTCATTGCCGGTGACCGGCCCCAAGCCCAACACGGCGCCCAGGCTGGAGGCGGCCGTGTCCGGGGAGAGATGCCGAGCGGCGGCCAGCTTCGAGCCCGGGTCGAGGAGACGGGCGAGGATGGCGGCGATGGCAAGATCCCGCTCCCGACCAGGGTGGCGATGCAGCAGACGCACCAGCCCCAGACGGCGCAGCGTTCCCAGCCCGGCCGCCACGTGGCCGTGGGGCAGAGCCCTGCGGATGGTGAAGGCGTCCTCGACGCTCTCCAGCGCGATGCCGCCCTTCAGCAGGGCGCCGATGCCGTTGACCAGCGGCTCGGGCATGCCGGTGAGGTTGGCGCGGGTCTTCTTGCGGATGCGTTTGCCTTCGCGCCAGGCCTCACGGATGAGGAGGGTAGGTCGGCTGTTGCGGTTAGGGATGGATTCCAGGTGATAGGACATGGAAACAGAATACAAGACACAACATCTTGTGTCAAGGGAGAAAGAGCATACAAACCGACTATATACATGTAAACATAATCCCACACCAAGCCGCCCATGGAAGCCCACCAAAGGCCTCTGTTTCAATACCTTATCTTGATTGTTCCCTGTTGGTTCCGGATGAAGTTCCGTTTAGTTGTTTATTCCTCGACGGCCGCCGGCTACCTGTCCCGCCGCTTCAGGATGGACACCAAATCCTCACCGCCGAAAGTCGTCTCGGACACCGTGATTCCCGCAGGCTCGAAGCCCTTCTCTCCTTCCAGAGTCAACTCCTTCTGCATGGTCGAAACCCTGTTGGTGGTTGGCAACTTGTACTGATAGCTGCAGGCGCCGCCGACCCGACCCCGGCGAGAGGCAGAAAACGCCGCATTGCTTAAAACTCGACTGACACGTATACGATTCTATAGTATACGTATACTCAGAACGAGGGTTTTACTTCACGATGAAGCAAAAGCTGACCATCACCGTTGACGCCGAGCTACTCCCGATAGCCAAGAGGCACGCCCGCTCTCGCGGTGTCTCGCTATCCTCGCTCATTGAGCAGGCTCTCAGACAGGTTGCAGGAGACCAGGCTCCGTCCTTTGCGTCTCGGTGGCGGGGCCGGTTTCGGGCTGCGGGGCGTGACGACCCACGCTACGACGCGCTGGCCAAGAAGTACCTTCAATGATACTTCTGGATACTGACATTCTCATCGATACCGCCCTCGACAGGAGTCCCCACTCTGAACCCGCCTCGGAACTCTTGGACAGGATCGAGTATGGCGCAGAGAGTGCATTCGTTGCGTGGCACTCCATCTCGAATTTCTATTACATCGTAGCTCCGGCGCGCGCCGGGGTGAGCGCTCGCGACTTCATCGTTGAGCTGACCCGCTTCGTTTCGGTGGCAACCACCGACACAGAAGCCATTCGTTATGCAGTGGGTCTTCCAATGGCGGACTTCGAGGACGCCATGCAGGTGGCTGCTGCCCGTGCCTGCGGCGCCCGGCACATCGTTACCAGAAATGTCAGAGACTATGAACGCTCTCCAATCCCTGCTGTCAATCCGCGGGAGGCAATCCGTGTGTTGTTCTGATGGCTTGAGGAATCGGCCCAGTAAAAATTAACCCATCGCTTCAAACTTTAGAGATGGTGAGCAACCACTACAGTGCCGGCCTCCAATCGAACTTCCGCAGGTCTTGAAGCCGCCACCGACTCCTCCTAAGAAAGGGGCAAGCCATGGGGGCGGCTTGATCGATCTGTAGAACTCCAAACCTTAATTATCTGTGCATTGATAGTGTTACCGGAAAAGCCCTTGAAGGTTGAAATTCGCTGGATGGTGGAGGCCGACGTCTCTCAGGTAGTGGCCATCGAGAACTGCTGGGACTACTTGAGCAAATGGGGGGAAGAGGGCTATCTGAGGGTGCTCCGGGAGCCTTATGTCTACTGCCCCCTGGTGGCGGAAGTGGAATCCGACGGGGGTCCGTCACCAGGGGAAACGGGGATCCTGGCGGGGTTGGCTGTATTGGCCTTGATGGTCGATCACGGCGAGCTGTGCAATTTGATTGTTACGCCCCAATGCCTGGGGAAGAGGGTGGGCCAGCGACTCCTGGCCGGGTGTCTGGAGGTGGCCCGGCAGCGGCAGTTGACCCGCATCTTTCTGGAGGTGCGCCATTCCAACAGCCGCGCCATCCGTTTCTACCGGCGAAACGGTTTCCAGATCGTCTCCCGCCGCGGGAACTACTATCGGGATCCCCTGGAGGATGCCTGGGTGATGGAGCGGGCGGCCGCCAGGGGACCGCTCCCAACCGGGGCTTCCGGCGTCTTGAAAGGAATGGGCGCCCTCCGGCGGTAGAACCTCCCGCACCTGAATAAACCTGCCATCTCCTCCACTTCGGCAGTGCAACAGCGCAGTCCCCGGCCCCGGGGTTGACACGGAGAGCCGGCGGATCACGCGGATTCCGACCTCCCGTTCCAGGGCCGCAAGACCAGGTGCGCTCCCAGAATCGCGAAAACCAGGAAGGCCGAGAGCAGGCAGTAGTCGCAGAAAGCCTGCAAGACAAAGGCCTGCACATACAGCAGGTAAAGGGTCACCAGGAAGGCTGCCAGACTGGCAATCAGGCTGAAGCGGAACACCTGCCGGAAGCCCGACAGCCCGAAGATGGCGGCGGCGGTAACTGCCAGATAAAAGGAGAAGCCGAACCAGGCGATGGAGACGCCGCCCCAGTGGGAATAGGCGCTGTTGAGAACCTGGTCGCAGCCCCCGGCGGGCCCGCAGGGGATCAGGACGCCGGTGAGGCTGTGGAAGCCGACGTAGGCGGAATCGACCATTCCAGCGAAGCCGGCCAGCACCATCACCCAAATCGACCACCGATTGCTGCTCACTGGAGGGATCGGATGCCGTCGACGATTCGCTGCTCGAACTCGACTTCGTCCCGGCTGTTGGAAATGGGCTTTCCGTTCAGAAAGAAAGCGGGAACCGAGCGCACCTGGGCCATCTGCCCTTCCATGATGTCGCGGAAGATCTTCTCCCTCACCTCAGTGTTCCAAAGGTCCCGCCGGAAGCGCGCCAGGTTGAGTTGCAGTTCGGCGGCGTATCGAAGAAAGAGGGTTTGGGCATCCGGCACCTTGGCCCAGTCGCGCTGGCGCTGGAAGAGCAGGTCGTGCATTTCCCAGAATTTGTACTGCCGCCCGGCGGCCTCGGCCGCCTGGGCGGCAATCATGGCGTTGCTGTGGGCTCTCTGCATGGGGTGGTGTTTGAAGACGACTTTCAACCGGGAGCCGTGCTTCCGGGCGATATTGGCCACTCGGCTGCTGACGGCGGCGCAGGCTCCGCACTGAAAGTCGCCGAATTCCACCAGCACCGCCTTGGCCAGGCTGTTCCCCTTGCTCCAGCCCTCCCGACTGATCAGGGAATGCGTATTGTGTGAGGTGGGGGCTACCGTGGGGACCGTCTGGTTGTTCTGGCGGCGCTGCAAATAGAAGGCGGCTGCCAGGGCAACCACCACGACTGCGGCCAGACCGGCCAGGGGTTTGGCGATCGAGCGGGGTTTTCGCGCGCGGTGCTTGCCACGGGCCCCTGACCGCGGTTTTTGAGAGGAGGACGCCTTGGGCATCAGTCGATTCTCCGATTCCGAGGCATGATTGCAACCGCTGAAGACATCCAGTGTCCTGTCTCAGAAATAGGCTTACCATCTCCGATGGAGGTTCCACAGGGAAACGGTCGGTTCCAGAGGCCCATTGCGTTTCAGCGAACAAGCACCGTTCTGCTCCCCCTCCCCGGAACCTCCATCGGCCCAAGGGGTTCGGGCGGAACAGCGCCGTCTTCGGTGTCGCTCCTCCTCACAATGAATGGGCATTGCCTCGTCGTCGCTCCTTGAATCCGGCGCCGTTGCGCTCCGAAATATGGCAACCCTATTTCTGAGACAGAACACTAGGGGGAGAGGGCGATGTCATCCTCATTCCCCCGGATGCCGTCGGCGCCCGAGGACAGGATCTGCAGGCCCTGGGGTCCGCTGCGCTCGAGAGTGAGCGGCCGTCCCCAGGCGTCAAAGCGAATCGAGGCGGCCATGTGCGTGGGAAAAAGCAGGTCGGTCAGTCCGGATAGATTCTCGGCCTTGGGGTACTTCCCGTGGGCATTCTTGAACTCCCTGATCCCCCTGACCAGCTTGCTCAAATCCTGCCGGGTCTGCCGGTCTCTGGCCAGGTCCAGGGCCTGACGCAGCGTCTCGACCCGGATCCAATTCCTGTCCGAGAACCGGACGGCTTCCACTTCCCACTTCCCCCGGGAGTTCCGAGAAAGCTGGAAGACCATGTTCAAGCTGGCCTCGGCAACGGCTTGTTTGCTTCCGGACTGCGAAATTTTTTGGATTTCCAGTGATTGGTCCTCGATCTCCATCAGGCCCAACTTCAGGATTCTCTTTCGGGCGGTCTCGTGGCTGAGCTTGTGGGAGGAAGCACAAGCGGTCAGGAAGCAAACGAGCGCCAGCAGCGCGGAAGTCCGGAACGCCTTCATGGGAAAATCATCCTAAGCCCTGCTCGGGCAAAGTGTCAAGGCGGGTGGACAGTCGCTTTCCCGGTTTTGCGGCTTGGAGGGAAGGGGGTGGTTCCGGATCGGCTGGCGACCCTCCCCCCCGGGATGCGGGAAGGATGAACCCGCATGTCTCGCCGGGGGGCGTCCGGTGAGATATGCGGGTTAAGTATCAGGCCGTGGATTCTCAGGGCCTGCCGGCTCTGAGGAGCTGGACGTTGACGGCGCTGTTGACCTGCTGGGAGACCTGCAGGGCCTGCTGAATCATGGGGCGGCAATCCTGGGGAACTTTTTCCAGTGTCTGGATCAAGGAGGCGTTGATCTTCTGGGTGGATTTCAGGAGTGTCTTCAGGAGTTTTTGGGCCTTTTTCTCGTCGGGATCTTCTTTCGAAGCCAGATCATCGGCTCGGTTCAGGGCCAGGGCATAACCGGTCAGGTATCTCCCGGCCAGGTCCTGATCGCATTTCCGCACCAGGATTCGGAACTGCTTGAGCCGGTCAAAAGCGATGTCCAGGTATACGCGCAGTTGCTTTCGGGGGTTGCCGGCCTTCTGCAGGGTCTCCTTTTCCGTTGCGGAGAACTCCTCCGGTGGGAGGGGATCCTCGGAGGCCACAGTGTACCGGGCCAAGCCGAAGGTTACGGCCAGCATGCCGAGGACAATCAGCCCCCGGCCCAAAGCGGCAGGGGATGAAGCGGATGGCGGCAGCAGCGGATTACCTCTCGTTCATGGCAATGTAGGGTGCGGGATGAGGGGGGCCGGTGTATTCGGCTCTGGGCCGAATGAGGCGGTTGTTGTCCAGTTGCTCGAGAACGTGCGCGGTCCAACCGGAGATACGGCTGACTGCGAAGAGCGGGGTGAACAGGTCCACCGGGATCCCGAGGTTGTAGTACACCGTGGCCGAGTAGAAATCGACGTTGGCATTGATGTTCTTTTCTCGCTTCACCACCTCTTCGATCACCCGGGAGGTTTCGAACCACTTGCGAGTGCCGGAACTCTCGGAAAGGTCGCGGGACATGCGGCGCAAATGGGTGGCCCGGGGGTCCTCGGTCCGATAAACTCGGTGTCCGAAGCCGCTGATCTTCTGTTTTCTGGCCAGCGCTTCTTTGATATAGGTTTCGGCTCGCTCGGTCTCACCGATCTCGATCAGTATTCGCATGACATCCTGATTGGCGCCGCCGTGCAGGGGGCCCTTCAAGGTTCCGATGGCCGAGGTAATGGCGGAATGGATGTCCGTCAAGGTGGCGATGGTCACCCGAGCCGCAAAGGTCGAGGCGTTGAACTCATGGTCGGCATGCAGGATGAGAGCCACGTCCAAGGCCCGCTCGGCGGTTGCATCGGGCTTGTTTCCGGTGAGCATGTAGACGAAGTTGGCGGCATGAGACAGTCCGGGATCGGGGCTGACGGGTTCCTGCCCGTTGCGGATACGGTCGGCGGCGGCCACGATGGAGGCGATCTGGCCGGTCAAACGATAGGTCTTTCGCAAGTTGGCCGGTTTGTCGTTGGCTGCAGCGTCGGGGTCGTAATGGGACAGGGCCGAAACAGCCGTGCGCAGGATGTCCATGGGGGGAGCGTCTTGGGGAAAGCTCTTCAGCAACTGAACCACCGGCTCCGGCAAGGCCCGGCTCCGACCCATGACCGCTGTGACTTCGTCCAGCTCCGTCTGTTTGGGGAGGCGGCCGAACCACAACAGGTAGCAGACTTCTTCAAACGTCGAGTGCTCCGCCAGATCGTGGATGTCCATGCCTCGATAAGAAAGAATCCCCTTTTGTCCATCGATGTAGCAGATGGATGAGGTCGCTACCACAACATCCTGCAAGCCTTTCTTAAGCTTGGACATTCACCACTCCTTCTCCATCCTGTCAAGTAACCGTGCGATGTTATTCCTGCGGGAAAACCGGCGGGGCCCGCCTGACACCAGGCACGCAGCCTGATTGCGAGGGCTGAATTCTAAACCAAAGCCCCTGGCTGTGGGAAGGAAATTCGTGACTGGGAGGCTTAGGCAGCCATGCCGCCCGTTGGACCAGTCAAAATTGCGCCTCCTTCAGTCGCCGAAAGGCATCGGAGCTTTTGATGGAGTGGTTCTGCTGAGCCAGATCCCAGGGCAGCTTGCCCTCGTGGGTCCGGGCCTTAGGATCGGCCCCCGCCTTGAGCAACAGTTCGATAATTGCCGGGTTGCTGTTGTGCTCGGCCGCACGGTGCAGGGGGGTGGCGCCGATATCATCCCGAGCCATGGTATCCGCCCCGGCTTTAAGCAGTGCTTCGATGATCGCGGGGTTTGTGTTCCGCGAGGCTGCGATATGCAGCGGGGTGGGTTGGTTTTCTTCACGGCCCGCGTTTGGGTCTGCCCCGGCTGTCAGCAGTGCTTCGGTGATCGCGGGGTTTGTGTTCCACAAGGCTGCGTCATGCAACGGGGTAGGTTTATTTTCTTCACGGCCCGCGTTTGGGTCTGCCCCGGCTGTCAGCAAAACCTGTACCATGGCCGGATGAGCATTGGACGATGTAGCAGCGTGCAGGGGGGTTCTGCCGACGATGTTCACCGCCGTCAGGTCGCTACGAGCCTTGACCAGTGCCTTGACGACCGCCGGGTTTGGGTTATACGAGGCGGCTTCATGCAAGGGGATGGCGTCGTTGCGATTTCGTGAGTTCGGATCGGCGCCGTTCTGAAGCAACGTTTCGGTAATCGCCAAATTTGCGTTTCGTTCAGTTGAAAGGTGCAAGGCAGTCCTTCCCTCTGCGTCCTTCAGGTTGGGATCTGTCCCTGCATCGATCAATACCTGGATAATGGTCGGATTTTGGTTGTATTCAGCGGCACGATGCAACGGAGTGCCGGCATCCGATTTACCCAGCGCTCCCGGGTCCGCGCCAGCCTGAAGCAGCAATTGGGTCACCTCTACAAGCTCGTTGCCATTAGCCGCCCGATGCAGAGCGGTTAGACCCCGGTTATCTTTCCGGTTCGGGTCCGCTCCGGCTTCCAACAGGGATCGGATAATGGAGGGATTCTCGTTTTCGCCAGCCACGAGGTGCAGGGGAGTGGCGTCTGCCTTATCCTTGAGGTCGGGGTGTGTGACGCCTTTCAGCAATGCCTGCATGATTGCTGGATTGTGGTTGGAAGCAGCCGTATGCAAGGGAGTCCGACCGCCGTTGTCGCGAGCCCTGACGTCTGATCCGGCCCTGAGCAGCGCCCGAGTGACCGCCGGGTTGTGGTTGTTCCTGGCGGCTTCATGCAAGGGCGTACATTCGGCACTGTCCCGTGCCTCCAGGTCTGCACCGCCCTCAAGCAGTGCTTTGAGCACTGCAGGGTTCGGATTGCGCCCCGCCGCCCGATGCAATGGGGTATCTCGATAGCCTCCGTCATTGGCTGAACTCGGGCTGGGGTTGGGGGCCGCCCCGTTCTGAAGCAGAATCTGGATGATCGCCGGATTTTCGTTGTGCTCAGCCGCCTGATGCAACGGGGTTTCACCTTGTTCGCCGGTCACGTTCGAGTCCATTCCGGCTTGTACCAGTACCCGAATGATCGCCGGGTTTCCGTTCCACCCGGCCGCTTCATGCAGGGCGGAGTTGCCCCCCGGGATTCGAGCATTGAGGTCTGCTCCGGCTTTCAGCAGAGAGTCGATCACCCCGGGATTACGGTTTTGGCCAGCCGCCAGATGGAGCGGGGTATTCCCATAGGCGGTCTTTGTGTTGGGATTTATCCCCGTTTTCAGCAAGACTTCGATCACGGCCGGATTGTCGTTGCCTCCTGCCGCCAGATGCAAGGGAGTATCGCCGTTCTCGTCCTTGACATTGGGGTTCGCTCCGGCTTCCAACAGGGCCCGAATGACGGCCGGCTCGGGATTGTATCTTGCCGCCCGATGAAGCGGTGTTTGGCCGAACTCACCCGGGAGGTTGGGATCCGCCCCTGCCTGCAGGAGATCCTGGATGATCGCCGGGTTGTCCTTGTAAGCGGCCGCATAATGCAGGGCAGTATCCCCGTTAGCACTCTTGGTGTCGGGTTCTGCTTCGGTTTGCGACAGGGCCAGAATGACGGTTGGGTCGCGTTTCCGTGGCGCTGCATGATGCAGGGGCTTGTGTTTCCATCGATTCCGGGCATTGGGACCGGACCCGGACTCCGAACCCGTCCGGTCCTCTCCCCGGTAGAGGTTGTTTGCGAGCGGCCGATTCAAAACGGCGTGGCCAAATTGAGCGAGCGCTTTAAGGTCCGCCTCCCTGTTATGCCACGGGTTCTCACCCCCAACGGTGGCCGTTGTGAAAAACTCATGGGTGTACGCATATTCGCAGCCCACAGCAATCGCCACCCCCGCCGGGAGCGTCAGAAAAAAGGCCATTGTCACTACACGGTTCATGCTTTCCACGCTTGAGTTGACTCGGCTGGACCGAGAAATGTTCCCATCCGCAAAGTTACAATGCTGTTGCTCGACCCTTGCTCCAAAACAGCGCTTTCTGCGGTTCGCCGCTCAGGCGAGCAGGCACCATGAGTTTCCGACACCGTTTGCAGCCCCGGCGGGTCTCAGAGAGACGGCGTCCGGCCGGGTGCATTCGTTGACAGTTTACCTGGAGTCGGTTGGCTTCATTGGGAATGGTTCCCGGGAAATTCTTCGCCCTTCTCTCAATGGTAAATTGTAGCAGACCCGCGCCGCTCAGCCGCTTGGCGGCGGCATCGGTCGCCTAGGAGGGCCAGGCTTGGTGAGTACCCATTTCCATTGGCTTGCGCCAGGCTTACACCTACGGCCATGTGCCGCCGCCGCATTCGCGGGTTGACCCGAACTTGTGCCGACGGCCGCCTCAAAACCACCACGCCTTACAGAGGAGCACCCCCAGGGCGCAGGTGAATCCCAGCACCACCCGATACTCGCGGTTGCGCCGGTAGCGTTCCAGGCTGAACAGGTCCGGACTGCAGCTGTCGGGCCAGCGGGTGGGGAGAAAGAAGGGGACATTTCTCTGGTAGTCCGGGTAACGGTGGGGAAACAGTTGTTTCAGCCGCTCTTCCTCGGCCCGCATGGCCGGACCGTACAAAAAGAAGAAGCAGGCCAGAAACAGGATCAGCATCGGCAGGCTCCGCCCGGCCAGGCTGAATCCCAGGCCGATCACAAAGCTCCCCAGGTAGAGAGGATGGCGGGTGAAGGCGTAGGGTCCGGAGACGGCCAGTTGGTCGTTCTTGCGGACGTGGCCGGCCGCCCAGGCCCGAAAGAGTATTCCCAGCAAAGCCACACCGGTCCCTACCAGCCACAGCGGCCAGGTGGGACGCGCCAGGTAGAAATAGAGGCCGGCCAGGAGAAAGCCGGCCGGGACGCGGATGCGGGTGAGGCGAGACATCATGAGGGGTTCCTGCTCAGTTGGCCCGGAGCTTGGGAGCGGGTTTGCTCCAGCCGCCTCACGACCGCATTGAACACTTGACCGACCGTGACCAGGGTCATGCACTGGCGCCGGTACTTCCGGCAGGTCCTCTTGTAGCAGGGCCCGCAGGGAACCGGGTGGAAAACCGCCAGGTCGTCCGGGTGCTGGGGACCGTTCCTGAGCGGGTCGGTCGGGCCAAAGATCGCCACCACCGGCGTCTGGCAGGCCGCGGCCAGGTGCAGGGGGCCGGTGTCGCCCCCCACGAACAGGCGGGCCCGCCGGGCCAGGGCCATGAACTGGGGCAGGGTGGTCGAAAAGGTCGAGGGCGGGTCGGCGGGACAGGCCGCCATCACTTCCCGGACCAGGTCCTCCTCTCCCGGGCCCCAGGTCAGCACCGTCTTCAGACCCAGCTCCCGCCGGATGCGCTGGTGGAGAAGACCGTAATTGGCGGGAGACCAGTTCTTGGTCACCCAGCCGCCTCCGGGATTGAGGATTATGAACTCCTCCAGGCGGCGTTCGGCCAACTGCGCGTCGACGTAGGCCCTGTCCGGCTCTTCCGCTGCCAGCTCGAACCTCTCTTGGCCTCGGGCGGCTCCCTGGCTGCCCACCAGCGCTCGATGGAACTCGCTGACGTGGCGGGTCGCGGGATCCGGCGACACCCGTTGGCCGTAGAGGATGCGGCAACCGGGTTCTTTCAAATAAGCCTTGTGGAACCCCACCAGCAACCGGGAACCGGAAAAGAGGCCGAAGACCGCCGACTTCCAGAGTCCCTGGAAGTCAAAGGCCACCTCGTACCGTCTTTCCCTCAGTCGGCTCAGACAACGGTAAATCTCCCGCCAGGTTTGGGGACGCCAGAGCGCCCGCCTCCACTTTCGGGTATCGACTTCAATCACCTGGTCGAGCCAGGGGTGGTTTCTCAGCAGGACGCCGGCCTGTCTCTCGACCAGCCAATCGATCTCTGCCCGGGGGAAAGAGGCCCTCAAGTCCGACAGGGCGGGAAGCGTATGGACCACGTCCCCGATCGAACCCAGCTTGATGATCAGGATGCGATTCATCGACCCTTTTCCCCTGTCGAGGGACCCGGCCCCTGGGTCTGCATCAGTCCCTGCAACAGACTCCGGGTGGAGTGATCCTTGGGGTCTCCGGCAATGGCGATCCGTCCCCCGTAGGAGAGAACCACCTCTCTCTCGGGAACCGTCTGCTCGCTGTAGTCGGTTCCCTTGCAGTGTACGTGGGGCTGCAGCGAGTGAAGCACCCGTTCGACGTTCAATTCCTCAAAGACCAGCACATAGTCCACGCAGGCCAGGGCAGCCAGGATTTCCGCCCGTTCCTGCTCGGGCATCAGGGGACGGGGCGGCCCTTTGAGGGCCCGCACGGAGGCGTCCGCATTGACGGCCACCACCAGGCAGTCCCCCAACTGCCGAGCCTCCCGCAGGTAGCGGACGTGGCCCACGTGGAGCCAGTCGAAGCATCCGTTGGCCAGCACCACCTTGCGCCCCTGCTGCTTCACTTCTTTCACCAGAGGCTGCAATGCCTCCAGGGAGAGGATCTTGGCGCTATCCATGAGACGCTCGGTCCCGGGCCACGGCCTCCTTGAGTTCCTGGCGGCTCACCGTGGCGGTGCCCTGCTTCATGACCACCAGTCCGCCGGCGTAATTGGAGAGCCGGGCCGCCTCTTCGAAGCTGGCTCCCGCGGCCAGGGCCAGGGTAAAGACGGCAATGACGGTATCGCCGGCGCCGGTGACGTCGGCGACCTCGTCGCTCCCGAAAATCGGTATGGAAAGGGAGGGCTTCCGGGGAGTGAAAAGCACCATGCCGTCCCGGCCGCGGGTGATGAGAACCGCCTCCGATTTCATCTGCCTCAACAGGCGCCTGCCCGCCTTTTCGAGCCGGGCATTGTCATTTCCGATGCTGTATCCGACCAGGGACTCCACCTCGGGCTCATTGGGGGTGGAGGCGGTCAGCCCGGGATACTGCAGCAGTTGGTACCTGGAATCCACCGTGATGGGCAACCCTTTTCGCTTCCCGGCGAGGCGAGCCACCAGCGGCGGGCTCACGTAGCCCAGCCCGTAGTCGGAGACGATGATGCCCCGGCAGCGGGTCAGGAGGGGAGCCAGGCGGGACCAGAGCGCCCGCTCGGTCTCCCCGGAATGTCGAAACCGGCCCTCGCGGTCCAGGCGCAGGACCTGATGGCGGGTGGAGTGAGCCGAGCCGGCCACGAAGCGGGTCTTGACGGGAGTCGGATAGCCCTTGTCCCTCTCGACCAGGGACATGGGGAGCTTTTTGTTTTGGAGTTGCCGGTGGAGTTCTTCTCCGGCGGCATCCCGGCCCAGGATTCCAACCGGGATGGGATGGGCCTCGAGCGCTCTCAGATTGTTGATGGCGTTGGCCGCGCCCCCGGGAAGAATGCGCGATTCCTTGTGCTTGAGGATGAGAACCGGAGCCTCTCGAGAAATCCGGGAGAACTCTCCGAACACGAACTCGTCCGCCACCAGGTCGCCGTAAACGGCGATGGGACAGCCGGGGAATCCGTCGATGATCTCTGCATAGCGTTGGCCATCGACTATTGGGGGAGGCATGGGAACCCCGATCGTTCTCGATTCCGCCTGGCGGGTAGGCCCGGATCGACCGCCTGACCCCTATGGCCCCGGGGGAGAAATGCGGGCTTGGGGCCGAGGCCGCCATCGGTGGGAGTCATACTGCCTCCAGCACGACCCGGCTGGCCTCCAGAAGATTCTCCACCACCCACTCCGGCTGGACTTTCCACTGGCTTCTCTGGTGTTCGTAGGCTCCCCGGCCGTAGCCCGACAGGACAAAAACAGAGCGGGCGCCGGAGTTGTGAGCCAGCTCGATATCGCTGTAACGATCCCCGATCACGAAGGATTTTCCAACGTCGACGCCGAATTCCTCGACTGCACGCCACAACATGCCCGGCTTGGGTTTGCGGCAATGGCACACCTGGCGATAGGGAGGCTCGCCGGCCGAGGGATGGTGGGGACAGTAGTAGACGGCGTCGAAATAGGCTCCGGCCAGCTCCATCTCCCGGCGAAGCTTGGAGTGCACCTGAATGACCAGTTCTTCGCTGAAATAGCCGCGGGCCACGCCGGCCTGGTTGGTCACCACGATGGTTCTCAAGCCCCGCCGGTTGAAGTTGCGAATCGCCTCGGCAGCCCAAGAATAGATCTGAAACCGGGAGAGATGGTTCACGTACCCGATCTCCTCGCTGATGGTGCCGTCTCGATCGATGAAGGCCGCAATGTCAGCCATGGGTGCGTGGTCTGGAGAGGGACAATCGAGGTGGAGGGCAGCCTCGGCCTGCGGGGAGAACGTCCCGGGGGTTGCCGTTCCGGCGAGCCCGCGGGAGGGGCGGGCCTGGCCCCGAGGTTGACGGAAACAGCCGTTGCTCCGAGCAATGGCGTCCCTCAGCCACCTGCCCGGAGCATTCGCACTGCCTCCTGGAAGACTTCCTCAGCCGTGATCCGGGTCATGCAGCGATGATCGATAGGACATTCTCGCAGAAGGCACGGACTGCATTCAACGTTTTTGTTCAGCACCACCGCAGCGGGGCTGAGGGGCCCGGTGGCGACTTCGTCCGTCGAGCCGAACAGCGCCAGGACCGGTACCCCCAGCGCGGCCGCCAGATGCATGGGCCCGGAATCGTTGCTGATGAAGAGGTCGCAACAGGCAATCATGGCGATCAGCTCCGAGAGGCGGGTTCTGCCCGAAAGGACCAGCGGGCGGGTCGCCATGTGTCCGCAAATGGCTTCTGCGATGGGTCGCTCCTGCGGGGAGCCGAAGAGGATCGCTTCGGCGCCTTGGGTTTGGATCAACCGGTCCAGGACCTGGGCGTAACGATCGCCCATCCAGCGCTTGGCCGACCCGAAGGCAGCGCCCGGATGGATGCCGACCACCTTGCCTTGAAATCGAATGCCCTCCTTTTTCAGTTGCTGCCTGGCCCGGGCGCGTGCCTCCGGCTCCAGCGGCAGCTCCAGAGCCGTCTTCTCAGGGAGCCGGGAGGGGTGGTCCAGGGCTCGCTCCCGGCCCGCCAGCCGCTCGACCAGGTCGAGGTAGTAGTACGTCTGGTGGCGTGTCTTTAGTCTTGGGTCGGCTGAAATGGCATGGGTCAGGAGCCAGCCCCGCCCGTCCCTCCGGTAACCCGCTCTCAGGGGAATGCCCGCCAACCAGGTCAACAGGGCGGCTTCAAAGGCGTTCTGCAGGAGCAGGGCTGCGTCGAAGCCGCCCTGGGCGAGCCTCCGGATCAGGTGGAGCCGTCCCGCCATCCCCGCATGACGGTCCTTTCGATCGTAGAGCCAGATGGCGTCCACCCAGGGACTGCCCTGGTAAATGTCGCTGACCCAGGGCAGGACCAGCAGGGTGATGTGGGCCCGGGGAAGGAGCCGCCGAACCTCTCGCAGGGCGGGGATGGCCATCACCGAGTCTCCCACCCAGTTGGTCCCGCGTATCAGCAGCCTGCGGATGCCCTCGCCTTCCAGAAATGATTTCACTGGGACTCTCTACCTAACGTTTGCATCAGCAATTCCTGCAGGCCCTCCCCCACGAACTGGAAAGAGACCCTGGCGATCAGCACCCGAAGGGCCTGTGGGTGCAGGGAAGCGGGAGGGAGGTTCTCGGCATCCTTTTCGGTGGTGATGGCCGTGTCGACCCCCAACTCCCGGCAGCGCCGGCCAATGGCGCTCAACTCCCGGGCCGAGTAGCGATGGTGGTCGCCAAAGGGGAGCGTCTGAACCAGTTCCACCCCCTGCTGTCTCAACGAGTCGAAAAACTGTTCCGGATTGGCAAGGCCGGCAAAGGCCAGGGCTCGACATCCTGCCAGCGGCGTCTCCACCCTTTCTCCCCCGGCGGTCTTGCCGGCGGCCGGCTCCAGGGACTGTGTGGAACGGAAGCAGGGCAGGCCCGGCTTGAAGCCCCGGATTTTGCGGGTCAGGTGGTCGTAAGCCTGCCCGGGCCGGGTGCGGGTCAGGATGACGGCGTCGGCTCTGCGGAGCGCTTCCAGGGGCTCCCGCAGTTGACCCGCGGGGACCACTTGCCCCCCTCCAAAGGGGTTGGTCACGTCCACCAGGACCAGATCCAGACAGCGGTGGAGTTTCCGGTGTTGGAAACCGTCGTCCAGCAGGTGGAGGTCGACCGGCCGCCGACTCTCTATCCATCGGCCGGCCCTGGCCCGGTCTTTGCCCACGGTGACCAGGGCCCCGGGCAGGTTCCTGGCGATGACCAGGGCTTCGTCGCCCGCCAGGGCGGATTCGCTCCGGATTCGGCGGCCGTCGGAGACCAGCAGCGGTCCTCCCCGGTGGCGTCCCTTGTAGCCCCGCAGCAACACCGACACCGAGTAGCCCGCGCCTTGCAGCATTCTGCCCAGAGCGATGACGGTGGGTGTCTTGCCGGTGCCTCCCAGGGTCAGGTTGCCGATACTGATCACCGGCCGGTTGAGGCGTTGGACCCTGAACCAGCCGGCTTCGTAACCCCGGTTGCGGAGGCGGACCGCCTGCTCATAGGTGGTGGCGACCAGCCGCGATGCCCTGATCATCCCTTGAGATCCCCGGCCGGGAGGCTTGGGGGCGGGCCCCCTTGACCGCCAGCCATTGCACCGATCCTTGGCGGGCTCAGCCGGGGACCAGGTACCTGGAGATCCGATCCAGAATCTTGCCGCTGGCCCCTTGATTGGCCCGGATGATCCCGTAACCGTTCCGGCCCAGCCTCCGGCGGGAGGCGCCGTCCCGAAAAAGCTCAATGAATCGTGCGCCCAGCTCGACTTCATTCTGAACCATTATGCCAGCCTCGGCCTGAATAAAGTGTCGAGCCATCTCCCGAAAATTGTTCATGTGGGGACCGAACAGCACCGGCTTCTTGAACAGGGCGGGCTCCAACAGGTTGTGGCCTCCCCAGGGAACCAGGCTCCCTCCCACGAAAACCAGATCGGCCAGGGCGTAGAGAACCGGCAGCTCTCCCAGGGTGTCCAGCAGGATGACTTCGGCGGGCGGGTTCCCGGCGTCGGATCCTCCCATGCCTGACAACTGGGATCGCCTGACGAAGCGAAAGGTTCGGGCGGTCAGCAACTGCCCCACTTCGTCACACCGCCGGGGGTGCCTGGGAGCCAGCAGCAGTCTGGCCTGGGGGCACTCCTGCTGGAGCGACCGGAAAGCGCGTAGAACGGGCTCCTCCTCGTTGCTGCGGGTGCTGCCGGCCGCCACCAGGAAAGGCGCGGAAGAGAGCTGCATCAAGGTGCGAAATCGGGCCAGTCTGGCGCCGAGTTCCTTGGGCTGCTCGATATCGTATTTCAGGTTGCCGCACACTTCGACCCTGTCGGATGGCGCTCCCAGGGAGACTATGCGTTCCCGGTCCACGGGGTCCTGCATGCAACAGCATTCGAATTGGCTCACCGACCACTGCAACCAACGGCGGAAGCGGCGGTATTTCCTGAAGGAACGGTCGGAGATACGACCGTTGGCCAGACAGACCGGGATACTCCGCTGCCGGCATTCATGCAGGAAATTCGGCCAGATCTCCGTTTCGAGGATCAGGACCAGGCTGGGCCGCACCTGGTTGAGGCTGCGGCGCACGGCGAACTTCCAGTCCAGGGGAAAATAGAAGACGCCTGCCAGGCCATTTCGGTTTTTCCGGGCCAGTTCCTGACCGGTCCGTGAGGTGGTCGAAAGAAACAGAGGCCGCCCGGGCCATCGCCGGCCAATCCGCCTGATCAGGGGCAGGACGGACAGCACCTCGCCGACCGACACGGCATGGACCCAGATGCCGCCTTCCGGACCCGTCCCGATCTCTTGGGGGAGGATCCCCAGGCGTTCCGGCAAGCTGGAGAGGTACTTGCGGTGGATAAGGGCTTGAATGACAAAGTAAGGCAGCGCCAGGAGGAAAGCCAGCGTGAAGCCCAGGCTGTAGAGTCGCCGAATCAAAGCCTGCCCATTCTGCCGTCGGTAGGAAGGGCCAAACCGGGGGTGGTGGGAGGAGAGGCTGCCGGGCGCCGGTGGCCGATACCCGGGAGGGCGCCCCCCAGCGACATTTGAGAATTCGAATTATAGTGGCGGGCGGACACGCTGCCAAGGCCAAAAACGGTCGGCGGGGAGCGTCCGGCGCCGCTTGGTGCCGGTATTGCCGGGGTTGTGAAATGGGCGCCGCGCCGACGCCGGGACGCCGGCCCCGGAGTCCCGCGCCGGCGCCAGCCGATAATCCAATAGAAAATCCTCGCCCCCGGCAGCGTTGTGGGTTAGGGGCGAGCTGCGTAGCTGCGGTCGACGGCGGTCAAGCGAGGCAACCTTTCCTACAGGTCTTCCTTATAGAGCGGCGTAGCCGCGCCAGCACTTAGCCCAGGGCGTGAGCCCGGGGTCGTGTGAACCCCGCGCTGCCGTAGCCGCGAACGCGGCGATTTAGGTGCATCCTTCCGGAAAGCAGTGCCCAACCAAGCAATGCCAAGCACGCCCCTCACCTAACACGCTTACCTGAAACAAAAGAAAAAAGAGTTATCCACGAAGGGCCACTAAGAACGACGAAGGGCCACTAAGGCGTTGAGGTTAGCCGCGACGGGATACCAAGGTCGCGAAGGGATGATCGATTTCTGATTGTTTCACTCTTGTATGATCCGCACACCGGGGCGGGGGCCCGACTTACCTGAAACAAACGCTTGCGCCTGGTGGCTGGAAACCGGTTCATAGTCAAGCAGGAGTAGATTTTTGATTCACATCAATGCACAGGATGCACAGGATTTTTTCCGGAGACGGCTGGCTTGTATTCCCGGACATCCTCAAATCCGCACACGATCATCGCCCGAGTCAGCGTCTCCTGCAGCAGTCTCCCGTCCTGATTATCCTGTGCATCCTGTGCGTCGATGTTCCATTTATAGTCCTTCTCGATGGATCTGCCCAGTCGCGGGGGGCGGGCGCCCGGCTCGCAGGCAAACGGGAGTTTCCCAAAGGGGACAGGCCGGCTTTCAGAGAAGTCGCCCGCCGGATAACCCCCACCTCACCATCGGGACGACACCCCCGGGAGCGCGGGCGTCCCGCCCGCATGCTGTCCCTTCGGTCGCCGCTCAGTTTCCCTGCGATGTTGCAGCCGACCGCCCTGCCGGCGAGAACCGCATGGGCCCGGCCGAAGCAGAGGCAGGGCGCCGTTGCCGGTTGATCCAAGTGGGGGAGATGGCCGAGGCCGTGCCAGGCTTGGTGCGGGCGGGACGCCCGCGCTCCCAGGAAGCCATCATCCCATGACATCGTCACAGCAAGGGCACAAGATTGCAGACGCATTTTGGCGCCGCTTGTCGTTGAAGGAGGTCCATCTGTCTTCTTGTCTATTCGTGTTTATTCGTGTCCATTCGTGGTTCGTCTTCATTAACGATCGGCCGTTTTTCCTCGAATGATCCGCACAGCAGGGCGGGGGCCCGGCTAAACACGTACGCCGCTTGTCGGCGCCGGAGTTCAATATTTCTGCGTGTGTCTTAGTGGTCCTTCGTGCCCCTTCGTGGATAATTCTTTTGTGACTCTGGTGGTCCTTCGTGTCCTTGCTTGGCGCCTCCGGGATATACTTCTCAGCGCTCGTGACGGCTGCGCGGCCTCGTGCGGCCCTTCGGAAACGGCGACCGCGATCCTGGTTGAACGGCATGAACAAGCTCTCTATTCGGGATTTGGACCTCGGCGGCCGGCGGCTCTTCATTCGAGTCGACTTCAACCTTCCCCTGGATGAGTCGGGCGGGGTTGCCGACTCCGCCCGGATTCAAGCCAGCCTGCCCACCATTCGGTACGCGCTGTCCCGACGGGCCCGAGTGGTGCTGGCCTCTCATCTGGGACGGCCTCGGGGGCAATTCGATCCGAGCCTGAGCTTGAAGCCCGTGGCCGCCGCCCTGGAAGCGGCCATTGGCCGGCCGGTGAGGATGGCGAGGGATTGCGTAGGGGAAGCGGTCGAAAAGCAAAGTGTTCGACTGCAGCCGGGTCAGATTCTGTTGTTGGAGAACCTGCGCTTCCACCCCGAGGAGGAAGCCAACCGGGAATCCTTCTGCCGGCGGCTGGCGCGTCTCTGCGACCGGTATGTCAACGACGCCTTCGGCGCCGCCCATCGAGCCCACGCCTCCACGGCTGGCATGGTTCGGTTCGTGGGCCGGGGAGCGGCCGGCCTGCTGATGGAGCGGGAGCTCTCCTATCTGGGCAAGGTCCTGGACAATCCCGACCGCCCCTGTGTGGCCATTCTGGGTGGAGCCAAGGTGTCCGACAAGATCGAGGTCATCGAGAATCTGCTTGAACGGGTCGACGGGATACTGGTGGGTGGGGGCATGGCCTACACGTTCTTGCGGGCCCAGGGGCTGGAGGTGGGGAGATCGCTGGTGGAAGCCGACAAGATCCCCCTGGCAAGGGGTCTCCTGCAGAAAGCCCGGCAGGCCGGGGTTCCCCTGGTGCTTCCCGTCGATCACGTTGTCACCGAAAGGCTGGAGACCGAGGCCCCAAGCCGGATCGTTTCCATTCGGGAGACCGGGCCGGAGTGGATGGGGGTCGATATCGGTCCCGAAACTCGCTCCCGTTTCCAGAAGGTCCTCTCGACGGCCGGAACCATTCTCTGGAACGGACCCGTGGGCGTGTTCGAGATCGATCGTTTTGCCGGGGGGACCCTGTGCCTGGCCCAAGCCGCAGCCACCAGCGCGGCGACCACCATCGTGGGCGGGGGCGATTCGATTGCAGCCGTCACCCGGGCGGGGGTCGCCGAAAAAATCACCCACATCTCGACCGGCGGCGGGGCTTCACTGGAATTTTTGAGCGGCCGGAAACTTCCGGGTGTGGAATCGTTGAGCGACAGGTTCTGAGCACCAGCCGGCTTCGGAGGAGCAACCCGATGGAATCCCCAACCCCCATAAGGCGACCGGTCATTGCCGGGAATTGGAAGATGCACCGGACGGTCCGGGAAAGTGTGGAGCTCATCCAACGGCTGAAGCCGCTGGTGGAGGCCTCGCGGCATTGCGACATCGTGGTGGCGCCCCCCTTTACCGCCCTTTGGGCCGCGGCCCGGGCCGCTCAGGGCAGCCCCATCGCCATCGCGGCTCAGGATCTCTATTGGGAAAGCCAGGGAGCCTTTACCGGAGAGGTGTCGGCAGACATGGTGGCTGAGGCCGGCTGCCGCTATGCCATCCTGGGGCACTCCGAGCGCCGCAGCCTGTTCGGCGAAACCAGCCGGGCCGTCAGTCTTAAGGCCGCGGCGGCTCTCAAAGCGGGTCTTACCCCCATCGTCTGCCTGGGAGAGCAGCTCTCGGAGCGCGAGTCCGGACGGACCGGAGAAGTCGTCGGCGCCCAGTTTCGCCAGTCCCTGGCCGGCTTGACAGGGGATGCCCTTTCCCGTACCATGATCGCCTATGAGCCGGTCTGGGCGATCGGCACAGGGCGGGCGGCGACCCCCGAGATGGCCCAGGATGTCCACGCCTTCATTAGAGGCCTGGCTGCAGAGGTTTTCGGTCCACAGGTGGCCGAGCGGCTGCCCATCCTCTACGGGGGCAGTGTCAAGCCGGAAAACGTGGACGGGTTGATGGCCCGGGCCGACATCGACGGCGCCCTGGTGGGCGGGGCAAGTCTGAAGGCCGAATCCTTTGCCGCAATAGTCAACTTCAAAGCGCAATGGCACTGCTGCTCCAAATCATCCATGTGATCGTCTGCCTGATGTTGGTCCTGATTGTGCTGCTGCAATCGGGGAAGGGGGCGGATCTGGCGGGCGCCTTCGGTGGGGGCGGTTCCCAGACAGCCTTTGGCGCCAGGGGCACGGCCACCTTCCTTTCGAAGCTGACCACCGGTGCGGCCATTATCTTCATGGCCACTTCCTTTACGCTTTCGCTGCTGACGTCTCAGGACGAAGGTCGCTCCGTCATGCAGGACGCGGCCGCCACTGCCCCTCAGGAAAACGCTCCTCCCGAGGACCCCGCGGCAACTCCTGTCCCTCAGTCGTCCGAGAGTCCGGCGGCCCCGGTCAAGGAGGATGAATCGGGCTCTCAGCGGCCGGAATAGACAGGCCCTTCCAGGGAATGCAGTCTGGTGTGCGGAAGTGGTGGAATTGGCAGACACACCATCTTGAGGGGGTGGCGGCGCAAGCCATGCGGGTTCAAGTCCCGCCTTCCGCACCATCACTTGACCCTTTCCTTCTTTGGTTCCACACTGTTTCCCGCGAGTCGAACGGTACGACCCCCGCCCGGCGGATCCCATGTCCATCAAGCGGCGCAGCCGCACCAGCAGACAGCCCCCGGGGATCGTTTCGCCGCCGCCCAGCGGAGGCATGGGTCGCCAAACTGCCCTTGATTCTCCTGACGTTCCAGGTCAATTTTTGAAGAGAGCGTCGAAGGCTTCCCGGGCCGTCTTGGGGCCGGGCGTGGATGGGGTAAAAGAGGTGGTTTGTCGTTCGATGGTTTTTTTGGCGACAAACAGGCCGCATTGGTTGCGTACGCTCTTTCTGGGAATGCGTTCGGGAATCTTCTGAGTGCATTCAAGACGGGCTGAAGTGTCGAAGAACACGCACTGCCGGCAGGTGTGAAGGTCAGCCCCGCACTTGGGACACTGGGTTTCCAGCCCGATATCGGGTGAGGTGGTCGCCCCGCACATGGTGCAGCGGACCACCTCCTGAAAGCCCGGCATCGGCTTGGGACGGAACTCGGGGGCGCCTCGCGGCCTGGACGGTTTGCGGACCCGGGGGCGCGACTCCCGTTCATTGTCCTGATACCCGGACTGGCGGTATTTTCGCGACATCAGACTCTCACGGTTGCAGGCAGGCCCAGACGGGTACCCGGGGTGTCGGCTCACTTGCTCAGCAGCACCTGGGATGGGGAATCATTGCTGACTGGTCATGTGTGTGGGCCATTATACTTTGAATGGAAAACAGCGGAGCAAGAAAAAATTGATGGGGTGTCGGCTCCAGCCCCGGTGAGAAATGGGGGTTAAGGTGTTTCAGGTCTGTTTTTCGGAGAATGTCCCCGTCACCGGGCTATTGACAAAACCCGTTTTTGGACTAAAATTTGGCGACTTCCGTACTCGGCATACCTTGCTTGCCGCGCAACATTTCGCCTAGCATTCTAAATTTGACAAGACTCTGTCAGTCACCCCTCGGAACCCTTGGAGGAGTGGATGCCAACTGCTGAAAGTAACGGTCCGAAGCAACCCCAAACCCGAGTGACTCCAAAAGCCGCATCTTCGACGCGTAGGCCGCCCGCCAAGGGTCAGGAAAAATCCAAGGCGGGGTTTGTGTCGGGGATCCTGAACTTCTTCAGGAAAGGCGGGTCGGTCGATCCCGCGGTGCGGCGCCGTCGCACGGTGCAGGCCCTGATCGTAGGGTTCCTGGGAACCAATTTGCTCATGTTCCTGCGGTTCTTTTTCCCCAGAACCCTGTTTGAACCCAAGACGGTATTCCGCATTGGATACCCCTCCGATTTCGGCTATGGCGTGGATACCAAGTTTCAGAAAAGGCGGATCTGGGTGGTGCGCGATGCCGAGGGAATCTTTGTCGTCTACGCCCGCTGCACGCACCTGGGGTGCACCCCGGACTGGAAGCCCAGCGAGAACAAGTTCAAGTGTCCCTGCCACGGAAGCGGTTACGACAGCAAGGGAATCAATTTCGAAGGTCCGGCTCCCCGTCCCCTGGACCGTGCCAAGGTTGAGCTCGACGCCGAAGGGCAGATCGTGGTGGACACCAGCGTCCTCTACGAATGGCCCAAGGGAATGCCGTCGGAGTTCGACGAGCAAGGAGCCATCCTGCGGCTGTAGCCGGTGGTTGATCCTGCGTAAGGGAAGTTGCAAGTATCCATCCGAGGAGTCGTTCCATGGCAGATGACCGGAAAGAGCAGAATCCAGCGGGCAAGAGGACGGCCTTGATCGACGGAGTCCTGAAGGAGGTCAAGGCCTTCAAGGAAAAGGCCCTCGACGATGTCCAGTCGCTCAAAAAGCCGCAGAAGACCCAGCTCTACAAGTCGATCTTTCGGGTGACCCACGACGAGAAGCCGCGCAATCGCGCGCTGGGGATACTGTCCAACGTTTTCCTGCATCTGCACCCCGCCAAGATCAATCGCGACGCGGTCGCCTACAACTACACCTGGGGCATGGGAGGGATCACCTTCTATCTGTTCATTGTGTTGACTTTCACCGGCGTCCTGCTGATGTTCTATTACCATCCCAGCAAGGTTCAGGCCTTCCGGGACATCCTTTACCTGGAACACGACGTTCCCTATGGGAAGCTGTTGAGAAACATGCACCGCTGGGCCGCCCATTTGATGATTATCACGGTCTGGCTGCACATGTTCCGGGTCTTTCTGACGGGGTCCTACAAGAAGCCGCGGGAATTCAACTGGATGGTGGGCGTGATCCTGATGCTGCTCACCTTGCTGTTGTCCTTTACCGGATATCTGCTGCCGGATGACCAGCTCGGTTTCTGGGCGGTCACCGTGGGAACCAACATGGCACGGGCGACGCCTTTGCTGGGGCACGAGGGTCCGTTGGGAGCGGAGCTCGGCATGACGGCCTTCAACGACGTCCGGTTTGCCCTGCTGGGGGGCTCCATTGTGGACTCCAACGCCCTGTTGCGCGCTTACATCTGGCACTGTATCGCCATTCCCCTGATCGCAGGGATTTTCATGGCCGTTCACTTCTGGAGGGTCCGCAAGGACGGCGGCATCTCGGGACCGGCTCCCGTCATGCTGGAATCCGAAATCAAAGAGGCGCGAAGGTTCTGAGCGTTCGTCGTTGGGGCGGCCGTTCGAGGACCTTTGACCGGAACCGCTACCGACAAGGAGGAAATCAGTGGATTGGGTTCAGCTCTGGGAAATCGCCACCCTGCCCGACAATGTTCCTATTGTCCTGCTCATCCTGGTCATCCCTTTTTACGCCTGGTACGGCCTCCGGCAGGCAGTCGCCAACGACCGGCTGATCGACAAGCTGGCGACCGACCCGGAGATGGCCAAGACTCACCACCGCAAGACTCAACCCTGGAAACCGGGCTGGGATCGGGAGGTTCAGGTCTGGCCTTACCTGCTGCGCATGGAGTTTCTGGTCACCATCATTGTCACCTTCATCCTGATGGTGTGGTCGATTACCCTGGACGCTCCTTTGGAGGAACCGGCCAATCCCTCCCTGACCATGAACCCCGCCAAGGCCCCCTGGTACTTTCTGGGGTTGCAGGAGATGTTGGTCTATTTCGATCCCTGGATGGCCGGCGTGGTGCTGCCGACCTTGATTTTGATCGGACTCATGGCGATACCCTACATGGATACGAACCCGCTCGGGAACGGCTACTACACCTTTAAGCAGCGGAAGTTCGCCATTTTGACCTTCTGTTTCGGCTTCATCGTCTTGTGGTTGTCGATGGTGGTCATTGGCACATTCATTCGGGGTCCGGGGTGGATCTGGTTCTGGCCGGGCCAGACCTGGGACCACAACAAGCTGATCTTCGAGGCCAATCGCGATCTGCCGGACCTGTTGGGCATCACCAGCATGCTCGGCAAGAGCCTCTTCGGGGCGGCGGTGGTGGGCCTGTTTGTCCTGGTGACCGCGCTGGGAGTGCACAAGCTGTTTACCTGGAATGCGTTCAACCGAAAGATCTACAAACGCATGAGCCTGATTCAATACCTCATCTTGCAGTTTTTCCTGGTCACCATGATGCTTTTGCCGGCCAAGATGGTGGCTCGACTGATTTTCCGGATCAAATACGTGTGGATCACCCCCTGGTTCAATATTTAGTGGCTAAAGGAGGAATCGGTGCCGAAGAAACCCCCGGTTGGAGACGATCCGGTCCTCAACCGATCCCTCGGTCGCATTCTCTTGATCTCATCGCTCCTGATGGTCCTGTCCCTCCTGTGGGCCGTGTACGACGAGACCTACAGCCTAAGACCCTGGAAGGACTACCAGAAGCGCTTCGCCAAGCTGTACAGCCGGCATCTGAGGCGGATCCAGCCGACCCAGGCCCGGGCCGAGCAGGCCGTCCGCCAATCGTCGGAATACCGGAAGGTGAATGAAGCGGTCGCCAAGGCCGAGGAATCGGTGGCTTCTCAGCTCACCAATCTGGACCGCGAGGCCAACCAGATTGTCGGCAGGCGATTGAGCGTCATTACCGAGCCCTTCGCCATTACCCGCAGTGAGATCGCGGCGCTCGTCTACCAGATCGAAACCACCACCAGCCAGAAAGAAAAGGACTCTCTCCAGCGGAAGATCGATGTTATCAGGGCCCGGGAGGTGACCCTGAGGCTGGCTTCAGCCAACGGTTCCGGGAAGGTGGAGGAGAAGCAGGAACGCTTCAATTTCGACCAGTTGGAGGCGGAATTCAACCGGTTGCAGGCCAAGCGGGCCGAGTTGGGGGCGCGGCGTGCGGAACTGGTGAGGCCCTCCAACGAGTTGCGAGGGCAGAGGGATACCTTGCTCAACGACCGCCTAACGGGTTTGACTGCCGCTCAGATCCGGGGGCTGCGGGCAAGGATGCGCAGCTTCGAGTTGGGGATCCGGCAGATCCATGTGGCCGAGGTGGACCTGGTAGACCGCTGTGAGTCCTGTCACCTGGGCATCAGGGAGCCGCTGGTGCTGACCAAGGCTGAGATGCGGGGCGAGGCCGCATTCATCAGCCATCCCAATCCGGCTCTGTTGGCCTTGCACGATCCGGAGCAATTCGGTTGCTCCACCTGCCATAACGGTAATGGAAGGGCAACCACCAGTATCCGGAAGGGCCATGGGCGTCACAAGTTCTGGCTGTGGCCGCTGTTCCACAGGGAGAATACTCAGGCGGGTTGCCACCAGTGCCACGCCAAGGACCTGGTGCTAGAGCACGCCGGCGTCCTGAACCGGGGGAAAGAGATCTTCTATAACCAGGGTTGCGTGGGGTGTCATCGTTTTGAGGGTTTCGACACCGAGGCCGAGGTGCTGTCCGAGGTTCAGTCCTCCGTTCACGCGTTGGAGGGGGACCGGAAGGAGATGGGGAAGGAAATCGGGGAGAGCGTTCTGGCCGGGGATACCGCGCAGGACAACGCGGAAGCCCAGCAGCACTATGCCCGGGCGGACCAGCTCAAGCAGCAGATCAGCAACTTGAACCATGAATTCGAGCGGCTGGAGGTGCGTTCCGAGGACCTGCTGATCGAGCAGAAAAAGATCGGGCCCAGCTTGAAGGAGGTTCGCTTCAAGATTCGCAAGGAGTGGATCCCGGTCTGGCTGGAAAACCCGCACGCTTACCGCCCCACCACCAAGATGCCGGCGTTTCGACTGGATGAGGGGCAGCGTCGCGCCATTGCCGCCTTCGTCTGGCAGACGGGGGTCGAGGGGGAATTACGCAGCCAGCCCCAAGGGAACACCGTTCGGGGGAAGGAGCTGTTCGAGACCCGGGGCTGCATGGGCTGTCACGCTGTGGGCGAAGGGGAAGAGGCGCAAGGGAGCTCCTTCGCGGCCAATTTGTCCCGGGTGGGGGAGAAGGTTCACTACGACTACCTGGTCCCCTGGATCCACAACCCACAGGAGCGTCAACCGCTGTCGGTCATGCCCAGCTTGCGGCTCAGGCTGGAGGAAGCTCGAGACATTGCCAGCTATCTGGTGACCCTCAAGCAGGCGGACCCTTCCTATCCCCAGGCCGACTACCTGGACGATCCCGCGCTCCGGAACGAGGGAGCCATGTGGGTCAAGCACTTCGGCTGCGCGGGTTGCCACGAAATCGCCGGCTTCGAGGAGGAAGGGCGCATCGGAACGGAGTTGACCCGGGAGGGCAGCAAACCCATCGAGCGGCTGGATTTCGCCTTGCTGACCCACGATGCCAAGCACGGGGGCTGGTACAACCACAAGGGCTTCTTTGAGCGGAAGCTGGAAGACCCGGCGGTCTTCGACCAGGGCAAGATCAGGACTCCCCTGGAGAAGCTCCGGATGCCGAATTTCAAGCTGACCTCGGAGGAAATTACGGCCCTGACCACCTTTCTGCTGGGGAGCGTCGACTCCACCCTGCCGGAACATTTCTTCTACGCTCCCGACGACCGGGGGCAGGATATTCGGGACGGCTGGTGGCTGGTGAAGCGGTACAACTGTATGGGCTGCCATCAGGTGCGGCCCGGACAGCAGTCGGTCCTTGCCGGTATGGACCGCTATCAGGATCCGGACTGGAAGGAGCAGCTCCCTCCGACGCTGGTCGGCGAAGGAGCTCGGGTGGACCCGGATTGGCTGGTGAGGTTTCTCAGGAACCCGGCCATGGACCCCGAGCGCACCAACCGCAACGGCGTGCGCGGCTATCTCCACGCCCGCATGCCCACCTTCCGTTTCTCCGACAGCCAGATTCAGAAGATCGTCCGCTTCTTTGAAGCCCTGGCGGCTCAGGATCGGCCCTATATTCCAACCCGACTGGAACCGCTCAGCAACCGGGAGCGCGAGCTGGCCCGACAGCTCTTCACCTCCAAGGCAGCGCCCTGCCTGAGGTGTCACGCCACCGGGGATCCGGCTCACGACCGCAACGCCACCGCGCCCAATTTCCTGTTGGCCAGGGAGAGGCTGAAGCCCGGATGGACCGAACGGTGGATGGTCGCGCCGGAAATGATCGCTCCGGGCACGGCCATGCCATCCGGACTGTTCCAGAGGGATGGCGAGCGCTGGGTCTTTGCCGGGTCGCTGCCTCCTGCCTTTAAGGAATACCCCAAGGACCACGCTGATCTGCTGGTGCGCTACATGTTCCAATTGACGCCTCAGGAGCAGCGTCGCCTGATGTCCCGGATGCCCGCGGCGGCAACCACGGTGGCGAGTGTCCAGTCTCAGGAATAGGATTACCATCTCCGATGGAGGTTCCAACGGAAAACGGTCGGTTCGAGAGACCCTATGCGTGTTAGCGAACAGGAACGGTTGTGCTCCCCCTCCTGGGAACCTCCATCGGCCCGAGGGGTTCGGGCGGAACGGCACCGTCTTCGGCGTCGCTCCTCCTCACAATGAATGGGCATTGCATCGTCGTCGCTCCTTGAATCCGGTGCCGTTGCGCTCCGAAATATGGCAACCCTATTCCTGAGACAGAACACGAGCCGGTAACAGGGCGCCGGGGGATCGTCGGAACGGCCCTCGAATTTGAGGGCTGGAAGTGTTACATTAATCATCGGGTGGCGGGAAAGCCGGTCCCCCGGTTTTGTCCCAACCCCGACCCCTTTTTATCATCACGTGAGAGAGGTCTTTATGATGCGGTCGAAGAATTACCTGTGCTTGCCCGTCGGGCTGCTGGCGGCTCTTTTTGCAGGGGCCTGCGGCAGCGTCGACATCGACGATGAAGACATGGATGAGGTCGACGGGACCGAAGCTCCGGCAGCGGTCACCAGGGTGGATCCCGCCACCGCGGCTACGGTCAGCGGCAAAGTCTTCTTTGAAGGCGACCTGCCCAGGGCCAGGAGACTGGCCATGGACGCCGAACCGGCTTGTGGCGCGCTGCACACCAAACCCGTCTTTTCGGAAGTGGTGGTTCCCAACGATAACAAAACGCTGAGGTATGTCTTCGTATACGTCAAGGAAGGCTTGGAGGGCATGATGTTCGAGACGCCCACCGAACTTGCCGTCCTGGATCAAAAGGGGTGTGTCTACAGGCCCCATATGCTGGGGGTCCAGGTCAATCAGCCGATCAGAATCCTGAACAGCGATCCCACCACACACAACATCCATCCGACCCCCAGGAACAATCGCGAGTGGAACGAATCCATGGCTCCCGGGATACCGCCCAAGACGAAAAAGTTTCCTCGCCAAGAGGTCATGATCCCGGTCAAGTGCAACGTTCACCCCTGGATGAAGAGCTATATCGGCGTTCTGCCGCACCCGTTCTTCTCAGTGACCGGTGAGGATGGCTCGTTCGAAATCACGGGATTGCCACCCGGCGAATACACGCTCGAGGTCTGGCACGAGTTCCTGAATGAGGGCGTCACCACCCAGAAGGTCACCCTGGCTGCCAGCGAGTCCAAATCGGTGGAGTTCACGCTGAAGCAGGCTTCCTGAGATATGGAGCCGGCTTCTCGAAGACGGTGTCAGTCTGGAGTCCATCATCCTGCGGGCCCGCTGAAATCTTCATGAACCACTCATTGCCGACAAGCATCGGTAGTGCCGGAAGTTACCACTACTTTGCGGTGCTCACGGCCTGCGTCACCTTTCTGTTGATCATTGCCGGGGCCCTGGTCACGGGGAACGAGGCGGGCCTTTCCGTCCCGGATTGGCCGCTCTCCTACGGATCGTTGAATCCGCCCTGGGAAGGGAACATCCGCTATGAGCACGGCCACCGCCTGGTGGCGGCCTTTGTGGGATTGCTGACGATTGCACTGGCCGTCTGGGTGTGGAAGAAGGAAACCCGCCGGCCCGTGCGCAAGCTGGGATGGATTGCTCTCGGAGTGGTCGTCACCCAGGGCATCCTGGGAGGCATCACCGTCCTGTGGTATTTGCCGGCGCCGATATCGGTCCTGCACGCCTGCCTGGCCCAGACATTCTTTTGTCTGGTGGTCAGCCTGGCCTGGCTGTCGTCTCCGGCGTGGGCGCGGCAGGCCCCGGATCGGAGCCGCGGCCTTCGGCTCAACCGGCTGGCTATGGCAACCACCGGAGCCATCTACCTCCAGCTCCTGTTGGGCGCCATTTTTCGCCACACCCAGTCGGGGATCCTCCCTCACCTGCTGGGGGCGCTCCTGGTCACGGTTTTGGCTGCCTGGCTGATCGCTCGTGTGTTCCGGTCTCCACAGGCGCCCTCGGGCTTGACGGGGGCCGCAACCTTGCTGGGAATCCTGCTCGCGGTTCAACTTCTGCTGGGCCTGGTCTCCTGGCTGTCGCGGCTGGCCACCGCCAATGCCGTACAACCGGAGTTTCCGGTTGTGGCCGTCACGACCGCACATGTCGCCGTGGGCGCCCTGATCCTGGCGAACGGCCTGATCCTGGCCTTGCAGTCCTGCCGGGTCCGGTCTGAAGAGAGCCGGGTCGTGTCCTGGGTCCCGGAAACCTCAGTGAACCCATGAATATCGCCCAAAAAATGCTGAAGACCGGGGGAATGGTGGTTGCAGAGGCTCCGGCGCTGCCGGTTCTGCCTGGCCCCGACCACGGCAAAGCCAGGCCGGCCGGCCGCGGGAGGGTCCTGTCGGTCTGCGGAGCCCGGGCATCGGCTTACCTGGAACTGGCCAAGCCGGAAGTGACCTTTCTGGTTCTGGTAGCGGCCGGCCTGGGATTTGCCATGGCCTCTCCCCGCCTGGATTTGCCGGGCATGATGCAGGTGCTGCTGGGGACCGGTCTGCTGGCTGCCGGGACAGCCGCCCTCAATCACTGCCTGGAGTGGGCGGACGACGCCAAAATGCGGAGGACCCAGCGGCGGCCGATTCCCTCGGGGCGGTTGGCGCTATGGGAAGGCTACAGCCTGGGCCTGGTTTCGGTCTTGGCCGGAACCGCCTACCTGGCCTTCCGGGTCGGTCCGCTGGCAGGCCTGATCGGACTGACGGCCTGCCTGGCTTACCTGGCCGGTTATACGCCATTGAAGCGAAAGACGGCTTGGTGTACCTTTGTGGGAGCGTTCCCGGGAGCGGCTCCCGTGCTGATCGGATGGACGGCGGCCGCCTCTCTCTCGCTGGAAGCCTGGGTGCTGTTCGCCGTCCTGTTCCTGTGGCAGTTCCCCCACTTTATCGCCATTGCCTGGATGTATCGGGAAGACTACGCCAGGGCGGGTCTGTTGATGCTTCCACGGGGAGATGTCGGGGGAAGGCGGGCGTTCCGCCAGATTATGGGCTATTCGCTGGCCTTGATTCCGGTGAGTCTGGCTCCTTTCTGGATGGGGATGGCCGGGCCGATCTATCTGACGGCGGCGTTCTGCCTGGGATCCGGATTCCTCTATTACGCCTGGCGGGCCTACTCGCAGCGCACCAAGCAGCAGGCCAGGCTGTTGCTCCACGTCACCATCATCTATCTTCCGCTGCTTTACCTGACGATGGTGCTCGACAAGGTGGGGTCCTGAAACCCTCCTCACCACCGAGGAGAGGGTGTTTATCAAGGAGATTCCTTTATGGCGCTTACCTTGGCAATTTTGATCTGGGTGATCGTGCTGGCATCCATCCTCTTGTTTTCCGGGGAGATGGGCTGGTTCCCGCCGCAAATCTCGGAGCACGGCGATGCCATGGACGCCCAGTTCTCCAATACCTTGATTGTGGTGGCCATCGGCTTCATTCTGTCTCAAGTGGCTCTCGGCTATTACGTGTGGCGTTACCGCGACCGGTCCGGCCGGCGGGCCATCTATACCCACGGCAACGCCAAGTTCGAGGTGGTGATCGCCCTGGTCACCGCAGTCACCTTCGTGACTCTGGCCATCGTGGGTCAACGCGTCTGGGCCGAGCTTCACCTGAGGGACATGCCCGAGGATGCGGTCAAGGTCGAAGTCACGGCTCAGCAGTTCGCCTGGAACTTCCGCTATCCCGGCCCCGACGGCAAGTTCGGAAAAACCGCCCCCCGTCTGATCAACGACCAGTTGAATCCGGTGGGAGTCGACCCCAGGGACCCTGCCTCCAAAGACGACGTGGTAACCCTCAATCGCATGGCTATCCCGGTGAACCGCGATATCCAGCTCACCCTTCGCTCCAAGGATGTCACCCACAGCTTCTTTGTGCCGGCCATGCGCTTCAAGCAGGATACGACTCCGGGGTTGGCCATTCCGGGGCATTTCAAGGCCATGAAGACCGGGGAATATGAAATCGCCTGCGCGGAGCTGTGTGGGTTGCAGCACTACAAGATGAGAGGGTTCCTCATGGTCATGTCGGACCAGGAATTCGAAGCCTGGCTCAAGGAGCGCGCCGAATTCTGATCCGAGTGACCGGCCCGCAGACGCAGCCAATAAGGGAGAGTGTTCATGTCTGATTCAGCCCACCCTGCCGTCCATCCGGCACCGACGACGTTTCTTCGCAAATGGGTATTCAGCACAGACCATAAGATCATTGGGCTCCAATATTACTTCCTGGCGCTGATCGCGGTTTTCACCGGTCTGGGGCTTTCCGTGCTGATGCGGCTGCGGTTGGCCTGGCCCAGCCAATCCTGGCCCTGGCTGGAGACGATTTTTCCCGTGGGGTTCGAGGGCGGATTGATGTCGCCCGAGTTCTATCTGGCCATGCTTACCATGCACGGCACCATCATGGTGTTCTTCGTGTTGACCACGGCTCCTCAGGGCGGATTCGGCAATTACTTCCTGCCAATCCAGATCGGGGCCCACGACATGGCCTTTCCGGTGCTGAACATGCTGTCCTTCTGGGTCACCTTCCTGAGCATGGGGGTGATGTTTGCGGCCTTCTTTGTGGCCGGAGGGGCGCCGATATCCGGCTGGACGGCCTACGCCCCGCTCAGTGCGCTGGGTGAGGTGGCTGGACCGGGGTTGGGATCGGGTCAGGATCTGTGGATCATCAGTATCGCCCTCTTCTGTATCGCTTCCCTGCTGGGCGCCCTCAACTTCATCACCACCGTTCTCAATATGCGGACCAAGGGAATGTCGCTGATGAAGATGCCCCTTACCGTCTGGACCTGGTTCACCACGGCTATTTTGGCCCTGCTTTCTTTCCCGGTGCTGCTGGCTGCCGGAATCCTGCTGCTGCTCGACCGGATCGGTGGGACCAGCTTCTTCATTCCTGCCGGTCTGGTGGTGAGCGACACCGTCATCGAAAACTCGGGTGGCTCTCCCATTTTGTGGCAGCATCTCTTCTGGTTCTTCGGGCACCCCGAAGTTTACATTGCCATCCTTCCGGGCATGGGAGTGACCTCCCAACTGTTGTCGACCTTCGCCAGGAAGCCCGTGTTCGGCTACCACGCCATGGTGGTGGCCGTCCTCTCCATCGGAATGCTGGGCTTCTTCGTGTGGGGTCACCACATGTTCGTGAGCGGCTTGAGCCCCTTTTCCGCCCTGGTGTTCTCCATCCTGACCCTGGCCATCGGTGTGCCGTCGGCGATCAAGACCTTCAACTGGCTGGGAACCTTGTGGGGAGGCAAGATCCGTTTCACCTCCGCCATGCTCTTCGCCATCGGCTTCGTCTCCATCTTCATCTCTGGAGGCATCACAGGCCTCTTCCTGGGGCAGACATCGGTGGACGTACAACTTCACGATACCTACTTCCCGGTAGCCCACTTCCACATGATCATGGGGGTGGCAGCCATCTTCGGTATTTTCGGGGCCACCTATTACTGGTTCCCCAAGATGTTTGGACGCATGCTGCACGAAGGGTTGGGCAGGCTGCACTTCTGGTTGACCTTCATCGGAGTGAACGCCATTTTCATCCCCATGCATTTGATGGGGATCATGGGTCAACTGCGGCGCTACGCGGAGTCTACCGAGTTCAAATTCCTGGAACCGCTCCAACCCTACCAGGAATTTGTCACCATCGCTGCCTTCATAACCGCGGCCGCTCAGCTCCTGTTCCTGGTGAATCTGGCCTGGAGTCTGTTCAAGGGTCCCAAGGCCGCGGAAAACCCCTGGGAGGCCACCACTCTGGAGTGGATTACCGCTTCTCCACCTCCGCATGACAACTTTGGCGGGAGAGAACTGGTGGTTCACCATGGGGCCTATGAGTACGGGGTTCCCGGGGCGCCCCGGGACTATGTCATGCAGACCGATCCGCCCCTCGAGGTCAGGAAATAGGGCGGCCGTCGGGTCGTTTCCGGAGGTCCGGTCATGCCTGTGGCCATCGCACCCCCTGATGTCAGGCTGGAAACGGAAAGGGAAGGCCGGGTCCCGGGTTCGGGGGGGGCGGGAGACGGCTCAGGATCGGACCGGGGGTCCGATCGGTGGAGGGATGGCGGCCGCAGGCGGCTGCGGCCCGACACCTATCAGTTGGGGATGTGGCTGGCGCTGGCCTCCATTTCCATGATGTTTATCGGTTTCAGCAGTGCCTACATCCTGGGCCAGGGCACTCACAGCCTGTGGCGAGCCATGGCGCCGCCGCCCTTTGTCTGGGTGAATACGGCGATCCTGCTGGCGAGCAGCCTTACCTTGGAGTTGGCGCGGAGAGCCCCGGCCGCGACGGAGTTGAAGCGATGGATGATCCTGACCTGTTTGCTGGGAACGGCCTTTCTGGCGGGCCAGCTCCGGGTCTGGAAACTGTTGGCCGACCAGGGCATCTACCTGAGCGGCAATCCCCATAGCTCTTTCTTTTACCTGTTGACGGGAGTCCATGGCGTGCATCTGCTGGGAGGCGTGGCGGCGCTGGTCTATCTGACGGCCAGGACCTGGAGTTCGGCGGCCCCCGTCCTGGGAAAAGCCTCCTTGAATGTCACGGCGCTCTACTGGCACTTCATGGATGGACTTTGGATTTATCTATTGGTCTTGCTGTTTTTCTGGAGGTAAGCGCGGATGGCAGACGCTCGTGTGGAAGATGCGGGATTGCAGGAGTGGGGGGGGGGGACTTTTCCCTACGCGGTGTCACACATCAAGTTGGGGATGTGGCTCTTCATCGTGTCCGATGCCTTGACATTCTCCGTCTTATTGTTCGGCTACAGCTATCTCAGGATAGCCACCCCGGAGTGGCCGACCCCCTTTCATTTCTGGCCGACCATCGTCATGGCCACGGTGATGACGGGCTTCCTGCTTTCGAGCAGCCTGACCATGGTGCTCGGCGTCAATGCGGCCCAGAGGGGAGACCGCAAATGGACCATTCTCTGGATCCTGTTCACGGCCTTGGGCGGCCTCGCCTTCATCGTGCTGCACGCCCAGGAATGGATGGGACTGATTCGCGAAGGGGTGACCCTGACCAGGAATCCCTGGGGGGCGCCGCTGTTCGGGGCCACTTTCTTCGGGATCACCGGCATGCACATGTTTCACGTGTTTTCCGGAGTGGTCTATCTGCTGGTTATCGCTTGGGGAGTCGGCAGGAAGCGGTTTCACTCCGAACATGTCGAGGTCTGTGGTCTGTACTGGCACTTTGTGGACCTGGTCTGGATGTTCGTGTTTCCGCTGGTCTACCTTCTTTCCGTGGACATGAGTGTATAGCCCGCCTTGGAGCTGAAGAGGAGATTCGCCGATGGTTGAGACGTTGTTGCTGCTCGCCTTGAACCTGCTTCTGGGAGCGGGGTGCCTGTTTGTGGTGCTGCGCCAGACACCCCAGGATTTCCTGACACTCGACGGCCTGTTCCTGTCCATGGCCTGCATGGTTCTGGCCCTGGTGTTCTTTCTCAACGGCTACTGGACGTTGCGCAGCCAGGAACTGAGTCCGCTCCTCCAACGGCTGCGCCGGCGGAAGAAGGCGTCGGAGGAGCCTGAAGCCCACCCCGTGGTTCGCAAGGAAGTGCCCTTGCGCCTCGACCATGGCGCTCACAGTGCGATGGGGAACCGGTTGGTGTTCACGGTTTGGACCTGGTTGGTGCTCATCACCTTCGTGGAAGTATTTCTGGCTTACATCAAGCTGGGTGTGACCACCATGCTGACCTTGCTGTTGGCGTTCTCCCTGGTAAAGGCCGCCCTGATCATTGCCTACTTCATGCACCTGCGGTTCGAGAAACGGAGCCTGGTGTGGACGCTCATTCCCGCCATGGTGGTCACCATCTGTCTGTTGTCGGTCTTTTTCCCCGACAGCTTGCGGTTGTTGGAGTTGCGTCCCTGAGGTAGGGAGCAGGTCGAACCATGCAAAAATGCTGCCGTCTTCTTCGTAGGAGCTGGCTGTTTCTGGCAGCGAGTTTCGTGCTGTTCTGCCTCTTGCAGGGAGAGGCGGGCGCCCAGGGCTGCGCCATGTGCAAGACAGCCGCCGAAGCTCAGCCGGAGCCGGCAATCACTGCTCTCGGCCGGGCCATCCTCTTCCTGTTGATTCCTCCGGTGACCATCATGGGAACCATCCTGGTCTACACCTTCCGGAAGGAGTCCTCCAATCGGGATGCATGATTGACTTTGCGGGCCTCCCGGCCCTCAACGCCGGCCTCAATGCCGCCGCCGCCCTCTGCCTGGTGGGGGGGTACTACTGGATCCGTCGCAGGCGTATCGCCGCTCACAAGCGCCTCATGCTCTCGGCGCTGGGAATCTCCAGCCTGTTCCTGGTTTCCTACCTCATCTACCACTTTCAGGTCGGGTCCGTTGCCTTTACCGGGACAGGATGGGTTCGTCCGGTCTACTATGCCATCTTGCTGAGCCATATTCTCTTGGCTGCCGTGATCCTGCCGTTGGCCATCGTCACTCTCTATCGGGCCTGGACTGAGCGGTTCGAATCCCACAAGCGGCTGGCGCGCTGGACCCTTCCGATCTGGCTTTACGTTTCCGTGACCGGGGTGATCATCTACTGGATGCTCTATCATTGAGTTCCGATCCGACAATGCCGAACCAAAACCACAACCCCCGGTCCCCGAACCGGCGTGGCCTCGGATGGGGAGCCAACCTCCTGGCCGTGGCCTTCGTGTTGCTGGCAGTATCGGTTCCCTTCCTGTTCTGGCAGCAGACCTGGTTCGGCACGGCCCTCAGCGACGGGGAGGTGCGGAAGAATCTGGATCCTGCCGCCAAGCCCCGCAAGATTCAGCACGCCCTGGTGCAGCTCTCGGAGCGCCTGAGCGATTCGGGTCCGGGGGCTGTGGCCGTCTGGTACCCGGCCGTAGGGGAGCTGGTGGAGCACCCCACCGCTGAAGTGCGAATGACCGTCGCCTGGTTGATGGGTCAAGATCCCTCTGCCGCTGAATTTCGGCCCAGTCTGACTCGACTGCTCAGGGACGCCAATCCGCAGGTTCGACGCAACGCCGCCCTGTCTCTGGTGGCTTTCGGGGAGGTAAGCGGTCGGGGAGAGGTGCGTGGCATGCTGGCCAGCCGGCGCATTGCGGCTCCGGCTGCCGGGGAGCTGCTCTTTCGGCTGAGCGAGGGAGACAGCGTTCGGGCGGGAACCCTGCTGGCTCGCATTCAGGTGGATGCCGGGACCTACCAGGAGGTTCGCGCTGCCGTGCCGGGAGTTGTGGAAGAGCGACTGGCGGGGGAAGGGACGACGGTATCGGTGGGACAGCCGCTGGTCTCGCTGGGCCCTGAAGAGGACCAGGTGTGGGAAGCCCTGCGGGCCATGTATTTCATCGGAGAGATGGGGGACCTGCCGCTCATTCAGCCTTTTCTGGCTGAAAACCCGATGCTCTCCGAGCGCGTTCGGCAGCAGGCCGGGTTCACCATTGGCGCCATCCGTGGCAGAGCCGGCCGGACAAAGCCCGCTTACCTGAAACAAAAGAAAAAAAGAAAAAAGAGTTATCCACGAAGGGCCACTAAGAACGACGAAGGGCCACTAAGGCGTTGAGGTTAACCGCGACGGAAGGGTGGATTTCTGATTGTTTCGCTCTCGTATGATCCGCACGGCAGGGCGGGGGTCCGGCTAATCAAGTGGGGGCTCGTCAGTGCAGCGCTATGATTGCCTCAATCGGAGATTTTTACAGGCCAACCTTACGCTTTCCTTGGTGATCTCTTGTGCATCGGCAGGGGCATTGCCAAACGCAAAGCTGATCTTCTGCTCTCTCAAGACTTCCTCAGTCACAGTATCTCCCGCAGTCGCTTCCAGCAATTCCATCAAGCGCGGGTCTGGCGACATGTCGCCCAGAAATTGTTTTCTATCTGCCACGGTTCACCTCCAGATATCCTTGTTTGTACTCATACACTTTATTCTACATTGGATGACACCGAGGTAGGATGAGGATACGGTGCTGACAGACGAACATCGCAAATAGCCGGGGTATCGTCAGGGGTTATATATCTAGCCAGATGTTTCAGTCTACCGAATTTACGCGAAAATGCGCTATCCCATGAGCCTTTTGCAAAATTCGGAGTCGGGCATGAGATGGGGGCAGAATGCTCCTGCAAAATAACGCCCTCGAAAGGGATCTGCACCTGGCTAGCCATGGGTTTCCCCCTGGGAGCGCGGGCGTCCCGCCCGCATACTTGTCAAGGCGCTGCTCCAGCGCCAGTCGGCAGGTGAACCGACCAACCCTGTGAAGCCAATCGCCACGACCCTGCCAGGTCTTGTGCGGGCGGGACGCCCGCGCTCCCAGGGACAACAACTCTTCCCGACAATAAATCCCGCTTCCTAGCGAATTTTGCAAAAGGCTCCCATATTAGATCTGATTCCTCGCGCAAAAGGCTGGCAGTCGGTGCTCGGCCAGGGCTGCCCCCGCAACTAGAGCGTTCAGGTTGGCGATCTCTGAGAGTTGGTCCTTGGGAATTCTTCTGCGGAGCAGGCTAGACCGACATCTCTCCGACGACGGACTCGACCTCGTCGACGGGCTGCATTTCAATGGCGTCCCAGGGACAGCCGTCCAGAAAGGCGCCGTCGGGCCCCTGGGTGGTGCACTTCTTGCAGCCAATGCAGAGAAAAGGGTCCACCTCAATGTGGCCAAAGGGAGGATGGTCCTCGTCCGGCACCCAGAACATGCAGTCCGCCACCGGGCAATAGGGGACACAGGCCGGTGAGCCGGCGCAGCCCGTGCAGCACTCCGTGATGACGGCGATGGCGCGCGGCTTTTTCTTGCGTGGCGTTTCTATTCCTTCCGACTTGGGCTCCAGCTTGGGCAAAGCGGAGATCTCATCCAGTGGGTACATCCATCCTCCGGGTCAAGACGTGGTTGGAAAACGGCGACCTGCAATAAGGCACTTATCATAGCATAGGTTCCGGAGCCGACCAACGGAGAGGCTGCGGTTGGGGAACACGGACCGGCCTGCCTTTTGCTTGCCAGATCGGGCTTGTTTCCTGTAGTTTGACCGATGCCATTGGCAATGGGAATGGCCCGGGTCACAAAGGCCGGCCAATCCCAGGTCGGGCCAATCCCTTCAGGGAGCCTCCATGGAAATCGTGGTGCCGATTGTCCTGTTGCTGCTGGGGCTGGGGGCAGCACACCTGGCCCTGAGTGGTTTGATCCGGCTGGGAAAAGAAAAGCCGGAGTTCTGGCTGTTTGGTCTGGGAGTGCGTAGCCGGTTCGGTGCGCTTAAGGTATTGGTGGTGGCGCTGGCGCTCCTTTTTCTGGCCTACTCATTTTGGCAGCAGGGTTCCCTGATCGGTGAACTGCAGCCGGAGTTGGCGGGGGCACAAGAGGAAGCCAAGGCTCGATCGGCCCGCCTGGAGGTCGCGACCCGGTCGCTACAGGATCTTAAGGACCAGGTCCAACGACTGAATGAGCAAAAACAGGAATATCAGCGTCTTGCCGGCCGCCGCCAGACCGAGCGGGCGGCGCAGACCAAGGCGCGGCAAGCGGCGCTTCGGCGGCAACAGCAGGCGGCGGCCGGATTCAAGGAAAGCCTGACTGAATTGGATCGGCTGTTGGAAATTCTTCAACAGCAGAAAGAAGCGGCTGTGCAGGACACCCACCAGGTGAATCGGGAGCTGCGCTCTGTCGAATCGAGGCTGGCTCTGTCCCGGCAAGGCCAGGACGAACTGAGGACCGCCCTCTCACGGCTGACTGCCGAAAAACAGGACGAATTGAAAGATCTCCGGGAAGAGATAGAGAAACTCAAGTCCTCCTTTCGCGACGAAAAGCGGCGAACGGATCTTCTCAGACAGGGACTGGTTTCCCGGGAGGCCAACGATTGGTCCCTGGAGCAGGAAATCGAAAAACTGGCCAATCTCATTTCGGACGAGCCCGACGCCAGCTTTTCCCGCCAGACGGAGATCGCACGTACCCTGCAGAGAATCCACGAGCTCCTCCGGCAAGGCACCGCCCTGGCCCAGCAGGCCAAGGCCGCCGAGACCCGTTTGCGCGGCCCGCGAACCGTATCTGCGGACTCGAACTGACCCCCCCCGTTCCTCTTGGGCGTATAAAACTGTAGGCATACAGGTCTACAGTTGTATTTGCCTTCTGAATTGTGCTGCCCTCGAACCGCATCTGCGGACTGGAACCGTATCACCGTTCCGGTCGGATGTGTACACCTGTAGCCGTACAGCGCTATAACCATATTCCTCCTGACGGGGGAGGGGTCCTGTGGACTCGACCCCTGGGACTGGCGCCCGGGGAACGCGCCGGGAACGGATCGTTTTAGCAGGACCGGACAAACCCACCCCGCACTGCCTTCGCTCGTGCACCCCTCCCAAGAGGGGAATTTTTTACCCCCACGCATCGGGGTATCAGCCTTTTTGTGACCGCTGGGCACTGGTTCCCGGTTGATGGAAGTGATCGTAGATGTTCCTGGCAACTCGGGGAGAGGTTTCGGCGGACAGGCGATCCAGCGAGGCGGCTTCGATTTGCGGGACGCTCCCCAGCCGTTGCAGCAGCCGTTTGGCGGTCTTGTCGCCGACCCCGGAGATCTGGGTGAGCACCGAAGTGAGGGTTCGGCCGGAGCGGCGCCGGCGGTGAAAAGTCACGGCGAAGCGGTGGGTTTCGTCCCGGATGCGTTGGATCAGACGCAGGACCGGAGAATGCCTGGGCAAGTGGATGGGCTCCTGCTCGCTGCCTCTGACGTAGATGAGCTCCTCTTTCTTTGCGATGCTGGCCAGAGGCTGGGTGGTCAGGTCCAGGGCATCGAGAGCGGCGGCGGCGGCATGGAGCTGGCCCAGGCCCCCGTCCACCAGCACGAGGTCCGGCAGGACGCGGCGTTCTTGCAGTAATCGTGTGTATCGGCGGGAAATGACTTCGACCATGCTTTTGAAGTCATCGGGCCCGTCGACGGTCTTGATGATGAATTTCCGGTAGTCTGCTTTCTTCATTCGGCCGTCTTGCCAGACCACCATGCAGGCCACGCAGTCCGATCCCTGGATGTTGGAAACATCGAAGGACTCGATCCGCCTGGGAGGATTTTCCAGGTCCATCAACTCGGCAAGAGCCTCACGGATCAACTGGCTGCCGGGGTTCAGCGTGCGGAAGCGCTGATCGAAGGTCAGGCGGGCGTTCTTGTGGGCCAGGTCGAGCAGTTGCTTCTTGGGGCCACGGCGAGGTTCTTTCACCGCGACCTTTCTCCCTTTCCGGCTCGAGAGATAGGATGCCAGTATGACTTGATCCTCAAAGCCGGAGGAAACCAGGACTTCGTCCGGAGTGAAGCTGGAGCTGAAGTAGTACTGCTTGAGCAGCGAGGCCAGGATTTCTCCCCTGGTGGCGCCGGTGGTCAGGTCTTCCCAAAAATACTGGTGCCGGTCCACCACGCGGCCGCTTCGCAAGTGGAATAGCTGCACGGCTGCCTGGTTTTCCTCCCGATGGAGCGCGAAGACGTCCACATCGACGGTCCGGTTGGACGACATACGTTGCGGCTGGGAGAGCTGGTCGATGGTCCTGATCATGTCCCGCAGGTGAGCCGCCAGCTCGAACCGTTCTTCATCGGCGGCTTTCAACATCTTGCCGCGCAGGCTCTTGACGAGCTCGCGTCTCTTCCCCTCCATGAACCACCTGAGGTCTTGAACCCGGCCGGCATATTCCTCCCGGCTGCACACCGAAGCCACGCAAGGCCCCATGCAACGCTTGATGTGGTAGTCGAGGCACACCCTGGGACGTTTGCCGTCTATTTCGATGGAGCAGGTACGGATCTGGAAATGTCGACTCATCAATTTAAAGATCCGTGAGGCCAGACTGGCTGGAAAGAAGGGGCCGAAATAGAGGGCGCCGTCGCTTTTGACTCGGCGGGTTACAGAAATGCGTGGAAAGGGTTCGTTGACGGACAGCTTGATGCAGGGATAGGTTTTGTCATCTCTCAAGAGGATGTTGTACTTGGGTTTGTGCTGTTTGATCAGGTTGTTCTCGAGGGCCAGCGCCTCCATCTCGTTGTCCACCACGATGCACTCGAGATCGAAGATTTCCGAGCGAAGCTGGTCCAGCTTGATGTCGGACTGGCGAGAATCCTGGAAATAGCTTCTGACCCGGTGGCGCAGCGACTTGGCCTTGCCCACGTAGATGATGTCGCCCCGGCCATCCTTGTAGAGGTACACACCGGGTTCGGCGGGAAGATCGGAAGTCTTTTTTTCCAGGGCTTGCATAGAGATTTCCCCCTCCATTATGCCATGCCCCGAAAACGGCCAGGAAGACGGCAGGGCTATGCCTGACAGGGATGGTCCGCCCCCTGGGCCCCATCGCCCTTCCCTCGACGGGGCCGCACAGGCCCCAACCGTCAGGTGACGGCCGCTGGGCCGGGCAGCGGGTGCCTGTAACCACCGGATGAACCCAACCGACTTTGCACTCGCCTCAAGAGCACACTCCTCTGATTGTATGTTCCTTCATGCGTACAGTCCTATACTCGTATAATAGATCACTGGTTCAACTTTTCACTCTTGCAGTCCTCCCAATCACGCGGCAAATCCTTGGGAGGGCTCACTCCCGGGCGCATGGAAGTCGTCGGGACAGCGGCAACGCCCGCCACGCCGGCCTCCGGCGATGGAAAGTCTCCAACCCCGCCCTCCTGATGAACGGTGTCCCGGCAGCTCGCAGCCGTGAGTCGTGAGCCCATGGCCCGTTCATCATTCCGATCCCTCATGCTATCATCGGGCCATTGCAAGCCCCCACGGGTCAGTCGCGCCATGGATAAAATTCTACTGAGGGACATTCGGCTGCAGATGAAGGTGGGCACCACCGAACAGGAACGCGGCCAGGCCCAACCCTGCCGGGTCGACCTGACCCTGTGGCGGCCTTTGGAAAAAGCCCGAGGCGGGCGGTTGGACAAGACGGTGGACTATAGCGCAGTCTACCGCCGGGTCGAGAGGCTGTGCCAAAGCCGAACCTTTACTCTGCTGGAAGAAGCGGCGCTGCTCATCTGCAAAGAGGTGCTGAAAGACTTCCCAGTCAGGAAGGTCAAAGTTCGGATCGGCAAGACCACCCCCTTTACCGAAAAATTGGCTTTTGTGGGGGTCGAGGTGGAGCGCCGCCGATCCTGGCTGTCCTGAGCTCCTTGAAGGAGAGTGTTGCATGAAGGCGGTGATCCTGGCGGGCGGCGAAGGAACCCGGCTGAGACCGTTGACGCTCCAGGTGCCCAAGCCGGTGGTTCCCATCGCCAACGTCCCTTTTCTCGGGTACCAACTGGACTTGCTACACCGCCACGGGATCAGCGAAGCCATCCTGAGCCTGGGCTATCGGCCCGACAAGATCGAAGCCGTGTTGGGGGATGGCAGCCGGTTCCGGACCCGGCTCCGCTACGTGGTCGAGCGTTCTCCGCTGGGCACCGCCGGCGCCTTCAAGAATGCGGAGCCGCTTCTGGACGGTCCCGCGGTGGTCTTTAACGGAGACATTCTCTGCGACTTCGATCTGACAGAGATGCTCCGTTTCCACCGCCGGCGCTCGGCCGTGGCCACGCTGGCGCTGACTCGAGTCGACAACCCCTCCGCCTACGGGTTGGTGGAAACCGGGGAGGATGGCCGCATCACTCGCTTTCTGGAAAAACCCGGCCTGGACCAGGTCACCTGCAACACCATCAATGCCGGGCTCTATGTGCTGGAACCGGAAGTGCTGAAGACCATCCCGGCGGGCGTGAACACCTCCTTTGAAAGGGCCGTGTTTCCAGGTCTTGTGTCCAGTGGACAAGCCGTCTTTGCCTACATCTCACCGGGTTACTGGATGGACATCGGAACCCCCCAAAAGTACCTGCAGGCCCACCACGACATTCTGCAGGGCCGGTTTGTTCCTCCCGCAGCCGGCCCCTCCATCGGCCCGTGGCGCACCCCCCGCGAAGAGGGTTCCGACAGCCTCGTGGAGCACTCGGTGGTGGCCTCCTCGGTCCGGGTCGGGAACGGGTCCCGGATCGTCGGCTCTGCCATCGATCGGGACTGCCGGATCGGCAAACAGGCGGTCATCGACGGTTCAGTGCTTTGGACGGGAGTGCAGGTGGGGGATGGTGCCCGATTGCGGGGATGCGTGGTGGGCAATCGTTGCCGGATCGGGCCCCACGCCGTGGTGGGGGAAGGGGTGGTCCTGGGCGACGACTCCTGCCTCTCGGCCTACAGCCGGCTTGTATCCCCTTGAGGCGGGTTCCCGGGTGGAGAAGTCACGGCTACCGGGTTTCCTCGGCCACCTCGGCTTGGGTTGGAATCGCCTGGCCAGGACCTTGGATGGGAATCTGCTCGACCACCCGAATCCCGTAACCCTCCAACCCCACGATGCGTCGGGGATGGTTGGTCAGCAGCCGAATGTGCTTGAGGTTCAGTCGGGAGAGGATCTGGGCCCCGGTGCCGTAATCCCGCTGGGCTCGACGCCAGCTATAGGCCTCCGCCTCGGTGGAAGTCATGCCATGGTAGGCGATGCGATGGCGTCGGTCCCCCTTCTTGAGCTGAAATCCCCTCCCGGTCTGGTGCAGGTAGAGCAGCACGCCGCTGCCGGCTTTGGCAATGAGTTGCATGCAGTGTTCGATGTGAGCGCGACAGTCGCATCGGACCGAATGAAAGACGTCCCCGGTCAGGCAGTGGGAATGAACCCTGACCAGGACCGGTTCCTCCGAACGAATGGAGCCGAACACCAGGGCCACGTGGGTCTCCTGCTCGATCTCGCTTTCGAAGGCCAGCATCCGGAAGGTGCCGAACTCGGTCGGCAAATCGGCCTCGGCCACCAGTTTGACGAATGATTCGGTTCGTAGCCGGTACTTGATCAGATCGGCCACGGTAATCATTTTCAGCCCGTGTGCTGTGGCGAACCTGTGCAACTCTCCGACCCGGGACATGCTGCCGTCGTCATTCATGATCTCGCAGATCACGCCTGCAGGCCTCAAGCCGGCGATGCGAGCCAGGTCCACGGCGGCCTCGGTCTGTCCGGCTCGGATCAAGACACCTCCTCGGCGGGCCCGCAAGGGGAACACGTGACCGGGCTTGACCAGATCGCCGGGCCTGGTCTCGGGGTCAATGGCCGTCAAAATTGTCTGGGAGCGGTCGGCGGCCGAGATTCCCGTCGACACTTTCCCCTTGGCCTCGATCGAAACGCAAAAGGCGGTCCCGTAGCGGGAGTTGTTCTCGTTCACCATCAGCGGAATCTGCAGCTCATCCAGGCGTTCCCCGGTCAGGGAAAGGCAGATCAACCCCCGCCCGAATTTGGCCATGAAGTTGATGGCTTCCGGTGTCACCTTTTCGGCGGCAATGGTCAGGTCGCCTTCGTTTTCCCGATCCTCGTCGTCGACCACGATGAGCATCTTCCCGGCCTTGATGTCCTCAATGGCCTCTGTGATGGTTGAAAAAAAGCTTTCCAATGGCTACCTCGGCAGGCCCTGCATGCAATGGGTCCTTTAGATAGAAATAGCGCCTCAATACCCCCGGTCCCGGAGGTATTGTGCGGTCAGGCCGGCGTGGCTGCCGTTGTGCCGGCGGTTGCTCAAGGCAGCCTCCACGTACTTGGCCAGAATGTCACACTCGATATTCACCCGATCTCCGGGCCGTCGCCGGGCCAAGTTGGTATGTTCCAGCGTGTGGGGAATGATGGCGACCTCAAAGAAGTCTTCCCCAAGCCTGGAGACCGTCAGACTGATGCCGTCGACGGCGATGGACCCTTTCTCCACCACGTAGGCCTTCATCCCGGCGGGCAGCGAGAAGCGGAACAGGGCAAATGCCCGCTGCTTCTCGATCCCGAGCACTCTGGCGACGGCGTCCACGTGACCTTGGACGAAGTGTCCCCCCAATCTTGCCGTGGGCAGCAGCGGCAACTCCAGGTTGATGGAGTCTCCCGAACCCAGATTGCCCAGATTGGACCGCTCCAGAGTTTCCCGGGACAGGTCCGCTTGAAATCCCTTGCCGTCCCGCCGGGTCACGGTCAGACACACGCCGTTGATGGCCACGCTGTCGCCGGGGTGGAGCTCGGAACTCACACGAGGGGCGGACGCTTCCAGAAGTGCCGCCTCCCCTCGTCGTGTCAGCGACCTCACCCGACCGACGTCCTGGATGATTCCGGTAAACATCCCCCCTCCGGCTCAATGCGGCTGCTCCGCGGCGGAGCCCGAAGACGTTGGGTAAGCCTCGATCATGAGGTCGGGGCCGATCCGTTCGATTCCGGAGAAGACCAGCCAAGGCGCCTGGTCGAGCCTGAGGAAGCCGCCGCCGAACATGGCGACTGCCGCTCCCCCCAGAATCCTGGGGGCCAGAAAGCAGACCAGCTTGTCGATGACCTGGCTGCGCAGGGCTTCGAAGTTGACCTCGGCCCCGCCCTCGATCAGGAGGCTCAAGACTTGGCGGCGCCCCAACTCCTCCAGAACCGCACCAAAGGAAACCCGGCCGCCGGTCGCGCCCGCCGGAATGACCTCAATCCCCCTCTGCTCCAACTTGCGCCGCTGGTCAGCATCCGGTCGCGGGCCGCAGAAAACGATTATATCACCCTGGCTGCGGGTGCTTGCCAGGCAGCTGTCCAGGGGCAGCCGCAATTGAGAATCCAGAACCACACGCAGCAAGGGCCGGGTGCGCGGCTGCCCGCTGCGGTCGGTCAGGTAGGGGTCATCCTGAAGCACCGTGCCGATGCCCACCAGGATGGCGTCGGCCTCGAGGCGCATCCGGTGGACCCGTTGGCGGGACTGCTGGCTGGTGATCCACTGAGAAGGGCCTTTGCCGGCGGCAATCCTTCCGTCCAGAGTGGCTCCAACCTTGACGGTCACGAAAGGTATCCGGCAGGCAATGTACTTGGCATAGGCTTCGTTGAGCCTCCGGGCCTCGTCCTCCCTGACTCCGGCGGTGACTTCGAGACCGGCCGAAGTCAACCATTCCATTCCCTTGCCCGCCACCTGCGGATTGGGGTCTCTCATGGCCACCACCACCCGGGCGATTCCCGAGTCCACAATGGACCGGCAACAGGGCCCGGTGCGCCCCTGGTGGCAGCAAGGTTCCAGATTGACGTAGAGGGTAGCCCCCCGGGCCTTGTGGCCGGCCTGCTCCAGGGCCCAGACCTCGGCGTGCTTGCGCTCGCCGTATCGATGAAATCCCTGGCCGACGACGAGTCCGTCCCGAACCAGAACCGCCCCCACCATGGGGTTCGGACTGGCCAGCCCCCTTCCTTGCAGGGCCAGCGCCAAAGCCAGCCCCATGTAGTAATGGTCACGCTCGGACATGGTGGAGTGTTGAGGGCCCGCGACGTACTTGTCTTGTCTGAAACAAACGAAAAAAGACAAAAGAAAAAGAGTTATCCACGAAGGGCCACGAAGAACGACGAAGGGCCACTAAGGCGTTGAGGTTAACCGCGACGGGATACCAAGGTCACGACAGGATTGTCGATTTCCGATTGTTTCAATCTCGGATGATCTGCACGGCAGGGCAGGGGCCCGGCTTGTCTGAAACAACCCTGTTTCACCCTCGGATGATCTGCCCGGCAGGGCAGGGGCCCCACTTGTCTGAAACAAAAGAAAAAAAGAAAAAAGAGTTATCCACGAAGGGCCACTAAGAACGACGAAGGGCCACTAAGGCGTTGAGGTTAACCGCGACGGGATACCAAGGTCGCGAAAGGATTATCGATTTCCGATTGTTTCACTCCCGTATGATCCGCCCGGCAGGACGGGGGCCGGACTTGTCTGAAACAACCCTGTTTCACCCTCGGATGATCTGCCCGGCAGGGCAGGGGCCCCACTTGTCTGAAACAACCCCCTGCGCCGGGTGGCTGGAAACCGGTTCCAAGTCAAGCATGGGTAAATTATTGATTCACATGGATGCACAGGATGCACAGGATTTTTCCGGAGACGGCTGGCTTGTATTCCTGGACATCCGCAAATCCGCACGCGATCATCGCCGAAGTCTGCGTTTCGTGCAGCAGCCTCTGGTCCTAATTATCCTGTGCATCCTGTGCATCCATGTTCAATTTATAGTCCTTCTCGATTGATCTTCCCCGTGGCCGGCCTTGGCTGTGCCCAACGCCCCGATTCCCAGTCAGCGGCCCATGCAGCGGCCTCTGGTCCTATTAATCCTGTCCCTTTGGTTGCCGCTCAGTTTCCCTGCGATGTTGCAGCCGGTCGATCCGGGTGAAGGAGAGGGCCGAGACTGCGAGAGGCTTTGGGGCGGGCGGGACGCCCGCGCTCCCGGGGGGCTTTCTCCCCTGACGCCGCGACACCGCCGTCACAATATTGCAGAAGCATTCGGGCGCCGCTTCAAGGTGAACCCGTGAACGCCGGCCGCCGGCTGGACCTCATGCGTCTCCGTCAAAAAGGGAGTGGATGAAATGCTCGGCTGAAAAGGGCACCAGGTCTTCGATCTGCTCGCCCACCCCCACATACCGGATGGGGATCCCCAGATCCCGCGCAATTCCGATGACCACTCCTCCCTTGGCCGTCCCGTCGAGCTTGGTCAAGACGATCCCGCTGACACCGGTGGACCGGGTAAACTCCCGGGCCTGCATCACTCCGTTCTGTCCGGTGGTGGCATCCACCACCAGCAGAATCTGTTGGGGCGCCCCGGGGACTTCCCGTGCGGCAACCCGCTTCATCTTCTCCAACTCGGCCATCAGGTTGTTCTTGGTGTGAAGTCGGCCTGCCGTATCCACGATCAGGATGTCCGCCTGCCTTGCCTTGGCGGCATGAATGGCATCGAAGAGCACCGCGGCCGGATCGGAACCCGCCTGCTGGCGAATGACCTGGGCTCCCGCCCGTTTCCCCCATGCCTCCAGTTGCTCCACTGCCGCGGCGCGAAAGGTGTCGGCAGCGCATACCAGCACCTTCCGACCTTCCCGAACCAATCGGCTGGCCAGCTTACCGGCGGTGGTGGTTTTTCCGACTCCGTTGACCCCGACCACCAGCAGGATCTGAAGGCCGGAAGCCGCGGGGCCGGCGGCCGGGGCGGAAGAGGCCTGCAGAATATTGAGAAGCTCCGATTGGATGCAACCTTTGATTTGGCCGGCATCGTTGAGCCGGTTCCGGTCCACCCGGGTCCTGACCCTGTTCAGAAGCTCGGTGCTGGCGCCGATCCCCACATCGGCGCCCAGCAAAATTTCCTCGATCTCCTCCAGCAGGTCCGGGCCAATCTCCTTTCGGCCCTGCAGCACCTGTTCCATGCGGGCCACCAGGTTCTGCCGGGTGGAGGCGACTGCCGCCTTGAACCTGCCCAGAAGGCCGTCCTGGAGTTGCCGGCCCTCGCGGGCGCGACCGGGAATGTCCATACCTGCCTCAACCGATCTTGTCGCTCCGGTTCCGTGGCTAATCTTAACACAGGGGAAATGGGCGGCAGGCAGGCGGTGGGCGTCGGGGCCTGCCCCCCTGGGCGGCCCCTGTGGCTGCCCGAGTCTACCGTTTTTCGCAGGCAACGCTTTTTGGAGGGGTTCGGGAACAGGCGATGGTGTCGGTCATGCCGGAGGAGAGCTGGGCGCAGGCGGTGTCCAGGGCCGTTCGCAGGGCCTCGGCCTTGGTGGCCCCAACGGCTTTTCGGCAGTCCGTCCTCCCTCTGAACTCCATGCAGACCTCGCAGCTGTACTGGTCCAATGCCATGGAGGAATAGACGATATAGCCCAGGATGGCCAGGAGGGCGGCGGCAATGAGAATACGGGTGCCTTTGGACATGGAGGCAGGATTATACGCCAGCGGGAGTCATTCGGCCAGGGAGCCCGCATTGCTCACTATTGGTCCGGTATCGATTTATTAGTGTTTTTTATCGGAGGTATAAAAAATGAGCCTTTTGCAAAATTCGCAGTGGAGCATGACATTTTGCTGGCTAACGTGATGTTCCGCTTGTGATTACCCGACAGCAAGGACACTTTCAAGCGGAAATGCCCGGATCTGAGGGCCGGATCGCAGGCGGTCGCCGTGCGCGGGCACAGCTTGCCCTCTCCCTGCCCTACGGCGGGCAAACCTGCTGTTCTGTTCGGGGTGGCGGCCAAGTCTTCAGAGCGTCAGGCGCATCAACTGTTCCACCGTCAGCGCGAGGATGCCGAACATCAGGTGGCACCACACCTTGCCCGGGCCGCGAACCCTCAGGTACCGCCCGCCAAACTCGTCCTTGAGCCGTCCGTTCACCCGCTCCACAGTCGAGCGCTCCCGGTAGCGCCTCACCTCGGGAGGCACTTGGCCGATGCGGCGCTGAGCCAGCGCCTCCCGCTTCCGCTCGGCTTTCAACTGCGGCCGCCTGCGGGGATTGAGGTCGATGATCGGCACATGGCCCAGCTGCTCACTGAAGGCCCGGATCTCAGGCGCGTCATAGGCGCTGTCCATCAGGTCGTAGAGGCTGTCGACCCGACTCGCGGTCAGCCTCGCCAGCGGGATCGCCGCCTGACTGTCATGCACCGAGGCTGACGTCAGCAGGCAACTGACCGGAATGCCGCCGTCGATGGCGTCGATGTGCAGCTTGTAGCCGGTCCAACTCTCCTGATGCCCTTTGGCGTTGCGCTTGACGCCGATGTCGCAGACCTTCGGCAGGTCCTCCAGCATCTCCTCCAGCGTCATCGACGCCTGCCGCTCCAGGCGGCGCGGCTCCTTCGCCCGTAGCTCGTCCTTGCGCGGCCGACCCCGTCGGCGCTTCGGCCTGGCCGTCGTTGCGGGCTTGGGCGCCGGCGATTCTCGTCCCGGGATGGCGGTCGAGTCCCTCGAGACGTGGCCCGCCAAGTGGCCCTTCAGCGTTCTGTCGAGCAGCGCCTCATGCAGGCGCCCCGGCAGGTCGCTGGCGGCGAATTCCGCAAACGCGCGAGAGAAGGTTGCCTCGCTCGGCACCCCACCCGCCGCCTCCCAGCCGCACAGGCGGCGCAGGGTAGGTTCCGTCCTCAGCCGCTCCACCAGCCCCCGGGTGGTGGGCACGTCCAGCACCGCCTTCGCCAGAAAGGCCCGCGCCAGCGCGGCACGATCCTTCAGCGGCCGGCCCCGCCAGCCCCTGTTGTAGGGCAGCCACTCCTCCACTCGCACCAGTTCCAGCACCCGGACGAGCCGCTCGTAGCGCTCGCCCAGGGGACCCAGGGTCTCCTCCAGCCACGGAAACAGCTCCCGTTGAAACCTGAACCAGTGTCGTGATAGGGTTTGTTTAAGGGACAAGTTCCACCTCCGTTCATCATGTCGATTGCTCATCTCCATGATACAACAGAGATCGGACTTGTCCCGCGACTGACCTGTCCCCTTACCTTTCCTGGTAAAAAATCCCGCTACCTGACGAATTTTGCAAAAGGCTCGATACTTTAACGCCCTTGGTGGAAATCTTTTTCCCCTGAGCCTTTTGCAAAATTCGCAGTGGAGCATGACATTTTGCTGGCTAACGTGATGTTCCGCTTGTGATTACCCGACAGCAAGGACACTTTCAAGCGGAAATGCCCGGATCTGAGGGCCGGATCGCAGGCGGTCGCCGTGCGCGGGCACAGCTTGCCCTCTCCCTGCCCTACGGCGGGCAAACCTGCTGTTCTGTTCGGGGTGGCGGCCAAGTCTTCAGAGCGTCAGGCGCATCAACTGTTCCACCGTCAGCGCGAGGATGCCGAACATCAGGTGGCACCACACCTTGCCCGGGCCGCGAACCCTCAGGTACCGCCCGCCAAACTCGTCCTTGAGCCGTCCGTTCACCCGCTCCACAGTCGAGCGCTCCCGGTAGCGCCTCACCTCGGGAGGCACTTGGCCGATGCGGCGCTGAGCCAGCGCCTCCCGCTTCCGCTCGGCTTTCAACTGCGGCCGCCTGCGGGGATTGAGGTCGATGATCGGCACATGGCCCAGCTGCTCACTGAAGGCCCGGATCTCAGGCGCGTCATAGGCGCTGTCCATCAGGTCGTAGAGGCTGTCGACCCGACTCGCGGTCAGCCTCGCCAGCGGGATCGCCGCCTGACTGTCATGCACCGAGGCTGACGTCAGCAGGCAACTGACCGGAATGCCGCCGTCGATGGCGTCGATGTGCAGCTTGTAGCCGGTCCAACTCTCCTGATGCCCTTTGGCGTTGCGCTTGACGCCGATGTCGCAGACCTTCGGCAGGTCCTCCAGCATCTCCTCCAGCGTCATCGACGCCTGCCGCTCCAGGCGGCGCGGCTCCTTCGCCCGTAGCTCGTCCTTGCGCGGCCGACCCCGTCGGCGCTTCGGCCTGGCCGTCGTTGCGGGCTTGGGCGCCGGCGATTCTCGTCCCGGGATGGCGGTCGAGTCCCTCGAGACGTGGCCCGCCAAGTGGCCCTTCAGCGTTCTGTCGAGCAGCGCCTCATGCAGGCGCCCCGGCAGGTCGCTGGCGGCGAATTCCGCAAACGCGCGAGAGAAGGTTGCCTCGCTCGGCACCCCACCCGCCGCCTCCCAGCCGCACAGGCGGCGCAGGGTAGGTTCCGTCCTCAGCCGCTCCACCAGCCCCCGGGTGGTGGGCACGTCCAGCACCGCCTTCGCCAGAAAGGCCCGCGCCAGCGCGGCACGATCCTTCAGCGGCCGGCCCCGCCAGCCCCTGTTGTAGGGCAGCCACTCCTCCACTCGCACCAGTTCCAGCACCCGGACGAGCCGCTCGTAGCGCTCGCCCAGGGGACCCAGGGTCTCCTCCAGCCACGGAAACAGCTCCCGTTGAAACCTGAACCAGTGTCGTGATAGGGTTTGTTTAAGGGACAAGTTCCACCTCCGTTCATCATGTCGATTGCTCATCTCCATGATACAACAGAGATCGGACTTGTCCCGCGACTGACCTGTCCCCTTACCTTTCCTGGTAAAAAATCCCGCTACCTGACGAATTTTGCAAAAGGCTCGATACTTTAACGCCCTTGGTGGAAATCTTTTTCCCCTGAGTCTTTTGCAAAATTCGGAGTCGGGCATGAGATGGGGGCAGAATGCTCCTGCAAAATAACGCCCTCGACAGGGATCTGCACCTGGCTAGCCATGGGTTTCCCAGGGACAACAACTCTTCCCGACAATAAATCCCGCTTCCTAGCGAATTTTGCAAAAGGCTCAAATATAAATTTATTTTGTGGCCGGCTTTCTTCTAGAATTTGCCGGTAGCCGTTTCTTCTCAGGGTTGTCCCTAAGTAGCAACTCACCCGACCGAGGCTCAGACAGGAGAAGCTAAGGACTTCTCGGGTCCAAATTTGATAGAATCCTTGGTTCGATGAGTCAAGATGCCCATTCCGGCTGTCAATCAAGTTTGCTGGCTTCCCCAACTCAAGCCCCTTTAGCCAACTGATTTGGCTGGAAAGCGGCACTGCGGGTCCGGTCCAGGACCTGCCGGTGCCGGTCGCGGGGGTGTCGCTGTCGCCATTTGACAGCCGGCTCTGTCGAGATCCAGAGAGTTTCGATGCATCAGGACGGAATGCCGAAAAAACAAGGGCTGTACGACCCTCGCTTTGAGCGGGACAGTTGTGGTGTCGGCTTCGTGGTCAACGTGGACGGGACCCGCAGCCACCGCATCATCCGCCAGGGGTTGGAAGTGCTTTGCAACCTGGCTCATCGAGGCGCCTGCGGTTGCGATCCGGAGACTGGCGACGGAGCGGGAGCCCTGATTCAGATTCCCCATGAGTTCCTGAGACGAGACTGCCAGGCCATTGGGATGCAGCTCCCCTCGCCGGGCGACTACGGGGTGGGCATGGTCTTTCTGCCTCGGGAGCTTGAGGCGCGGGCCCGCCTGGAACGCGTACTGGAGGAGGGGATCGAGGCGGAGGGGCAGGAACTGCTGGGGTGGAGGGACGTTCCCGTCGACAGCCAGGCCATCGGCAGTCTGGCTCGAGAGTCCGAGCCGGTCATTCGTCAGATCTTCGTCGGGAAAAATGCCGCCTTGAAGCAGGTGGCTGACTTTGAGCGTAAGCTGTACGTGGTGTGCAAGCGGGTGGAGCGAGAGGTGGAGCGGCAGGAATTGGACCGCCTCGAGAGCTTCTACATCGCCAGCCTGTCCGCCGAGACCATCGTCTACAAAGGCCTCCTGACCGCTCCCCAGATTCCGGCCTATTATCGGGATCTGGCAGACCCTTCAGCGAAGAGCGCTCTGTGTCTGGTTCACTCGCGCTTCAGCACCAACACCTTTCCCTCCTGGAAGCTGGCTCATCCTTACCGGTACCTGGCCCATAACGGAGAAATCAATACGCTTTGCGGTAACCGCAACTGGATGCGCGCCCGTTCCAAGATGCTCTCCTCGGACCTCTTCGGCGAGGATCTCCCCAAGATTTTCCCTTTGGTTTCCGATACGGCCAGCGACAGCGCCACCATCGACAACGCCCTGCAGTTCCTGGTCCAGGGAGGCCGGTCCCTTGCCCACTCGGTGATGATGCTGATCCCCGAGGCCTGGAACAAGGACATTCGCATGGACCCCGATAAACGGGGCTTCTATGAGTACCATTCCTGTCTGATGGAGCCCTGGGACGGCCCGGCCTCCATTGCCTTTACCGATGGGACCCGCATCGGGGCGGTGCTCGACCGGAACGGTCTGCGGCCCTCCCGTTATGTGGTCACCAAGGACAACCTGGTGGTGATGGCCTCCGAAGTGGGCGTGCTGGATATGCCCGAGGAGCAGATCCTGCACAAGGGTCGGCTTCAACCCGGAAGGATGTTTCTGGTCGACACCAGGCAGGGGCGCATCATTGATGACTCGGAGCTCAAACGGGGCATCAGCACCCAAAAGCCCTATCGCCGGTGGGTCGACACCAACCGGATCGAGCTTTCCCAGTTGCCGCCGGCGCCTGCGGGTAAACGGTTGGTGGTCGAGGATCTGCTGCCCCAGCAGCAGGCCTTCGGGTACACCGTGGAAGACCTGCGGTTGTTGATGGCTCCCATGGCCAGCAATGGTGAAGAAGCAGTCGGGTCCATGGGTACGGATACGCCGCTGGCGGTCCTCTCCAACAAATCGCCGCTGCTCTACAACTACTTCAAACAGCTCTTCGCTCAGGTGACCAACCCGCCCATCGATTCCATCCGGGAAGAGATGGTGATGTCGGTGGAAAGTTACATCGGCAGCGAACAGAATCTCCTGGACGAAACCCCCAGGCATGCGCGCCTGCTCAAATTGCAATGCCCCATTCTGACCGATCTTGAGCTCGGCCGCATCCGCCATGCCTCGGTCAAGGACTTCAGCGCCAGGACCTTGAAGATGCATTTCTCCGAACGCGACGGGGAGGGCGGATTGGAGGCCGCCCTGGAAGCACTCTGCAGCCGGGCGTCTCAGGCGGTGAGCCAGGGTCACAACATCATCATTCTCTCCGATCGCGGGGTCGATTCCGAAAAGGTGCCCATTCCGGCCCTGCTGGCGACCTCGGCGGTCCACCACCACCTCATTCGGGAAGGCACCCGGACCAAGGTGGGTCTGGTGGTGGAATCCGGCGAAGCTCGGGAGGTCATGCACTTCGCGCTCCTGATCGGCTACGGGGCCGGGGCCGTCAACCCCTACCTGGCCTTCCAGACGTTGGCCGACATGGTGGCGCAACAGCTCTTTCGTCCCGAAGTCACCCAAGAACTTGCCTTCAAGAACTACATCAAGTCCATCAACAAGGCCCTGCTCAAGATCATTGCCAAGATGGGGATCTCCACCATCCAGAGTTATCGGGGGGCTCAAATCTTTGAAGCCATCGGGCTGAATTCACGTCTGGTCGAGCGCCACTTCACCGGCACGGCCTCTCGCATCGAGGGCATCGGCCTGGAGGTTCTGGGACGGGAGGCCATCGCGCGGCACCGCCAGGGATTTCCCAGGGGACCGGCTGGGAAGCCCTTGCTGGATGTGGGGGGACAGTATCAGTGGCGGCGCGACGGCGAGTTCCACCTGTTCAACCCGGAATCGGTGGCCAAACTGCAGTTGGCCACCCGTCACGGAGACTACCGCCTGTTCAAGCAGTACTCCGCCTTGATCAACAACCAAAGCCGGAATCTGTGTACGTTAAGGGGCCTGTTCAAGCTCAAGAAGGGGAGCCCCGTTCCCCTGGATGAGGTCGAGCCTGCCTCCGAGATCGTCCAACGGTTCGCAACCGGGGCCATGTCCTTTGGATCCATCAGCAAGGAAGCCCACGAAAACCTGGCCATCGCCATGAATCGTATCGGGGCCAAGAGCAATACCGGCGAGGGTGGTGAGGACCCGGCCCGGTACCTCCGCGATCCCAACGGGGACTGGCGCCGGAGCGCCATCAAGCAGGTGGCTTCGGGGCGCTTTGGCGTGACGGTGGAGTACCTGGTCAACTCGGAGGAGCTGCAAATCAAGATGGCCCAGGGGGCCAAGCCGGGAGAAGGGGGCCAGCTTCCCGGGCACAAGGTGGACAAGGTGATTGCGCGGGTGCGGCACTCCACTCCGGGCGTGTCGCTGATATCTCCTCCGCCTCACCACGACATTTACTCCATCGAGGATCTGGCCCAATTGATTCACGATCTCAAGAACTCCAACCCGCGGGCCAGAATTTCCGTGAAGTTGGTGGCCGAAGTGGGGGTGGGCACCGTGGCTGCGGGTGTCTCCAAGGCCCATTCCGACGTGGTGCTCATCAGCGGGCACGACGGAGGGACGGGGGCTTCTCCCCAGACGTCCATCAAGCATGCCGGGGTCCCCTGGGAACTGGGCCTGGCGGAGACCCAGCAAACGCTGGTGCTCAATGACCTGCGCGGGCGCATCGTGGTTCAGACCGATGGCCAGCTCAAGACGGGCCGGGATGTGGCGGTGGCCATCCTGCTGGGCGCCGAGGAGTTCGGCTGCGCCACGGCTCCGCTGGTGGCTTCCGGGTGTATCCTGATGCGCAAGTGCCACCTCAACACCTGTCCCGTCGGCGTCGCCACTCAGGATCCGGTGCTGCGCCGCAAGTTCGCAGGCAAGCCCGAGTATGTCATCAACTTCTTCACCTTCGTGGCTCAGGAACTGCGGGAGATCATGGCGGAAATGGGCTTTCGCAGGGTGGAGGAGATGGTGGGCCGGTCGGACCGTTTGGACGTCACCGACGCTGTCGAGCACTGGAAGGCGCTGGGGTTGGACTTTACCCGTATCTTCTACAGGCCTCAGGTTCCCGAGCGGGTCGCCACCCACAAAGTCCAGGAGCAGGACCACGGTCTGGAAAAGGCGCTGGACCATCAGTTGATTGCCGCTTGCCGGGAATCGCTGGAGAAGGGGACCCGGATATCCCTCCATTACCCCATACGGAATTCCCAGCGCACCGTGGGTACCATGCTGAGTTCCGCCCTGGCCGAGCGCCACGGCAATTCGGGGCTTCCCGAAGACACCATTCAGATCGGTTTTCGCGGATCGGCCGGGCAAAGCTTCGGGGCGTTTCTGGCGGCCGGAATTACCTTCAGGCTGGAAGGCGATGCCAACGATTACATCGGCAAGGGGTTGTCGGGTGGCAAGTTGATTGTGTTTTCCCCGAGAGAGGCGACCTTCAAGGCCGAAGACAACATCCTGATCGGAAACGTGGTGCTCTATGGCGCCACCGGGGGCGAAGCCTACTTCCGAGGGGTGGCCGGAGAGCGGTTTGCGGTGCGCAACAGCGGCGCCCGCGCCGTCGTCGAAGGGGTGGGGGACCATGGATGCGAGTACATGACGGGCGGGGTGGCCGTCGTGTTGGGCAAGACCGGGCGGAACTTTGCCGCTGGAATGAGCGGCGGCATCGCATTCGTGCTGGACGAGTCGGGTCTCTTCAGCCAGAACTGCAACCACAGCATGGTGGACCTTGAACCGGTGGTGGAGCCCGCTGACCTGGAGACGCTCAAGGGGATGATTTCCCGGCATCGGCGTTTCACGGGGAGTGCGGTGGCGGAAAGAGTGTTGCGGAATTGGGAGGCCTTGCTGTCCAAGTTCGTGAAGGTGATGCCCGTGGATTACCGGAGAGTCCTTCGGGAATTGGAAAAGGCCCGGGCTTCGGAGGCCGACCGCCAGAAAACGCCGGCCCTGTCGGGTTAGCGCAGTCTCCGATAACACCAAGTAAGACCGAGCGGTTTCAGCTCGGGTTCGGGGTTGGCCGAAAGGTCGATTCCAGTGTCTCCAAGACGGAGAAGCCATGGGGAAGGTGACTGGTTTCATGGAAATCGGCCGGGAGATGGCGCCCCGGCGGTCCGTGGAAGAGCGCGTCAAGGACTGGTTCCAGGTGTACCGGGAACCTGCCGATTCCTTGGTGCAGAGCCAGGGGGCTCGCTGTATGGATTGCGGGATTCCCTTCTGCCACACCGGCTGTCCTCTGGGCAACATTATTCCGGATTGGAACGACCTGGTTTATCGAAACCGCTGGCGAGAAGCGATCCAGGTACTGCACAAGACCAACAACTTCCCCGAATTTACCGGGTGGGTCTGTCCGGCGCCTTGCGAAGCGGCCTGCGTGCTCGGAATCAACGATCAACCGGTCACCATCAAGCAGATCGAAGTCAGCATCATCGAGCATGCCTTCCGCGAGGGTTGGATTGCGCCGAAACCTCCCAAGGTTCGTACCGGGAAAAAGGTGGCCGTGGTGGGATCGGGTCCGGCCGGCCTGGCCTGTGCGGACCAGTTGAACAAGGTGGGCCACCGGGTCACCGTGTTTGAAAGAGCGGACCGCATCGGGGGGCTGCTGACCTACGGCATTCCGGATTTCAAGCTGGAAAAATGGATGGTGCGCCGGCGCCTCGATCTGATGCGGGACGAGGGCGTCCTCTTCAAGACCGGGGCCAACGTCGGATTCAACCTGCCGGTGGAGGATCTGAGGCGCGACTTCGACGCTCTGGTCCTGGCGGGCGGCGCCACCAAGGCCCGGGAGCTGCCCGTGCCCGGCCGCGAGCTGGACGGCATTCACCCGGCCATGGACTACCTGCCCCAGCAGAACCGGCGTGTGGCCGGAGACCGGCGGATTCCCGGAAAGCCCATCACTGCCAAGGGCAAGCGAGTGATTATCCTGGGCGGGGGCGATACGGGCTCGGATTGCCACGGCACGGCTCTCAGGCAGGGAGCTCGCTCGGTGAGCTCCTGGGAACTGCTGCCCAAACCACCGCCTGAACGGACTCCCTCCATGCCGTGGCCCTACTGGCCAATGATCCTGCGCACCTCCTCTTCCCACGAAGAGGGAGGCTTTCGAGACTGGAGCATCAACACCAAGCGTTTTAGCGGTTCCAACGGTCGAGTGGAGAAACTGCATGCGGTTCGAGTCGAATTCGGAGAACCCAATGAAAACGGACGCCGGCCCATGCGGGAAGTGCCGGGAAGCGAGTTTGAGGTAAAGACCGAGTTGGTGTTGCTGGCCATGGGCTTCCTCGGACCGGAGTCCGATGGCATGCTGAACCAACTGGGGGTCAAGCTGGACGCTCGCGGCAACGTGGAGGCGGACGGCAACCACATGAGCAGCTTGCCGGGTGTTTTTGCGGCCGGGGACATGCGGCGAGGACAGTCTCTGGTGGTCTGGGCCATCACCGAGGGCCGCCGGGCCGCTCGCGGCGTGGACCAGTTTCTGATGGGATCGACCGATCTGCCGTGACCGCCACCTGAGCCAATCTGCCGGCACAGCCCGATAACCGGCCCTCTCCCACCGTCCTCCTCCGATCCCAGTCTCGACAAACTCATCTTCCTGGCCTCGCCATTGCACGGCGAATCCTTATCGAGGTCACCTCTCCTCATGGATGGCAGCGGCAAGATCGAGCGCCTCAACGTTCCAGCGCTGGACGAAATTCTGGGAATTCCCTTTCGGGTCCTCAATGACGGCTTCGTCCGATTGATCGACTACATGGGTTCGGACGAGTCCATCGTGCAAGCGGCCCGGGTGTCCTACGGCAAGGGAACCAGGAAGGTCCACCAGGATCGCGGCTTGATTCGATATCTGATGCGGCACCACCACACCACTCCCTTCGAGATGTGCGACATCAAGCTGCATGTCCGCGTGCCGATGGACTGCTGGCGCCAGTGGATCCGTCACCGTACGGCCAGTGTCAACGAGTACTCGACGCGCTATTCCGAGGCTATCGACTCGGCTCAACTGACCGATAACGACCAGTGGCGGGAGCAATCCCGGGGAAACCGCCAGGGCAGCAGGGGATTCCTGAACCCGGAGGTGGGCTCGGAGCTTTCCGAAAAGGAAGCGGCATTGATTCAGAGCAGCCGCAAGCTCTACCAGGAGCGCCTCGAGGCCGGGGTCGCCAGAGAGCAGGCTCGCAAGGACCTTCCGCTCTCAACCTATACCGAGGCCTACTGGAAGATCGACCTCCACAATTTGTTGCATTTCCTGGCCCTGAGAATGGATGCCCACGCCCAGTGGGAGATCCGCAGCTATGCTACCGTCATTGGCGAGCAAATTCTCAGCCGATGGTGCCCGATTACCTGGGAAGCCTTCCAGGACTACCGCTTTCATTCGGCTACCCTCTCCCGCCGGGAGCAGCAGATTATCCGCATGCTGGCCGCCAACCGCCCCGACGAGGCCAAAGCACTGGCCGGTCAGTTCGGATTTCTCAACTATGACGGCCCCCGCCTCAAACCAAACCGCGAGCGCAAGGAACTGGAGGACAAGCTGCAGTCCCTGAACTTCAAGATTCCCTGGCTGGATGATTAGCACCCTATCAATCCATGAGGGTGTCAATCCTTGTGTCCAGCGCTTCCGCAATGCGGTGCAAGGCCTTCACGGAGCCGGTCTTGAGACCTCGTTCGATTTCGGAGAGATACCCGTTGGCGAGCCCCGTCTCTTCAGCGAGAGCTCTCAACGTCATACCGCGAAACGTCCGCCACGCCGCGACAGGGTTCTCCCCATCCATGATTTTCAGGAACACTTCGTGCGGGATGCGACTCCCATCATCGGCTTCCCTGGCCGCCAACAAATCTTCAAGCTCTTCTTGACGAGCAATCAGGGCGTCGTAGTCCGCCCGACTCAGCGTAACAGTTTCGGTCTCAGACATAGGCTTCCCTCCGATGCCGGACTCTCAAGACAATCATGACGGTCATATCGCCGGTTTGGTCCCACTTGAAGATGACACGATACCTGCCCACCCGTAGCCGCCAATACTCACTGCCCGTCAGAGCGATGACTTGATTGGCAAACGAAGACGGATTCCGGGCGTACTGCTCGACCTTTGAGACAATTCGAGCGCGGTCCGTTACAGCGATGCGTCGCATGTCCTTTTTCGCTCTGGCTGACCATTCTATTTTCCTTCCCGAGTTCATTACGGTATGCTCTCATAGGGCGAGCACAATTCCAAGGATTATCAGTGGCCAAGCGGTCGTAACCGTGGTGTCAGGTTGTGCCCGTTGCGGATCACCTCAACGCCTTGGTGGCCCTGCGTGGATCACTCTTTTGTTGAGCCTTTTGCAAAATTCGTCGTGCAGCACTGGTATAGCGCTGGTGTAGTCCCCTATTCGCTTCCCGCACAATTCTTCCCGCAGCCTCGGCCATCGCCTCCCCCCGGGTCGACCGTCAAGGGCGCCAAGGCTCTGCTTCGGCCGGGCCCACACGGTTCCCGCCGGCAGGGTGGTCGGCCGCGGCATCGCAGGGAAACCGAGCGACAGGCAAAGGGAGAGGATGCGGGCGGGACGCCCGCGCTCCCGGGGGGGACCTCCTCCCATCACCCGTGCCCCTGAAGGGGGGGCGTGCCGGGTTGCCAGGCCGCAGCCCTGCCGATGCGGCAGAGCCGTCACGCCTGGTGGCCCTGCGTGGATTCCTCTTTTTTCTTTTGTTTCAGACAAGGGCCGCCCCCGCCCTGCCGTGCGGATCATTCGAGAGTGAAACAATCAGAAATCGATCATCCCTTCGCGGCCTTGGCATCCCGTCGCGGTTACCCTCAACGCCTTAGTGGCCCTTCGTCGTTCTTCGTGGCCCTTCGTGGATAACTCTTTTTCTTTTGTCTTTTTTCAGTTGTTTCAGACAAGCCGGGCATACAGGGGTGGACGGCGATGGACTGGTAGCTTCTGAGCCGGACGACACCGGGCTTTCCCCCTTTGGGTCTGGTGACGAATTTTTTCTGGGTATAGTGCACTTCGACCCGGGGGGCGTTGCGGGCCTGGCTGAAATAGGCAGCCAACTGGGCTGCTTCCAGCAGCGACGGCGGCGAGGGCGCCGGGCGCTTGTCGGGATTTCGCAAGACCACGTGGGACCCGGAATACCCTGCCACATGCAGCCAGAAGTCCTCGTTGTGGGCCACTCTTGCCGTCAGGGCATCGTTCTGCCGGTTCCCCTTGCCCACCAGAATGGTCAACCCCTCCGACGAAACAAACCGGCGGGACAGCTTCGACGGTTCCGGGGTCCTGTCTTTGCTGGAAGAGCGGCGGAGCCTGCCGCCGGCCGGGGTTGCGGAAGGGGCGGGGCCGGGAATTGCGGGGGGCGGCTCCAGGTCCGCCAGGGAGGTTGCCCGGTCGAGCCGCTCCTGTTGCTTTTCCAGGGCGCCAAGCTCTTCCCGAACCGCTTGCAGGCGAGTCTGAATCCTTGGGATGGCGCGGCTCGACTTCTGGAATTGCCGGGCATAGCGGGTGGCGTTCTGGAGGCTTGTGAGCCGGGGCTCCAGGGGAATGGTTACCTCGGGCTGACCCGGCAGAAACAGGTCCGGAAGCCGCACGGAGGTCCGGCCCGCGGGCAACCCGGGAGCCTGGGCCAGCAGGAGGTCGCTGAATTTTTTTAAACGCTGGGCCTGGAGGTTCCGTTCCAGGTCCTCCTGCAGATCTTTCAGCAGTCGGGTTTGCTTCCTGCTTCGCTGTCGGTGCCGGGAGAGCCAGGATTGGCGCCGTTCGAGAAATCGTTGCCGATCCTGAAAAAGCCGGCAGGTCTCGGCGACGGCGGTGTTCATGTCGGGACATTCGCGATGAGCGCATCCCTCCAGATGCGCCAGCGGAAACGGGGAGCAGATCCAGGGCTGGCTGTTTTTGCCGGGCGGGTAGATCCGAGGACTGAAAGGCCCCTGTTGCACCCGCCGAATCAGTTCCTGGAGCCGGCTCCACAACACCTCCGGATCCGGCGGACATCGGTGGGTGATCTCTCGAAGGAAAAGAGGACTCAGACCTCGGATCCTTAGCTGCAGGCGATTGGCGTCCGCAGTCAGCAGACCATTGGGTCCGGACTCCCGGCAGGCATTCAGCACCTGGTCCTGGAACGCCTGCCGGCCCAGGCGCCCCAGGCCGGCTCCGGTGCCGGAGACCGGTCCGGCGGCAGGCTGATTGGGTCTGAAGGTCCGCAGGAGCTGCCCCTGGGTGTCCTCCAGGAAGGCATTGGCCCTCAGGGGAATCAGTTCCAGGCGCAGGCGGAAGATGCTTGCCGGATGAGGCCACCGCCTATCCTCGACCGCGAGGGTAACCACCCGATCCTCCAGCTCTTTTTCAATGCCAACGACCGTGTGTCCGACCAGATGTCTTCGCATTGAGAGAAGCCAGTCGCTGGAGACGGCCGCGTTTCCTGCCGGCGACTTCTTGGGCTGCAAGAACAGGCAGGGGAGTCGCTGTTCCAGCACGACAGCCAGGTCAAAAGGGCAGGGATGATGCAACGACAAGAGGAATCGCCGGTGACCGAGCTGCCTGACCTTGCGAATCCTCTGTTGCAGCAGCGCCCCCCTGAGTTCTGGAACGAGTGCCTGGAGGCAGAAATTATCCATCTGCCGGGAACCCCAATTTCTTGAGTGTCAGGTAGAGGTGGGACAGGGGCAGGCCGACGACGTTGAAGTAGCAGCCCTGGATCCCGTGAATGAATCGGGAGCCATAGCCCTGAATGGCATAGGCTCCGGCCTTGCCGAAGGGCTCGCCGGTGGCCAGGTATTCCTGGATGTCTCGACTGGATAGTGCGGCGAAGCGAACGGTGGTTTCGACGAAACTGGCATCCCGAAGCTGCAGGTGACGGATGCAAATGCCGGTCAAGACCTGATGGGTGCGGCCGCTCAGTTTACGCAGCATGCCGCCCGCCGCCGCCGCCGATTCGGGCTTTCCCAGAACCTCCGAGCCGCAGACCACCACCGTGTCGGCTCCCACCACCCAGGCGTCGGGACGGATGTCCCGGATGGCTTCGGCCTTGGCCCGAGCCAGGCGCATCACCAGTTGGGCAGGAGACTCGCCCCTTCGAAATGCTTCCGGCGCGCCGCTCGCCCTGACCTCGAAGTCGATCCGGAGCAGCTTCATCAGCTCCTGTCTTCTGGGCGAGGCGGATGCTAGAATCAGGCGTGGGGAATGAGAACCGAGTGCGGCGGGCATGAGGGAGATTTCCTGAAGAGTTTCCCGGAGGCAAGCCTGTTTCCAGCCCGGGCTGCCAGCCTGCCTGCCGGGCCTGCTGCGCCCGGAGCGCCCCGGTTTACAAACTTCCGGGCCGTATGATAGAACAGGTCCCTCCCGTGGTTCCAGCCAGCCGGTGCGGGCCTGCCTGTGACGAGCATGATTGCATTGATCAAAGGGCGTTTGGGCTATGCCGCCGGCCTTCTCTTGTCGGTGCTGCTGGCCATTAGCCAGGTTCGATCGGCGCCGCAAGTCCAGAGTTCCGACTTCGACTTCAGCATCTATTTTACCGGAAACGTTCGGGGGAATCTCGAACCCTGTGGCTGACCGCGCAATCCCGCGGGCGGTCTGGCTCGCCGAGCAAACGTCATCAGGGAACGGGTCAGGGAATTCCCCGGCCGTCCGGCCCTCCAGGTGGAGATCGGCAACTTCATGCAGCGGCTGGGCCCCGATCGAGCGGTCAAGAACGAGTGGCTCTGGAAGGGGATGGAGCTGCTGGGAATCGAGGTCCTCAACATTGGGGGGAACGACGTGGAGGAACTCGGAGCCCTGGGGATAGAGCTCAAAAGGAATGGGCGGTTTATTTCCGCCAACCTGCTTTCCGTCCAATCCGGAGATCCGCTGCTCGATCCCTACGTGATCAAGACGGTGTCGCCGGCCTCTTCCGCCCCCGCCTTCCGGGTCGGCATCATCGGCTTTGCGGTCCGCAATCACTCCTCGAAAAGTGGGGCAGGCTACCGCTGGGAGAATCCATCGGACAGCGCCCGGAAATGGTTGCCCGAGTTGAGGGAGAAATGCGACTACGTGATTGCCCTGGCCTGCATGCCCATCGGCGACGCCATCCAGTTGGCCATCGACCATAGCGGTATCGACATGATTCTGAACGGGTTCGAGCATCAATCGTCGATGCCGCCCATCAAGGTGAGCCACTCCACCATCGTCTACGCTGAAGACGAAGCCAAGAGCCTGGGAGAATTGCGCTTTTCCCTGAAGTCGGGCCGGGCGTCAGTGCAGCCCTTGAATCACCGCCTGACCCGGCGTGTGGCCGATGACCCCGATGTCGCCGCCTTTATGGTGGAAGCCAAAGCCGATATCTCCGCCAGACAGAGCGATATGGCTCTGAAAACCGCCCATGTCCACGGCCACGACCATAGCCACGGCGGACACCAGGATCACGCTGACTCCATTTTTGTGACCTCTCAAACCTGCGGGACCTGCCATGTGGATGCCTTCCAGGCTTGGGAAGGCTCGGCCCACGCCCATGCCATCGACATCCTGAAAAGGGAAAGGAAGGAATTCGATACCCAGTGTGTGGTCTGCCACGTGACCGGTTCGGGGCAGCCCGGAGGATTTGAAGATCTCTATCGCACCGCCCACCTGGCGAACGTCCAGTGCGAGGCCTGTCACGGTCAGGGCCGGGAGCACAGTCAGCAGCCGACCGTGGTCAAGATGGGACCGCTGGGACCGAATTCCTGTGTGACCTGCCACAACCGGTCCAACAGCCCCGAGTTCGAGTTCGTGTCCTACTGGGAATCGATCAAGCACTGACACGGTCTCAAGTGGATGTTTCAGGTAAGGCACCAGGACTGATGGACCTCCTTCAACGACAACTGGCGCCAAAATGCTTCTGCACTTTTGTCCCGTTGGTGTGACCCTGTCATGGGAGGAAGCCCACCCGGGAGCGCGGGCGTCCCGCCCGCACAAATCCTCCCGCAGCTTCGGCCATCTCCTCCACCGGAATCAACCGGCAGCGGCGCCCTGCCTCTGCTTCGGCCGGGCCCATGCGGTTCCCGCCGGCAGGGCGGTCGGCTGCAACATCGCAGGGAAACTGAGCGGCAACCGAAGGGACAGCATGCGGGCGGGACGCCCGCGCTCCCGGGGGGGTCGTCCCGATGGTGAGGTGGGGGGTATCCGGCGGGCGACTTCTCTGAAAGCCGGCCTGTCCCCTTTGGGAAACTCCCGTTTGCCTGAGAGCCGGGCGCCCGCCCCCCGCGACTGGGCAGATCCATCGAGAAGGACTATAAATTGAACATCGATGCACAGGATGCACAGGATAATCAGGACGGGAGGCTGCTGCAGGAGACGCTGACTCGGGCGATGATCGCGTGTGGATTTGAGGATGTCCGGGAATACAAGCCAGCCGTCTCCGGAAAAAATCCTGTGCATCCTGTGCATCGATGTGAATCAAAAATCTACCCATGCTTGACTATGAACCGGTTTCCAGCCACCAGGCGCAGGCGTTTGTTTCAGGTAAGTCCGGCCCCCGCCCTGCCGTGCGGATCATTCGAGAGTGAAACAGAGGTGTTTCAGGCACGTTGTCAATTCCTCTCCAACCCCTGTTGTTTCAATCTCTTGAACCGGTTTTGCGTCACGCGAACCCAGGTTTGTTTCAGGTAAGTTCGGCCCCCGCCCCCCACGACGGTGCGGATCATACGAGAGTGAAACAATCGGAAATCGACAATCCTGTCGTGACCTTGGTATTCCGTAGCGGTTAAACTCAACGCCTTAGTGGCCCTTCGTGGATAACTCTTTTTTCTTTTGTTTCAGGTGAGATGAAATCGCTCGCAACCTTGTTACCCGATCTCTTCCGTCGGTACGGAGCCGCGGGTCCCTGGCCGGAGCAAGTGGCGGCGGCCCTCTGGAGCCGGATCGTGGGTGAGCCCCTGGCCCGTCGCACCCGACCTGTCAAAATCAGCCAATCCAGGTTGGTGGTCCTGGTACCCTCGCCGGCATGGAAGCGCCAATTGAGCGCCCTCCGGGGGGAAATCGTGAGCCGGCTCAACCAGGTGCTCGGCACCGGCATTTCCAGGGTGGAATTCCGTATCGACCCTACGGTGGACCAAGCGCCGCATCAACCCCCCCCGGCGCCTCCCCAGAGGTCTCCGGCTCCGGTCGAACTGCCGCTGGAAGGGATTGAAGACGAGGAGCTCCGAGCCCGGATTCAGGCGGCTGCCACGGCCTGTCTGGATCGCCGAAAATAAGGAACCTGCCATGAAGATCGATCGCGCCCGGGTGGACTATATCGCCAAGCTGGCCCAGTTGGCGGTGACCGAAGAGGAAAAGCTGGAACTCATCGGCCAGATGAATTCCATCCTGGACTATGTGGAGCAGCTCAACCAACTGGATACCAGAGGTATCGAGCCCACCGCGCAGGCGGTCCACACCTCGGAGCAGAACTATAGCTGGCGGGCCGACCGGTCCCGGGCAGGATTTACCCAGGAACAGTCGTTGGGTAACGGTCCCGCAACCGGGGCGGGTCACTTCAAGGTGCCGAAAGTGATTTCGGAGAAATAATCCGGCTCCCTTCCCCAACCTCAACCTTTCGGCCTGAGGGTGCTCATGGATCTCAAGAGCCTGACCGCTGAGAAAATCAAGGGGCTGATCGAGCGTGGGGAGGCTTCCGCCGTGGAGATCTGCCGGGCCTTCCAGGATCGCATCGGGAAGCAAAACCCCGAGGTTCGGGCCTTCCTTCATTACGACAACGACTTTGCGCTCAACCAGGCCGAGCGGATCGACCGAATGAAGCAAGCCGGAGAGCCGCTGCCCCAGTTGGCCGGGTTGCCGATGGCAATCAAGGACAACCTGCTGATTCGCGGTCTCCGCTGTACCTGCGGGTCCAGGAACCTGGAAAACTTTGTCGCCCCCTACAACGCCACCGTCATTGACCGGCTGACCGCCGCCGGGGCGGTGTTTCTCGGAAAGGCCAATCTGGACGAGTACGCCATGGGCTCGTCCACCGAGAATTCCGCCTTCCACCCCACCCGGAACCCTCACCGGCCCGACCACGTTCCCGGCGGTTCAAGCGGCGGATCGGCCGCGTCCGTGGCCGCCGGCATGGCGGTAGCGGCGCTGGGCACGGACACCGGAGGCTCCATCCGCCAGCCGGCGTCATTTTGCGGTGTCGTCGGAATGAAACCCACTTACAGTCGAGTGTCGCGCTATGGGCTGGTGGCTTTCGGATCCTCTCTGGACCAGATCGGTCCCCTGGCTCATGGCGTGGAGGACGTGGCCAGGATCCTCAAGGTAATCTCCGGCAAGGACCCGCGCGACGCCACCTCGTTGGCCATGGATGTGCCGGACTATGCTGCCGGGCTGGGTCAACCGATTGAAGGCCTGAAAATCGGAATGCCCCGACAGTACCGGAAGAGCGGAATCTCCGAGTCGGTCCGGACCAGGATCGAGGCAGGCTTGAAGCTGCTTCAGGATCTGGGGTGCCGTCTGGTCGAGGTCGATCTGCCCCACACGGATTACGCCATTGCTACCTACTACGTAATTGCCATGGCGGAAGCCAGCTCCAATCTGGCCCGCTTTGACGGGGTGCGTTATGGCCTGCGGATTCCCGGACAGGGCGACCTTTCCAGCATGTACCGGGAGACCAGAGACGCCGGATTCGGCGCCGAGGTCAAGCGACGGATCATGCTGGGAACGTTCGTCTTGAGCTCGGGTTACTATGACGCCTACTACCTGAAGGCACAGCAGGTGAGAACGCTGATCAAGCGGGACTTTGAAGCGGCGTTCCAAAAAGCGGACCTCCTGATCTCGCCCACCTCGCCCACCCCTCCTTTCCGCCTGGGCGAAAAGACCAACGATCCACTGGCCATGTACCTTTCGGATATCTTCACCATCACCGCCAACCTGGTCGGCATTCCCGGCATTTCGCTCCCCTGCGGCCAGACGCCCGACGGCATGCCCGTCGGCATTCAGCTCCTGGGAAGACACTTCGACGAGCAGTTGGTTCTGAACACGGCTCATGCCTTCGAGCAGGCTGGCGGTTTTACCCTCTGACCTCTCGGGGTCCTCTCTGTCAACCCTGCCAGCCTGCCGTTCGGTCGTTCCATGCAACTTCTACTGGCCGTCAAACTGGTGGGTTTCGTTCTGGGAGTGGCTCTCCAGGTCTCGCTGTTCGTCCTGATCAAGCGCTACCGGCGCATTGGCAAGCTGGAGCGAGTCCTGCTGGTCCTCATCGCCTTCCTCTTCCTCTGGAATCTCTGCAACTTTCTCTCCCTGGTGTTCGAGAGTCTCGAGCTGACGCGCATGACCACCTTCCTTCTGTCGGTCGGGGTCGACCCGCTCGCCTATTTCGCCCTGGCGGTCCAGCCATCCCTGTTGCTTCACGTCCATCTGATTTTTCAGGCGGACAAGTTTCCCAGGCCGGCCATTGCCCGTCATTGGATCTGGAAGATCGCCGCCTACGCGCCCTTGATCTTTCTGCCCGGGGCTTTTGCCGATTTCCTGCAGGCCTACCCGGTAAGGATCCTGGCTCCCTCGTCTTACGCCAAGCCGTTTGCCGCCTGGTTTGCCTTGGTGCTGATCGGCTGTGTGTTGATCGAGTGGCGGCTGCTGAGAGCCAACGACAGGCCGCAGGAGCGCAACCTGTATCGAATTTCGATCGCCATCTTCCTGACGGTGGCGGTCCTGGTCTTCCTGGCCTATTGGGTCTTCGACCATGGGTCCCCCGAGCGGATGGACGATTCCATCGAGACCGTCCTCCTGCTGTGGTTGAATCTTCCCAGTGGGTTGCTGGGTTACTACATTTTCCGCTATCAATTTTTCGAGGTGGCTATCCGGCGCAGTCTGGGCCTCTCCTTGGTCGGAATTCTGCTGCTGGTGATGTACCTGTTGGTGGTTCGCGGTCTGAGGGACTTCCTGGAGGACCGTTTCGAGCTTCCGGGCCTCCTGGTGGAGGCCGCCATGATCCTGGCGCTCTTCGCCCTGGCGCAACCGCTGAAGCGTTGGATGGAGGGTTCGGTCCGCCAGCTCTTCTCGCTGGAAATGGCCCGTTTGAGCGGCATGGCCGCCAAGCTGGAGGAAGTCTCGCGGTCTACCGTCGAGATCGATGGCTTGGTTCGATTTACCGAGAACCTGCTGCGGACGGAGCTGGGTCTCCAAGAGGTACAAGTGGCGCTCTATGCCGAATCGGCCCCGGTCCGAGCGGAGGACGGCAGGACCGGAGGCGATCCGGGTTCGGGGGAACGATTCATTCTGAAGCAGGGAGCGAAGGCTCTCGGTGAACTGCGGGTGGCCGCGGCCTCGGGCCGCCTTTCCACCGAACAGCAGGCCGGGGTGCAACTGGTTGCCGCCCGGTTCGTGGCGGCGCTGGAGAACTGCAGGTTGGCTCAGGGGAAAATCGAACTGGAGCGGGAACTGGCCGAGCGCGACAAATGGGCGTCCTTGGGGCAAATGGCTGCAGCGGTGGCTCACAACGTCAAGAATCCGCTGAGTTCGATCAAGACCATCATCCAGCTCATGCAGGAAGATGGTGAAGTCGAGAGGAAGTATCGGAGCGATCTCAGTCTGATCGACGGCGAGATCGACCGCTTGAACCATAGCGTCGGCCAGTTGCTGAAATTCTCCCGGCCGGCCGTAGCCGGCCAGTCCAGCCTGGACCTGGCGCCGGTGCTGGGCAAGATCCGGCAGATGTTCCAGGCCGAGTCGGAGCGCCGGCTGGTCGAGTTGAGGATCACCCGGGGTTCAGAGCCATTGCCGGTGCAGGGTACCGAAGAGATCTTCCTGGAGATATTTCAGAACCTGGTGGTGAATGCCCTGGAGGCGGCTCCGGCCGGCAGCCGGATCACCATGGGTTGCGCCGTCCTGAGGTCGGACAGAGGCAAAAGGGTCAAGGTCTGGGTCGAGGATCAAGGTCCCGGGATCCCCGCCCGGAACCAATCGGAGATATTCCGGCCCTTTTTCACCACAAAACCCACAGGCACGGGATTGGGGCTTGCCGTGGCCCAGCGTCGGGTTCTGGATCTTGGCGGAGAAATCTCCTGTCACAGCCCCGCTTCCAAAAAGGGAGGCACCCGTTTTGAGGTGATCCTGCCCTTGATCCCTGACTTGCGAGAGGAACCTCCATGCACAAGATCCTGATCGTGGACGATGAGCCGGCTGCCCGCTATGGGATTCGCCGGGCCCTCGAGGGCCCGGAGGTCCAGGCCTTCGAGGCAGGCAACGCCGAAGCGGCCAGGCGGCTGATCCGATTGCATCGACCCGATGTCATGCTGGCCGACATCAACATGCCCAACGAGGACGGCATCGCCCTGCTCAACAGCCTGGAGCAGGATCCGCAATCCCCGCTCACCATCATGGTGACCGCCTACGGCGCGGCCAAGGTTGCGGTCGAGGCCATGAAGGCGGGAGCCTACGACTACATCATCAAACCATTCGAGATCGACGAGCTCAGGATGGCGGTCGAGCGGGCGTTGGAGTGGATTGCGCTGGAGGAGGAGAACCGGGAGCTGAAGAGGCAAGTGCTGAGCGACGGGCACTTCGGAGGCATGATCGGCAAGAGTCCCGCCATGCTGAGGGTTTTTGAAATCGCGGAAAAGCTGGCGGCGACCGATGTGACCGTACTGATACAGGGCGAGAGCGGTACGGGCAAGGAGTTGTTGGCTCGCGAGATCCATGAGCGCAGTCCCAGAGCCGCGGGTCCCTTTGTGGCCGTCAACTGTGCGGCCCTGCCTGAAACCTTGATCGAAAGCGAACTCTTCGGGTACGAAAAGGGCGCCTTCACCGGTGCCTCCCAACAGCGAGCCGGCAAGTTCGAGCAAGCCCATCGGGGCACCCTCTTTCTGGATGAAATCGGAGATATGAACCCGGCTACCCAGGCGAAGGTCCTTCGCGCTCTGGAGGAACGAACGGTCGAACGCCTGGGCGGCAGCCGGACGATTCCGATCGACGTCCGAATCCTCAGCGCCACTCACAAGGATATAGCTGCGGAAGTGGCTGCCGGCCGGTTCCGCGAGGACCTCTTTTTTCGACTGAAGGTCGTCATTGTGGAGATTCCCCCGTTGCGCCTACGCTCCCAGGACCTGCCCTTGCTCATTCAAGCCTTTTTGGGGGTCTATGCCTCCCGCCACAACCGGCCGGGCATGTCCCTGGCGACCAAGGCCCTGGATCGGCTCCACCGCTATTCCTGGCCGGGAAACGTCCGCGAGCTGCGCAACGTCATCGAGGGCTGTATTGTCCTGAGCCGGTCCCCGACCATTCAGGTGCAGGATCTCCCTCCCGAAATACGCGACCTCCCGGCCCGACCCGGAATGGATCCCGGGGGGCCATCCTTCCATGAGGGAGGAGAACCGGAAGGCTCTGCGGGCAAGTGGCTGTCGTTACCCTACAGGGAAGCCAGGAAACAGTTCGAGACCGACTACATTGCCGCCCGGCTGAGAGACAACGGCGGGAACGTGAGCCGGACTGCAGCCCAGATCGGGCTTCACCGGCAGAGCCTGCATCAGAAGCTGAGGGAACTTGGAATTGAAAGCAGACACCTCGGGAAGTCTGCCGGCCGCTAGCCCGCGTGTCTCACTCGGTGGAAGCCAGAGGGCTCTGCCAAAGGGTTCTGCCGATGAAGAACGGTCCCAGGGATTGAATGTACTGGGAGGTCTGACGGGTTTTTCGCATGGTCTGGACGATGTGGGAGAGAGGATGGAGGTCCCGGCCGACCAGGCCGATCACGAAGTCGTTGTCGTTTTTGTCCAGCCCGTGACAGGACAGACGGACGTCGTGAGCCAGATCGGCCTCTCCATAGGCCCGTCCGATGGTGGCATGTTCTCGCAGGATGGCGCTCTGTTGCGCCGGCTCCAAGCCGGCAAAGGCTCCCGAGCGCCTGAGGGGGTACCAGATGGCCCAAGGCCAGTCGGGATTGAGCACGGTCCTTCGAGCCTTGTGCAGTAACCAGTGCTCCAGGTCGGGCTCGAATCCCGAGGCATAGGTTCTCCCCAGCATGGTCAGCTCGGGCTTGGGCGCGAGCTCTCCCAATGGTGGAGAATTCAACAGGTCCCGCCATCCCGTCACAAAATAGGCGGGGTCCTCGCTCATTCCCAGCAGAGCAATACCCTTTGGATCGTTCAGGTCCTGATAGACGACCAAGTCGTCCGAGCTTTGCTCGACCACACCAATGACCGGCTCGAGGCTGGCGCAGTTGCCGAAAGCCTGGAGCTGAAGAAACAGGCGGCGGTCCAGGCTTTGCCCCTTGGCTCCCCGTTCCTGAACCTCAATTTTCAAGCCGACCGAATGGTTCATCTCCGACTGCGCTCCGATTACTCAACCCGGCGGTGGATGTGAATGCGGCTTACTGGTCGGCGGCCTTCTCCAGGGCGTCCCGCAGCCGCGCCAACTCCTTCTGCAACCCGACCTGGCGTCGGCCGATACTGAAGACATATCCGAAGAGGATGAGCCACATGATCCCGTAAGCCGCCAGCAGGTAGTGATTCATCAGACCTCCCTCAGGTGGCGCTGGGCGTTCCGCCGGAGACTGTCGACGGAATCCCGGCTTCGTTCCAGGTCGCACCCCATTTTCCAGAGGCAAAAAAAGAGCAGCGTAAATGCCAGCAAGGTCACCAACAGGGCCAACAGCATGTCCGGATGCAAGCCGGAGTCCTCGCCGCCGGCGATCACCGGCTGAGGGTGCTGAGTCCGCCACCACCGGTTGGCCATATAGACGATCAAAGCGTTCACGGCGCCAAAGATACTGACTACGGCGCTCAGTCTTGCCCGTTGTTCCGGTGCGTCCACCAGGCGGCGCAGCATCAGGTAGCCCATGTAGATCAGCCAGAGAACGAAGGTGGTGGTGAGCCGGGCATCCCAGGTCCACCAGATCCCCCAGACGGGCTTGGCCCAGATGGGTCCGCTGACGAGGTTGAGGGTCAGGAAGATCGCACCCACCTCGGCGGCCGCGGCTGCCCGAATGTCCCACTGGCGGTCTCGTTTCTGCAAGAAACGGAGGCTGCAAAAGCACACCAGGTAGATGGCCAGGAAACCCACCCAGGCGGCAGAAACGTGAAAGTAGAAGATCTTTTGCACCACTCCCATGGTGAGTTCCACAGGCGCCAGCACAAAGATGGCGACCAGAGCTGCCATCATGGTCAAGAGGGCCAGCAGTCCAAGTCGTTTTTGCAAACCGTCCATGGGAGCCTTCCGCTCCGGCGTTCCAGCCGACTGAACAATCAGGACATATTACCCAAATATGAAACCGAGCACCAATGACCTCATTTCTCCAGGACGTAATCGAAGGTCATCAGGGGGAGAGTCACGAAGATGATGTCGTAGGCTGCCAGCACTTGCATCCAGAAAAACATCACCCGTTCCTCCGGGGGTTGTGCGTAATTGGCGGCCGTTGCCAGGACAACGCTGAGGACCACGGGCAGGGCGAGGGGCACCAGCAGCACCGGGAGCATGACCTCGCTCATGCGGGTATTCATGGAAACGGCAGCCAGCAGAGTGCCCACCGAGGAAAAACCAAGGGTTCCCAGGAAGGTAATGGCCGCCATCCAGCCGATCCTGGGCCAGATGTCGTAGTTGAAGAGAAGGGAGAACAGGCAGAGGATCATCGCCTGGGCCAACAGCAGGAAGAGCAGGTTGGCCAGCATCTTTCCCAGGTAGATGCTGCTCCAGTTCACCGGAGACAACATCAATCCCTCCAGGGCGTCGTTCTCCTTTTCACCGGCGAAGGATCGGTTCATCCCCAGGAGTCCGGCGAAAATGAAGGTCATCCACAGGAGTCCGGGTCCGAATTTCCTGATTTCCTCTGAACCCGGCTCGAAAGCGAAGTGAAACATCAGGATGACCAGGAGCCCGAACAACAGCATCGAGGTCAGAACATCCTTGGTTCGGTATTCGATCAGGAGGTCCTTCATCAGAATGGCAGCAGTCTGGCTCCAGAACTTCACGCTCGCGCCTCACTGTACCGACGATGCATCCAACTGGAACTGGTTCCAGCCGATCTGCCGCCTTCAACCTGCAGAGCTCAGCTTCCGCGGCTCCCTGCGCCCGGAGGCAGCCCTTGCAGAAACTGCCGATAGCGGCTGCGAACCGCTGGTGAGTCGCCGGTCAATTCCGTCACAATGCGGCCTCGGTCCAGGAGGATCCAGCGGGTGACCCCCTGCAGACCCTGCTCCAGGTTGTGGGTAGCCATGACGATGGTTCGTCCCGCTGCCGCCCATTGCTGCAACCTCTCCGAGAGCAACTCGGCCGCTTCAAGGTCGAGGCCGGTGAAGGGCTCATCCAGCAGCACCAGCTCCGGTCGATGCAGGCTGGCCCGGGCAATGGCCAGGCGCTGCTGCATCCCGCGAGAGAAGCCGCGCACGGGACGATCGGCGCTCAGTTCCAACCCGGCATCGCTCAGGGCGGCGGCAACCCGTTTGGCAGCCCCCTCGAGACGGTGCAGCCGAGCGTGCAGCCGCAGGTTTTCTCTGGCGGTCAAACCGGGATAGAGAAAGGTCTGGTGGGCCACCAGGCCGATCCGTTCCCTCCCGCGTTCGGGATCCTGCCGAACATCCACCCCGCAGATCCGCACCTGGCCCCGGTTGGGCTGCACCAGTCGTGCCATGACCTGCAGCAAGGTGGACTTGCCGGCGCCGTTGCGCCCCAGCAAGACCACAAATTCACCCCGATCGATGCGCAGGGAAAGGTTCTGCAAGGCCGGGTTGAGCCCAAACCATTTTTCCACGTTCTCGACGACCACGGCAGTATCGGCAGTCATCGGCTCACTCCCGCCCCCGCCAGCTTGTCTGAAACAACAGAAAAAAGACAAAAGAAAAAGAGTTATCCACGAAGGGCCACGAAGAACGACGAAGGGCCACTAAGGCGTTGAGTTTAACCGCTACGGAATACCAAGGTCACGACAGGATTGTCGATTTCCGATTGTTTCACTCTCGTATGATCCGCCCCGCCGTGGGGGGCGGGGGCCGGACTTACCTGAAACAAACGCCTGCGCCTGGTGGCTGAAAACCGGTTCATAGTCAAGCATGGGTAGATTTTTGATTCACATCAATGCACAGGATGCACAAGATTTTTTCCGGAGACGGCTGGCTTGTGTTCCCGGACATCCTCAAATCCGCACACGATCATCGCCCGAGTCAGCGTCTCCTGCAGCAGCCTCCCGTCCTGATTATCCTGTGCATCGATGTTCAATTTATAGTCCTTCTCGATGGATCTGCCCAGTCGCGGGGGGCGGGCGCCCGGCTCGCAGGCAAACGGGAGTTTCCCAAAGGGGACAGGCCGGCTTTCAGAGAAGTCGCCCGCCGGATACCCCCACCTCTCCATCGGGACGACACCCCCGGGAGCGCGGGCGTCCCGCCCGCATGCTGTCCCTTCGGTTGCCGCTCAGTTTCCCTGCGATGTTGCAGCCGACCGCCCTGCCGGCGAGAACCGCATGGGCCCGGCCGAAGCAGAGGCAGGGCGCCGCTGCCGGTTGATTCCGGTGGAGGAGATGGCCGAAGCCGCGGGAGGATTTGTGCGGGCGGGACGCCCGCGCTCCCGGGGGGGCTTCCTCCCATGACAGGGTCACACCAACGGGACAAAAGTGCCGAAGCATTTTGGTACCGCTTGTCGTTGAAGGAGGTCCAGCTGTCTTCGTGCCTATTCGTGTTCATTGGTGGTTCGTCTTCATTAACGGTCGGCCGTTTTTCCTCGAATGATCCGCACACCAGGGCGGGGGCCGGCTCGCAGGCAAACGGGAGTTTCCGAAAGGGGACAGGCCGGCTTTCAGAGAAGTCGCCCGCCGGATACCCCCCACCTCACCATCGGGACGACACCCCCGGGAGCGCGGGCGTCCCGCCCGCATGCTGTCCCTTCGGTTGCCGCTCAGTTTCCCTGCGATGTTGCAGCCGACCGCCCTGCCGGCGGGAACCGCATGGGCCCGGCCGAAGCAGAGGCAGGGCGCCGCTGCCGGTTGATTCCGGTGGAGGAGATGGCTGAAGCTGCGGGAGGATTTGTGCGGGCGGGACGCCCGCGCTCCCGGGTGGGCTTCCTCCCATGACAGGGTCACACCAACGGGACAAAAGTGCAGAAGCATTTTGGCGCCAGTTGTCGTTGAAGGAGGTCCATCAGTCCTCGTGCCTATTCGTGTTCATTGGTGGTTCGTCTTCATTGACGAACGGCTGTTTTCCCTCTGTGTGATCCGCACGGCAGGTCGGCGCCCGGACCTGTATTCAAGGTGCCCGTCGTTGCTATCAGGGGCGCTTCTTTTTTCGCTTTCGCCCTTGCTGGTGAAACCGCTCCCGGGATTGCTGCCCCAGTGCGTAGAAGATAATGGCCAGAGACAGAGCGGCCAGGGTTCCCAGGATGAGCGTTCGCTGTTCATAGACACGGTTTGGCAATCGGACGACCCGGAATTCGGAGTCGTCCCCGTGATCGTGGCCGTCTTGGGCGGAGTGTTCCGGGGCCTCGCCGACGATCCTGAGGTTGAGGAACTCTCCCTTGGCAACCCGGGTGATGTGGAAGGTTGCGGAGTCGGTTCGGGAGTCGATACCGGTGGAACGCACTCCCGTGCCCGTGACTTGAAGGGTGGATGGCTTCACGAACAGTTGAGAGTGGTCGGTGTCGTGGAGCAGTCGAAACTTCAGTAGTCTGTCGTCGCCGGACAACCTGACGTTGTAGGCAACCCAGATTTCATTGATTCCCGGTTTCATGGGGTAGTTGATCCGATAACCGCCCCCCTCCCGGATGAGAGGCCGCTGAGGCAGGGGAATTCTCCCCAGGCCCAGCACCGACACCTTCAGATCGACCGGGGAGGCCGGGGTGTCGAACTCAAAGGTGGATTGGGAATTCGCCAGCGTTTGCCTGGGTTGGGAGTTGTTGGTCAGGAGGTATTGGTGCTCGATCCGTAACTCGTTGCCGTGAGCCAGGGCGATCATAAAGGGCATGGATACCCCGATGTTGCCGAGCTGGGATTCCGTTTCGTAAATAGTCAGGAGTTGAGGATCGGCCATCTCGGCCGAGGAAGACAGCGACCGGTTGTAGTTGACCCCGCGGTAGATGGTGCGCAGCAGGATGTGCGGGCTCGAAGGGGCCAACTCGACCTGCTCGAAGGTGAACCGCCCCTGGTTGCCGGTGGAGGATTCCTTGGTGACGTTCATTCCCTCTCCCAGGGTCAGAAGCTCGACCTTCTGGTTGACCGCCGGCCGACCGGTAGTCCCATTGACCACCTGTCCCGAGATGGAGGACTGCGCCCAAGCCGTTTGCCAAAAAAGGCAGGATCCCCAGAGAAAAAACGGAAGTACTCCAAGGCCGCCGGCGGACGGGCAAAGACCATGCTTACTTCGCCTGGAGCCCCATTGGCCGAGAATCATGGCTATCATGGAAATCGCTCAGCCCTTCTTCGGCTTCCTGGAAAACTATCTCCCCGGGAAGGCTGGAAGGAGGCGCAATGGATCGATTGGAGCCCCGACGGATGGGGAGCAGTGGAAGGGAATCGGTTCAAGGCTTCTTGGATTTGCCGGGATGTTTGCCGCTCTTCAGCACAGCCACCACCTGAGGCCTGCCCGTCCGATCGAGCGGCTCGGGCTGGATGGATTCGATCTGACTCACCACCCCATAGGCTTCTCTCAGGTAGTCCTGATGGAGTCGCTGGTAGTCCTCGTCGGAGAGTTTCCCCATCTTGTACTCGAAGTCCAGGTCCTTGATGTTCTCGTAGATGGTTTCCTTCCTTCGCAGCAGGCGCTTCAAGCCGGTGGAGCGGCTGTCGATATCCACCAGGAAGGGGCTGTTGGCGGTATATAGCAGCGGACGAAACACGTAAAAGGCTGCGGCCAGGGAGATCAGAATGCATGTCAGAACCAGCCAGAACATGGGGACTGAACCTCGAATCTCAAAGGATGTCGTCTGTTTGTCTTGTGTTGCGACTCCGGAGCGGTGGCTCAGTCAAGATCCTTCAACTCCTTTTCCAGCCGGTCTCGATACTCTTCCGGAATGGCCTCCGGATTGGCTGGAGTCGAAGCCAGGAGCGGCTGGCGCCGGGTCCACACCCGGAAAACTCGATAGAGCACGATCAGCCCTACCAGAAGAGCCACCACCGGCAAGGTCCAAGCCACCAGGTCGAAGCCCTCGCCGGTGGGAGCCGACAGAATCACCTTGCCGTACTTGGCCACGAAGTCGTCGACGATCTGCTCCGCTGCCAGTCCTGCCTGCAGCTTCTCATCGATCTCGCTTCTGAGCGGGTTGGCGGAACCGCAGTGGAGCATGCCACAGCCTGAAAGCTGGTGGTTGCAACTGCACTGACAGATGAAGTTCTCGGAAACCCTTTTTACCTCGGTAGAAAAAATCTGCGCAGGGGCCCGTGAGGGGAGCAGGATTCCCAGAAGCAGAATCAAGGCCGGAAACAGGTACCGAAAGGAAGCAGGACTGCGGGTCGGGAATGGAAACGCAAGCGGTCTGTCGGTTGCCTCCGGGTCGACCCTAGACCTTGGCATAAGACTTGGCCTCGACTTTCAGTGGAACCTTGTGAGCAGCTCGCTCGTGTTGGTTGGGGATCAGGCAGATCACCGTCCCCAGGATAAAGACGGCTCCTCCGATCCAGATCCAGGCGACCAACGGTTTGATGTAGGCATGAATGATGAACCTGGACCCATCCTGGTCGGGACCGGCAAAGACGACGTAGAGGTCTTCTTTGAGCGTCCGATGGAGCGCCACCTCGGAAGTGGGTTGCCTGCTGGTCTTGTAGAGCCGTTGTTCCGGCTTGATCTCCGAGAGAGCCCGATCTTCCTGCCAGACCTGCATGCGGGCCAAGGCGGAGGAGTAGTTGGGGTTGTCGGCGCTCTCCACCTCTTTCATCTCCAGCGTGTAGCGGCCGATTTCCAGCTTGTCTCCCGGGACCATGGCTTGCTGCACTTCCTGATCAAAGCCTCCCCCGGCAAATCCAACGAACAGGAAGACCATGGCCACGTGCACGATATAGCCGCCATGCCGCCGGGTATTGCGAAAGGTCAGGATCCAGAGGGACTGCAAATAGCCCTGGCCCTGACGGCGCCGAGCGCGCGCTCCCCGATGGAACTCGGTCAGAATCGTCACCATCACAAAGACACACAGCATGAGGCAGACAGTGGCATAGAAGTGGCGCATCCCGAAGGCCACAAACAGTACTCCCGCCGCCAGCCCGGCCGCCAGCGGGATGGAGAAGTTCTTCCTCAAGCTGCGCAGGGAGGTCTTTCTCCAGGCCAGCAGGGGGCCGACACCGGTCAGGAAAAGCAGGAACAGCCCGATGGGAATGTTGACCTGGTTGAAAAAGGGAGCCCCCACGGTTCTTTTTTCGTCCGTGACCCATTCCGACAGGATCGGGAAGATGGTGCCCCACAGCACGGCAAAGGTCGTCGCCAACAGGACCAGGTTGTTGAACAGGAAGCTGCTCTCCCTGGAAACCACCGAGTCCAGCCGGTTCTCGCTTTTGAGTTCATCCATTCGGGTGAAGAGGAAGTAGAGCGACAGGGCGGTCATCAGGATGAGAAAAGAAGAGAAGAAAGGACCGATCGGAGACTGGGCAAAAGAGTGGACCGAGGACACGATCCCGCTGCGAGTGAGAAAGGTGCCGAGAATGCACAGCAGGAAGGTGGCCAGGATCAGGACCATGTTCCAGACCTTCATCATCCCCTTGCGCTCCTGCATGATGACCGAGTGCAGGAACGCCGTCCCGGTCAACCAGGGCATCAGGGAGGCGTTTTCCACCGGGTCCCACCCCCAGTAGCCTCCCCAGCCCAACACCACGTAGGCCCACATGGCGCCCAAAAGAACTCCCGTGCCCAGGAACAGCCAGGGGATCATCATCCAGCGTCTGGTCGTCCGGATCCAATCCTCATCCAGTTCCCGGGTAATCAAGGCGGCTATGGCGAAGGCAAAGGGAATGGTGAATCCGACGTACCCCACGTAGAGGATGGGCGGATGGATCACCATGGCCCAGTATTGCAGCAGGGGATTGAGTCCCTGGCCGTCGGGAGGAGTCCAGGGCACCGGTGCTTCTCCGGCCTGCGACACCCCGATCGCATCGAAGGGGTTGGCGACGAAGTTGTTGACCAGCAGGAAGAAGGTGGTCACCATCGCCACCACGCCCACCACGTAGGGCATCAGCACGGGATTCCTCTTGCGATGGACCAGAACGGTCACCATGGAGAAGAGGGTCAGAATCCAGCACCAGAAAAGCAGCGATCCCTCCTGCCCTCCCCACAGCGCCCCCGCCTTGTAGTACCAGGGCATGGCCTGGTTGCTGGAAGAGGCGACATACTGAAGCTGAAAGTTGCTGCTGACAAGCTGATACCAGAGGCTCATCACGGCGATCGTCACCAGAGCGGTGACGGCCACGGCAGCTCTCTCTCCGGTGGCGGCCAGGCGGCGGTGGCCGAACCTCCCTGCCAGCAGCGACCCTACCAGCGCATAACAGGACAGGCCGAAGGCCAGTAGCAGGGCGAACTGTCCGAGATCGGTCAAAAAGACATTCATGGAGTGATTTCTATGGAGTTTGGCGCTGAATTGACCTGAGGATAGATGCCGGGAAGAGTGGCTCCCGGCGCTTCACTGTCCGGTCTGCTCCGGCAGGATCATTGGTCTTGACCGGCTGCCTGACTGAGGGCCTCCTGGCTGTAGGTGGCCTCGTATTTGGAAGCGCATTTGGCCTGAATCACCGTCGACTGAAACTCGCCGCTGGGCAGCAACTTGCCTTCGGCCATGGCCTGAGCCCCGTCCTTGAAGGTGTCCGGCAGCAAATCCTTGCCGACGTAGCTGACTTTCAGGGTGTGGCCCTCTTGTTCCAGGGTGAACCGGATCCCTTTGGACACCTTCTCAATGCTCCCGGGAACGACGTTGCCGGCCACCCGGATCCGATGGCCGTATGCCTGTTCCTCCATGGCGCGCAACTCGTCGACCGTCTTGTAGTAGGCCATACTTTCATCGAAGCTGCTGAAGCCAAGCCAGACAACCGCCAATACGATAACCAGGGAGCCGACCAGGAACTTGATTTTTCGCTTGTCCATGCGTTCTTCCTTCCGACCGCCAACGATCCGTGTCTTATGGAAACAGGCAAAAGCCCGACTCCAACATTTTACCCGCGTGTCGCGTTTTTAGGCAAGTTTAAGGCATGCACCGATGTTGACACGGGTACTGGCGGGAGCAGATCCTGGAAGGGAAAAACTCTCGGCCTGTAACAGATGGGCGTCACCCGATCTCCAGGTCTCGGTGTGAGCGTTCTTCCATGAGCAGCGCTACTGCCGGTACTCCGAGGCTGGTCTTGGGGCGCTGAGCCAAGTGCTTGCGCCACTCCCGCATCGCCAACTCGCGTTCGAGTGCGGTAAGTACCAACGCGCTCAGGGTGCAGTGGTTCTCTCGCGCATGCCGGCGCAGGCGCTCGTGAAGATCATCCGGGATGTTCTTTACCTGCAGGTTAGCCATGTCATGACATTAGCATGACGTCAAGACCGCCGGCTTTCTCCTTTCGACAATCGCTGGCGTGTGTTTTGGAGTGACCGGGGAAGGAGCCCGCCGTACCAGGTAATGGAACTGGTGGTGGAGTGGATCACCGGTTCAGCCGGTCCCGCCCCAAACGACGGGCGGCTCATACGGGTGAAACAATGGACCTTCGTGGCCTTTCGGGAGTAGGCACATGCCCCATTAAACCGGATTGTTGCATTAAGGAACATCGATAGACAGGATAGACAGGACGAGGTGCTGCTGCGCAGGAAGCTGACTGGCTCGATGATCGGGTCCGCGTTTGAAGCGATCCAAAATCCACATTATTTTCGCAACGTTGGTGCAACTTCGTGTCCTTCGTGGATATCTCCCCCCCAAGTGTCTTTCTTCGTGGCCCTTCACGGACCCCTTTCGAGTCTTTTCCAATCCCTTGGAGTCCCTTCGCGGATTAATCTTTTACCCCCTTGAGCCTTTTGCAAAATTCGGAGTCGGGCATGAGATGGGGGCAGAATGCTCCTGCAAAATAACGCCCTCGAAAGGGATCTGCACCTGGCTAGCCATGGGTTTCCCAGGGACAACAACTCTTCCCGACAATAAATCCCGCTTCCTAGCGAATTTTGCAAAAGGCTCCCCTTGACAGATACTTCAGCTCCTTCATGGAAATCGTTTCCCCCTTCCCGACCTTTGGCGGATCCCTCTCGAGCTTTCTCCAACCCCTTAGAGTCCCTTCGCGGATTAATCTTTTACCCCCTTGACAGATACTTCAGCCCCTTCGTGGAAATCGTTTCTCCCTGCCCGACCTTTGGCGGATCCCTCTTGAGCCTTCTCCAACCCCTTAGAGTCCCTTCGCGGACCCCCTGCCCGACCTTTGGCGGATCCCTCTCGAGCCTCCTCCAACGCCTTAGTGGCCCTTCGCCGTTCTTCGTGGCCCTTCGTGGATATCTTTTTTCCCTGCTTGTCGGTCTGAGACACGGCCTCGCAAGTGCTCAGCAGCTAACCCAGATGTCATCCCCTTCGATTTTGATCGGGTAACATGCCACACGGGCCGCCGGGTTGGTCAGGCAAGCTCCCGTGTTGACGTCGAAACGCCAGGAATGCCAGGGACAGGTCACCACACCCTCTTCCAAATGTCCTTGTCCCAGCGGGCCGCCCCGGTGGACACAAGTGTCGTCGATGGCATGCAGATTTCCATCGATGTTGAACACCGCGATTTTCTTTCCCTCGACCTCAACCGTTCGACCCTGCCCGGCCGGAATCTCATCGGCTTTGGCCACGCAAATATAGTCGGCCATTGTCGCCTCCTTGTGGGTTAACCCGCCGCCGCCCGCCCATGATCCGCCAAAGACAAATCCCCTGTCAAAGGTCCCGGGGAAGCACTTCCTTGTAAAGGTTGCGCCGGTCTCAGCTTCGGAGGGGCCGATCCAGGAGATTCCTGGCCCGGTAGCCTCCGGTCCGCTTGAAGTAAATCATCAGAATGAGATAACCCCCGAGCATGATGAGGGGCAGGATGGACACGGTCATGAGGGCGTCTTTCTTGGCGCCGGATTGAACCTCTCCGATCAGGCGGAGATCGTCGGAGCCGACGGTCTGAAGTTTTTCCTGGTCCAAGGGCCGATACCTGCCGAACACGCTCACCTTTTCCTGGCTCACCACCTGAGCATGCAGGGCGGGGTTCTGCGTTTGCAGTTCACGCTCGATTACCCGGTCCTGAACATGGCCGAGAAAGGCGGCGCCGACCACTCCCACGCTGAGTGTCCCCACGGCTGCAATGGCATTCAGGGTCAGGGCCCCTCCTCTGGGAAACTGCTCGGAAACGACCCCCAGCATGGTGGGCCAGAAGAAGGTTTTGCCGAAGCCGTAAAGGGTCGCCGCCAGCAGGATGAGGATCCCGGTGGATTTCGAAAGGGCTACCAGTCCGACCGCCGCCACCAGGCTGCTGACAGCCAGCAGGCCCAGAGGGGAAAGCTTGTGCACGAACGGACCTGCAAAAAAGCGGAGAATCATCATGATGAGAGAGGTGTACACCAGGACCCATCCCGGATGAATCCCCAATTGGCTCATTTCGGGGGCCATGAGGGAGGTGATCCAGCTATCGGTGCCCAACTCGGTGGTGGCCAGCGGGATCATCAGCAACAGGAGGAAGAAGAACATCATCCTGCCCCAGGAGCGGACGTAGAGGGTGTAGCCGGTCACCAGAACACCACCGACTACCAGTTGCAGAACCAGTGGCCAGGAGAACACCCGACCCACCTCACTGACGATCAGGGCAACCACAATAAGGATGCCCAGGATGCCTGCCTCCTGGAGCATGGCCTTGTAGGAGACGCCGGCCTGAACCCGCTCTTGCACGGGGAACTTGCAGCCCGGCAACATCAGTCCGTAGATTGTCGTCGGCAGGAGAATCAGACCCACCTTCCAATGCCAGTCCACACCGCCCATCATGAGGGCCAGTATGCCCCCCAGGACCAACCCGCCCGGCCAGCCTGCATGCAGGATATTGAGCCACTTGGTTTTATCCTTGGGATACATGGTGGCGACCACGGGATTGACCACCGCCTCCACGGTCCCATTGCCCAGGGCCACGATGAAGGTTCCGATATAGAGACCCCAGTAGCCCTGGGCCAGGATGGTGATCGCGGCCGAGGCCACGTGGCAGGCAAAGGCGAAGACCATGGCTTTGCCGTAACCGATTCGGTCCACCACCAGACTGAAAAGGACGATACTGAGGGCAAAGGGCCACAGTCCCACACCGAAGATCTCGCCCTTTTGTGTTTCGCTGAGATTGAACTGGGTGCCCCATTCGTTGATGACCTGAGTGCGCACAATGAAGCCGAAGGCGGTGGCCACCAGAGCGATGAAGCTGGCCCAGAACAGTCGCCTGGCGTTGGAATCGAGCCGTGGCTGCTCGTTCCCGTGTGAGTTGGGATCGTCCATGGAACGGGAAAGGCGTACTTGGAGTCCGTGTTGCCGAAACAGGCGCAGCTTAGCTCAGGCCCGGGTCGCTGTCAATCCGTTGCCGCCCCCCGTCAACATTCATTTGCTTTCCCGACTTTTTCTGGGAAAGAATGCTGTCAATCATGAATCGGGAAGCGCTGAACCGACGGGTCGATCAGCTCAAAAGGGACTTTTGCGGCCACTTGCAAGTGGAGGCCACACTTGGGGCCATGACCGGGCTCATCAACACCGTGGTCGAGGATGCCTACAGCCAGGCTCGAACCGTGCTGCCGCACGGCCGCAACGGGACCGCTTTGCTGTCTACCGGGGGATACAGCCGGCACCAGCTTCACCCCTATTCAGACATCGACATCATCCTGCTCTTCGCCAACCCGCTCCGGGAAGAGGATGAATCCTTTCTCAAGAGGCTGCTTCATCCACTTTGGGATTTGGGGTTGTACATCGGCCATCACGTCCTGGAACTCAACCGCTATCGCTTCGATCCGGAGAACCTGGAGTTGGCTACCGCGCTGCTGGAAGCACGCCTGGTGGCCGGTGACTCCCGCCTTTTCCACCAATTCCTGCAACGCGACCTGAGGCGGCTCCTCACCCGGCGGCGAAAGCCATTCCTGCGAGCTCTGGTGGACAGGTACGAAGAGCGGCAGAAGCGTTTCAGCTCGACCATCTACCAGTTGGAACCCGACGTCAAAGAGGCCCCGGGCGGCCTCAGAGATCTTCAGGTGGCCCACTGGCTGAGCCGAATCCTGTACGGAGTCGAGCCGGGTCAGGGTCTGATTGAGCTTGGCCTGCTGAGCCAGGGCCAGTGGGACGAGCTGAGAGAGGCGCAACGGTTCCTGATGCAGTTGAGAACTTACCTTCACGTCCTGGCCGGCCGCAACCGGAACATCTTGTCGCACGAGTCGCAGGAGGAGATGGTCAAGGTGCTGGGCTACTCCGCCGATACCCCCTGGATGGCGGTAGAGAACCTGATGAAGGACTATTTCCTTCGGGCCAAGGTCATTCACGCCTTTTGCGAATCCATGGTTCGGAGAGCCTTCCCCCCCGTGAGGCGCCACAGGCGCTCCCTGAAAAAGACCTGGACCACCACCGTTCTCAGGAAAGGCGCTCTGGCCTTTCCCCGGGAAGCGGTGATTCGGGAGAATCCCCTCAACGTTCTGAAACTGTTCTCCCGATCGGTGAGGTACCAGGTTCCCGTCAGCGAAGAGGCTCTGGACCAGATCCGGAGAAACCTGCTGCTGATCGGTGACAGGCTTCGCGCCTCGGCTGAAATCCGGGACCACTTCCTCAGGTTGCTGCGCCAGCGCCAGGGGGTTTACCAGGCTCTGTTCCTGATGCACGAGATCGGGCTGTTGGGACGGATCTTCCCGGAGTTCGATCGGATTCGCTGCCACGTCACCCAGGACTTCTTTCACAAGTACACCGTGGACGAGCATTCCCTCCTGACCGTCAAGAACCTGGAAGACCTCTATCGAGAGCGAACACGGCGAAGCCCTCGCTTCGGCGAAATTCTCAAGGGCCTCGAACGGCCCGATCTGCTGCTCTTCTCCTTGCTGTTCCACGACGTCGGAAAAGCGGAGGCCGGCAACCATTGCGAAAATAGCCTGGCGGCTGTCGGCCGGATCGGCGAGCGGATTCAACTCCCCCAGGCGGATCTCGAAACGGTCCGATTCCTGGTCAGCGGCCACCTGGAGATGTCCAACACCTTTCAACGCAGAGACGTGACCGAAGAATCGGTGATCAAGCGTTTTGCCGAGTTTGTGGGGAACCAGGAAAACCTGCGCCTGCTCTGTCTGGTCACCTACGCCGACATCACCGCCGTCAGTCCCGAGGCCCTGACTCCATGGAAGGAAGACTTGTTGTGGCAGCTCTACGTGGAAACCAACGCTCAACTGACCCGGGATTTCGCCGATGAGCGCTGGCACCTGAATGAGGACTCCGGCTTGATGGAAGAAGTTTCCGCTCTGGTGGGCGAAGGCCCGCACAGCTCCCGATTGCAGGTCTTCCTGGATGGGTTCCCCCGGCGTTACCTGCGCTTTACTCCCAGGGAACACATCGCCGAGCACTATCGTTTATCCGAAGAGATCCGATCCCCTACCGATATAGTCAGCCGGCTGAGCCGGCATCGGTCGACCTACCGGCTCAGTTTCATGGCGTTGGACCGCCCCAACCTGTTCGCCAAATTAACCGGGGTTCTGGCCTGCTATGGAATGAACATCGTTCGGGGGCAGGCCTTCGCCAACAGCCACGGCTTGATCCTGGATTTAATCGAGTTCGAGGACCGGTTTCAAACGTTCAGGTTGAACCGGAGCGAGATGGATGCATTCCAGAAAACCCTGCGGGAGGTGGTGCTGGGCCGCCAGGACCTCACGGTGTTGCTCAAGAAAAGGGAAAGTAGTATTCTTTTCCAGTCCAAGAGTTGGGGTCCAATTCAGACTTTTGTGGGTTTCGATGACCATGCCTCGGATCGGTACACCTTGATGGAAATCGTGACCCGCGATCGATTTGGGCTCTTGTATACTATTGCCACCACCCTGGCGAGGAACGACTGCAACATCGACGTCGCCCTGATATCCACCGAAGGACACAAAGCCCTTGACGTCTTTTACTTGACCCAAGCCGGAGGGAAGCTGACCTCCCTGCCTCAGCAGGCGCTGGAAGAGTCGTTGCATCAAGCTCTGGACGGAGCCTGATCCGGATTCGGTGCAACCCCTGGCACAAGGGGCACGAGACCTGCAACGAAGTGCAAGCATCAAAGTCCTGGCTCCGTCACGCTGGATTTGGAGTCGTCATTTGTTTCGGAAATCGCATTGTTGGTTACCGCTACGAGGAAGGGGAAATCCATGAAGCTCGTCAAATGCATCATTCGGCCGAATAAAGTAGAGGAAGTCCGAGAGGCTCTGTCGCAGGTCAACGTTTCCGGCATGACTGTATCCGAAGTTCGCGGTCATGGCCGCCAAAAGGGCCATAAGGCAATTTATCGGGGCCGGGAATACAGCGTGACCCTCCTGCCCAAGATGATGATCGACCTGGTGCTGCCGGATGATCAGGTTGACGAGGTGGTGAAAGTCGTCATCGAGACCGCCAGAACCGGAGAGATCGGGGACGGCCGGATTTTCGTCCTTCCGGTAGAGCAGGGATACAACATCCGGACCGGAGAAAAGGACGTCAATTGACCCCATCATCCCGTTTCGATGGGCCCGCGGGTGCCCGCTGACCATCGTTTTGGAGAATCCTGTCCACCCGTCGTGTCGTGGTTTTGGGCAGAGCAGCCCTCCGTGGGCGTGGTGCCCGGGGAGTGCATCGGAACAAATCCTTGTCGCAGGACCGGAAGAACCCACCCCGAACTCGCTTCGCTCGTGCACCCCTCCTGTAACAAATGTGTCCTCGGCGCTCACCTTCCCCCACCCAGAGTGGCCACGATTTCCTGGTAATGGGTTCGGACCCGGCCTGTCGTTGCCAGATAGTGGTCGATGAAGGCTTCCGGAGATTGGCAGTAAGGGGCCTTGGGTTCTCCCAACAGGAGAATCAGCTTGCGCAGACTCTTGGGGTCGCGAGAGATGGTGGAGACGCCGTCGGTGGCTGCAATTCGGAGGCTGTTTTCCAGCCGGCGCAGGAACCGGTAGCCGTCGGACAGTTCTTGGACCGCGGCCTCGGCCAGGAGTCCCCGCCTTCCCAGCCGAGCCATGGCCGTGAGCGTATGGGGGGTGCGGAGTTCGCCGTACTCTCCTCCATACTTGAGTTGCAACAACTGGGTGGCGAATTCCACGTCCTGCAAGCCGCCGGCTCCGGCTTTCAAATGGAAGCGGGCTGCCTGGGCTTCTCTGCCCAACTCGATTTCCATGCGGCGGCGGAGGTGCGCAATCTCAGACACCTCCTCCGGCTTCAAATCCGGCTGATAGACAAACCCTTCGATCATTTCGCCGATCTGTCTTTGCAAGCGGTGTCCACCCGAAATGAAGCGGTGGTGGGACAGGGCCAGCCGCTCCCAGGCTTCCGCCCGGGTGGTCAGGTATTCCTGGTACCGGGACGCCGGCGTGACCAATTCTCCCTTCCCGCCCATGGGCCGCAGCCGGGTGTCAATCCGGTAAATGGTTCCCTCGCCCCGCGAGACTGAGAGGATTTCGTCGATGCCCTCAACCAGACGGACGCAACGTCCCTGGCTCTCCCGACCGACGGCAGCATTCTCGTCGGCATAGAGGTAGACCAGGTCCAGGTCGGAGTGGTAGCTGAGGTCGTTGCCGCCCAGTTTTCCCAGGGCCAGTATGGCCACGTGCTCGCAAGCCCACCGGGTGAAGCCCGGACCAAAGCGAGCTTCCAGGTCTTCACAGGCCAACTCGAAGGCGGCCAGCAGGCAGCACTCGGCCAAGCCGGCCATCTGCTTCCCGACCTGGTCCCGGCTCAACTCGCCCAGCACGTCCTTCATCCCGATTCGGAACATCTCGGTTTGTTGATACCGCCTCAGACGCCGGCGCTTTTCCCGGCCATTCCCGGCTTCCGGGAGCAGGGAGCCCAACTCGGCCGAGAAACGGGAGCGGGTCTTTTGCCTTTTCAACTCTTTGGGGCGAACCAGGGTGTCAAGGAATTCGGGCCGCCGGCAGAGGAATTCCGCAAGAAATCGGCTGGAGGAAAGCAGGCGCAGAAGTCGGGCCAGAACCCCCGGGGACTCGTTCAGCAACGAATACAGGGAATCCCGATCGCCCAGGGCATCGGCGAAACTCTCAAATGCCGACAGGCCGGCGTCGGGGTCGGGACTGGACTGCAGGCCTCTCAGCAGTCCGGGCATCAGGTTGGCCAGCAGGTTGCGCATCCTGGACGGGGCGTGAGAGAAGGAGGGGGCATCCCGCAACAGGGTAATCTGGTGGTAAGCGGTTCTCAGGTCTGTAAATCCGCGGGCGGCAAGCATGTCGTGAGCCTCCTGCTCCGGAAGTCCCGGGTGGAGCACCAGTGCCGCTTCCCTGATCCGGAGGCCGGCAGTGCCCTCCCGGCGCCAGTCCACCAGTTCTTCAAACATGCTATGGACCTGCGCCGTGTGTCGGGCATAGGTTTGCCGCAACCTGTCCACGGTGTCGGGGACATCGGTCCCACGAATCCCCATCCGCCGGGCGCACTTGTAGAGGTCCTCCTCCTTCTCCGGCAATTCGTGGGTCTGGAAATGAAAGACCATCTGAAGCTTGTGCTCCAGGTCCCGAAGAAACTCGTAGGCTTCCCGCAAACTGCGGTGTTCCCGGGCGTCCAGGAATCGAGCCTTGTGCAGGGCCTCCAGGGTGCGCACCGTCTGCGCCTGCTGAAGCTGCGGATGGCGGCCTCCGTAAATGAGCTGAAGTGCCTGGACGAAAAATTCGATCTCGCGAATGCCGCCCTGTCCCAGCTTGACATGCCGTTCTTGTTTCCCCTTGGAACCCAGCTTGGCGTTGATGCGGTTCTTGATCTCCTGAAGCTCCTCCAGAGAGGCATAATCCAGGAACTTGCGGTAGGTGAAGGCTCGAAAGGTTTCGCAGAAGGTCTTTCCCAGCTCCTTGGACCCGCCCACCGGCCGGGCCTTGATCAAGGCCAGTCGTTCGAAGGTTTCCCCCCAACTGCCGTAGTAGTTCCCGTAGTGGGTCAGGGAAGCCGCAATCCTTCCGGCAGCGCCTTCGGGGCGCAGCCTTAAATCCACCCGATAGAAGGCCTCTTCCTCGGTCGACTCCGACAGGGTTTGGGTGATCATGCGAGCCAGCTTGGTAAAGAATTCAGGGTTTGAAACGGTTTCCGGACGGTTGCTTGAGGTTGGAGCCGTGGGGCGGGCCTCCGCTGGGCCGGTGCGGCCCTCCTCCCCGTCGTAGCAATAGATCAGGTCGATATCGGAGCTGTAGTTGAGTTCCCCCCCGCCCAGCTTGCCCATTCCCAATACGGTGAAGCGGGCCTCCCTCATTCCACCCTTGCCATCGGGTGTTTGAGGAATTCCGTAACGGCTCGCCAGCCGTCCTCGGCAAATCTCGTACACGCATTCGATGACGGACTCGGCCAAACGGGACAGCTCCGCCGTGGTGCCGGCCACATCGATGATCCTCAAAATATCGCGGGCGCTGATGCGCAACATCTCCCGGCGCTTGAAGCGGCCCAGAGCCCTCAATTCACCCTCGTCGCCCCGGCCCCTGGCGACGGCCTGGCGGGCTTGCCTGCAATAGGAGTCCAGGGACTTGGGCCAGGGCGCGCCCAGTTCGCCCAGCAGCCAGTAAAAGGTTTCCGGGTCGCGAATGAGTATTTCAGAGGCGTAGCTGGAGGAGCCGCAGATCAGAAGCACGGCCTCCAGTGCCTCGGCGGTTTCACCCAGGAAGCCCAGGAAGTTTACGGGGTGGCTGACCACCCCCAGCAGCCGTTCGAATTGGTTGAGGGCTCCGTCAGGGTCGGGTGTTTCCCGGGCCACCTCCAGCAACTTGCCCACCATTCGTGCCAGCGCCAGCCGGGTAGTGACATCCTCCGCCATCAGTTGCAGGTTGCGGTCGGCGGCCGCGGGGTCCGCGAATCCATATCGGGCGAGGAATTCCGTCACCTCCTCCGAGGAAAGTTCAGGCGCCAGCAGCAGGTCTTCGGGCCGCATGTCTCCGGTGAGTCCGCTCATTGAGAAGTGATTGTGATCTTAACCGGCATCTCGCACCGCGGGGAGTGAAAATGGCACCGGAATTTTCACATAGAGCGGCGCAGCCGCGCCAGAACTTAGCGCTGGGCACGGCACCTGTTTAGCGTTTTTGGGGAGCGGGTGCTATGTCGGCGCCGCCAGAGCGTCGCTGCCAGTGCCGCTGATAGTCACCCACGGGACGCCGCGTTTGCCCCCCACCGGCTCGACTGCGGGCTTCGCCCTTGTCGACTCTCCCTCAAGGGAGAGTGGGCTTCTGGTACAAACCGGTAACATCCGAGCCTTTTGCAAAATTCGGATCTGCACTTGGCCAGCCATGGGTTTCCCCCTGGGAGCGCGGGCGTCCCGCCCGCATTCTTGTAAAGGCGCTGCCCCGGCGCCAGTCGGCAGGTGAACCGACCAACCCTGTGAAGCCAATCGCCACGACCCTGCCAAGTCTTGTGCGGGCGGGACGCCCGCGCTCCCAGGGATCACAACCCTTCCCGGCAATAAATCCCACCTACTGGCGAATTTTGCAAAAGGCTCATCCTTATACATAATAAACCGGGAACATGGTTTACACGTTGATAGGGTATGGGCCGAGGAGGATGAGCCGATGCCCTGGAAAGAGACGTCTACCATGGACCAACGCATACAGTTTATCGCCGACCACCTCAGGGGTCTCTACACCAAGAAAGCCCTCTGCAGACACTACGGAATCAGCCGGCCCACTGGTGACAAGTGGATTGAACGTTATCGGATCGACGGAGCCGAGGGACTCTGTGAGCGCTCGCGAAGACCCCACTGGCCCCCCCCCCACAGCTTCCGCGTCCTGATCGTCACCGACCTGCTTTCCTACGCCGTGCCGCTGGAGGGCGTGCCGTACCTGGCCGGCCACGCCAACCCCATCCCCCCCGGATCTAGGACCGGAGGAGGCGACATGTGACGCGAAATATTGTGGAGAGGCAGTTCCGTGCAAGCCTTCTCTGCCCAGTCCTGGCAGGTTTCAACCCAAAGCTGGCAACACAATTTTTTTGACCGTTCGGTTTCCGGTCCTCAACCGTCTTTAAGAACATTGAGCATTATTGGGAATAGGTCGGGGGTGGCGGCAGCCAAGGCCGGCAAGTCAGGAGGATTCCATGAAGAAAGGACGGCGGAGCGGAACCGACCGGGCGACGCCTTGGCTGGCGGCCGCACTCCTGTGCGTCCTGGCAGGCCACGCTCCTGCGCACGGCAGCGGACCGGGGGGCCATGAAACGCTGGAGTCCCTCCCCAACAATCAACTGACCGGGTCCTTCCCAGCGGCTTCTACTAATCCAGGTACGTCTTCGCCCATCTTCGTCCCGGTCCTCCTGACCGCATCCGGACAGAACGATTCCTTCTTTACCTCGGAGATGACTCTGACCAACCGGGGCGGGGAGGAGGCCATTCTCCACTACACCTACACGGCCCACCGCGGCGGGGGAAGCGGAACGGCCACCGACAGGCTGGCCCCCGGGCAGCAGAGAATCAAACCCGACGCCATCGGCTACCTCATCGACCTGGGCCTTCCCATTCCCTCCTCGGGCCATCGCCTCGGCACCCTTCGGGTGGAGGTCTCGGGCTCTTCCGAGTTCGGCGTGTCGGTGCGTACCACCACCTCGGTGCCCGAGGGCCGGGCAGGCTTGGCCTATCCGGGCATTGCCGCCTCTGCCGGATTCGCCGAAGCGGTCTATCTGTGCGGGTTGCGGCAGAACACCCAGGACCGCTCCAACGTAGCCTTTCAGAACATGGGGACGGAGGAGCAGGAGACCATTACCTTGCGGACCACGGTGTTCTCCGGAGAGCCGAGCGACTTGACTCCCCAGGTCCTCGAGGACGTGACGCTGCCTCCTGGGGGGTTCTATCAGTACAACGGTATCCTGAAGGAGGCCGGTGTCGACAACGGCTATGTCAGGGTGGATCGGGTGAACGGGACCGCGCCCTTCTATGCCTACGGCGTCATCAATGACAATTTCAACTCGGACGGTTCCTTCGTCTTTCCGGTCACGGCCAGTTCGTTGATGGGGGCCAGGGGACAAACCCTGCCGGTAGTGGTGGAAATGGGAACCTTCACCAGCGAACTGATGGTGACCAACTTCTCCGAGGAGGCCAAAACCCTCCTTTTCCGCTTCGTGGCCGATGGAATTCAGACTCCCGATCAGACGGCCCGCTTCAGGATGACGATCGAAGCCGGCCAACAGCGGGTCATTCCCGACATCCTCCACACCGAATTGCGACAAAAAGGTGTCGCAGGCATGGGTGCGACGAGGGGCGGGCTGGCCGGGGCCCTGTTCGCCAGCGTGACGGGCGGCGACATGAGCGGGATCGTGATCGGGGCCCGCACCAGCGCCTCCGACGGCCGCAACGGGCAGTACGGCGTGTTCTACAAAGCAGTGCCGGACGGCCAGAGATTCACCAAGAGCGTCTGGGTCGACGGCCTGCAGCAGGATACGGAGAACCGAAGCAACCTGGCCCTGGTCAACACCGGAGAAGTCGATCCCAGCCCCAGTGTCTTTCAACTGGACATCTACGATGGGACGACCGGAATGTTGGCCAACACCGTGACCGGCCTGACGGTTGCGGCCCGGGGTTGGCGTCAGATCAACGGGATTCTGGGGAAATACGCTCCGAGCTCTACCCAGGGCTATGTGCGGATCCGCAAGATCTTCGGCAACAACCCCTTCCTGGCCTACGGAGTCGTCAACGACGGAGGGGAGCCGGGCGAGCGCAGCGGCGACGGAGCCTACCTGCCGGCTAGGGAAGCGATCCACGATCCGGGGGCCGGGGAGATGACGGACCGGGAGGTGCTTGAAGTGCTCTATTACGCCACCGGGGGGCCAGGGTGGACAAACCGCACCCGCTGGTTGAGCGCCGCGCCGCTGTCGGCGTGGTACGGGGTCACCACCGATGGGAGCGGACGGGTCACGACGCTAGAACTCGGGAGCAACCAGCTGAGTGGAGGGATCCCGCCGGAGCTGGGCGCGCTGACCCAACTCCAAGTGCTTAATCTCAGGGGCACCGAGCTGAGTGGTGTGATCCCGCCGGAGCTGGGCGCGCTGACCCAACTCCAAGTGCTTAATCTCAGGGGCAACGAGCTGAGTGGAGGGATCCCGCCAGAGTTGGGCGCGCTGATCCAACTCCAACGGCTATCTCTCAAGGGTAACCAGCTAAGCGGAGCGATCCCGAAGCATCTACAGCAACTGTCGGAGCTCACGTTGCTTGACATCAGGGAAACCGACGTATGCGTGCTGGCCGATGCCGCCTTTCGGGCATGGCTGGACACGATTCCCGGATTCTTTTCCTCGGGACTCGTCTGCGATGGGACCAGGCGGGTCCTGTTCTCGGCCTCGAGCTATGAGGTGAAAGAGGGAGAAACCGCCACGGTGTCGGTGCGCCTGATCGATCAGACCGGGGATCCGGTCCGGTCTGTGGCGGTCGCTCTGACAGCCACGCCGGGCGGCGGGGCGACCGCCTCGGACTATTACGGGGTGCCGGAGCGCGTCACCGTCATGGCACCCCTGAACGAGGCGGTCTTCGTGGTCACAGCCGTCAAGGATGACCCCTTCGACCCCGGCGAGACGGTCGTGCTCGGCTTCCGGAGGCCACTGCCGTCCGGAGTCACCGCCGGCGATCCGGACACCGCCACGGTAACGATCCGCGATCCGGGGTCCGCGGCAGTAACGGACCGGGAGGTGCTGGAGGCGCTTTATCATGCCACCGGAGGGGCACAGTGGAGCGACCGCACGCACTGGCTGAGCGAGGCCCCGCTCTCTGAGTGGCACGGGGTCACCACGGATGAGAACGGTCACGTCAGGAGCCTGTCTCTGTCTGACAACGGGCTGAGCGGGACGATCCCACTCTCACTGGGCCAACTGGCACGTCTCCAAGCGCTGAATCTTGGGGCCAACCAACTGAACGGGAGACTCCCGCCGGAACTGGGCGGCCTGACTCAACTCCAAGCGCTGGATCTTGGGCGCAACCACTTGAGCGGAACGATCCCGCTGGAACTGACCAGGCTGACCCACCTCCAAGAGTTGGATCTGGGGAGTAACCAGCTGAGCGGCGAGATCCCGCCGGAACTGGGCGGCCTGACTCAACTCCAAGCGCTGGATCTTGGGCGCAACCACTTGAGCGGAACGATCCCGCCGGAACTGACCAGGCTGACCCACCTCCAAGAGTTGCATCTGGGAATCAACCAACTAAGCGGCGAGATCCCGCCGGAACTGGGCGGCCTGACCCACCTCCAAGAGTTGGATCTGGGGAGTAACCAGCTGAGCGGCGAGATCCCGCCGGAACTGGGCGGCCTGACTCAACTCCAAGCGCTGGATCTTGGGCGCAACCACTTGAGCGGGACGATCCCGCTGGAACTGACCAGGCTGACCCACCTCCAAGAGTTGGATCTGGGGAGTAACCAGCTGAGCGGCGAGATCCCGCCGGAACTGGGCGGCCTGACCCACCTCCAAGAGTTGAATCTGGGATTCAACCAACTGAGCGGGACGATCCCGCTGGAACTGACCAGGCTGATCCATCTCCAAGATTTGCGTCTGGGGTATAACCAGCTGAGCGGGAGAATACCACCGGAACTGGGCAGCCTGACTCAACTCCTAGCGCAAGTTTACCGCCTATTTTTCAAAGTACTATATTCCCCAGTGGTTTACGACCGATTTTTGTATGACCTAACTATCCATATAGCGTTTCAGATCAAGAGCCTCGTAGAGGGCGCGTTGGTCCTTGCTCAGGGTCGAGACAACTCTCTGCAGACGGGGCTTGCCATGACTGCCGTGGGGAGGATGGAGCAGTCCGACCTCGCGGATTTCGCCGAGTTGCTCGAACAGGGAGTCGAGCGAGCGTGGCAGGCCATGGCGGCGCAGGTCGCGCTGCAGCAAACTGGTCAGCAACAGCGCCAGCACGCAGCAGAACACGTGGACCTCGATCTTCTGATCGGTCCAGTGGTACTGGGGGCGCAGGGCGATGCGGTGAGGCCGCTTCATCTGGCGGAAGGCGCCTTCGATGTGGTGCTGGGCGCGATAGCCGCGCACGATGTCGGCGTCGCTCCAGTGGTGGTTGTCGGTGAACAGGAGCGTCTTGCCGAGCAGGGTCGCCTGCAGGTCCTGCCAAGCCGCCTGGTTGAAGTCGTAGGCGAGCGTAGGAAGGTCGTCCTCCTCTCCGATCTGGACCGAGAAGAGGTCGCGCATGTGGCGAGCGCGCAGCCAGCCGTTGACTTTCCGGGTCACGCCCTGGAGGCTGGGAGGGCGGCCGCCTGAGACCTTTCCGTCGCGCCAACGCCTGAGTTGTGCGGCCAGATCGGACAAGTGTCGGTTGCGCTTGGCGATCAAACGCCGCAAGGTTTCGGTCTGGGCCGCGTAGAGGTTCTGGTTGTAGGTGACGAGGACGGTGCGTTCGGTGCCGTAGATCGTGCGGGTGGCACGCCGGGCGCGGACGCCGGGCAGGCCGTCGGGGGCGAGGTCGCGCAGTTGGTGGGGAGGGGTGGCGAGCAGATCGGGGTAGTGGGTGGGGACCAGCGAGCCGATGAAGTGGAAGGGGCTGGCCTCGACGGCGGCGAGATTGGCCTTGGAGTTGTTGCCCTTGTCGAAGACCAGGGTGATGGATTGGAGCGAGTCGGTGATGGCGCGGCAGCGCTCGGTGAGCCGGCTGCAGAGATCCTGAAAGGTGGGGGCGTCGGGACGGTTGCCGGGATAGGTGGCGTGCAGCAGGGGCAGGTGGGAGTCGGCGGAGACCAGCAGGGCCAGGCCGACGATGCGCAGGGAGGCGCGGCCCTCCTTGCTGTGGCCGCGCTGGGCGAGGGTGGATTGGTCGTTGAAGGTGTCGATGAAGGTGAAGAAGTTGGTGGCGTCGAACAGCAGGTGGCGCAGGTCGACCCGGAAGTCGCGGACCATGGCGGCGACCAGATCGCGTTCAATGGCTTGGATAGCGTCTGGGGAGACACGGTCCATGTTGTCCCAGAAGCGTTGGCTGGACAGCTGGGAGGGTTGGATGGGGAGGAGTCGGTCCAGGACGGTGCGCTGGAACCAGGGGGCGAGGGCGGACTTGGAGCAAGGGTCGAGGCAGCGGTTGAGGACGGCGACCAGCAGGTAGGTGCCGACCGAGGGGCCGGGGCCGCGTTTGGGGAGGTGGCGGTCGATGATCTCGGCGAGGCGCAAGCGGCGGGCGAGGTCGACGAGGGCGGCGACGGCGCCGAAGTCACGGACGGTGGCTTGGGGCTTGGGGGCGGAGGCGGCCTGTTGGAGTTTGGCGACGATGTCGTCGGCGCGGCCGAGGTAGACTTGGCGGACGATTTTGGGCTTGCCGTTGACCCGTTGGGACTCGCGGGCGTAATAGTAGGCGTTGCCACGGATGATCTTTTTGACGAGGCTGGCCATAAGTTAGGGCATACGATAGCATGGGATGGAGATCGGATTCAAACAGTATTGCATTATTTATAAATGACATAAGAAAGAGATCACGGGTCAACTGACGGCCAACAAATGTTAGGTCATACAAAAACCGGAGCGGATCCTGCCGGCGAATCCACCGGACAGGAAGGCTTAACCCTTTATGGAACAATGTTTTACAGAGACGAAACCGCTAGTGGCTTAGCGTGATTTACCGCTCTCTCCGATCCGAAGGCGGTAAAGTTGCGCTAGGGTTGCATCTGGGGGTCAACCAGCTGAGCGGGAGAATACCACCGGAACTGGGCAGCCTGACTCAACTCCTAGGGTTGGATCTCCGGAGTAATCGGCTGAGCGGAGCGATCCCGCTGGAACTCGGCGGCCTGACTCGACTCCTATGGATGTTTCTCGACTTCAACCAACTGAGCGGAGCGATTCCGCCGGAGCTGGGCGGGCTGACCCACCTCCGTTTGCTGGGTCTCGGGGGGAATGAGCTGAGCGGGGTGATTCCACCTGAATTGACCCAACTCACCAATCTACGTGGGCTATATCTCGGTTTCAATCCGGCCTTGACCGGGGTCCTCCCCCAGGAGTTGCAACAGCTGCCACTATCGACTCTGGACTTGATGGCGACCTCGGTCTGTGTTTCCCAGGATGGAGAGCTGCAGCAGTGGTTGGCAAGGATCGAGTTTGTCTCTTCGGGATTGAACTGCGGTCAACCCGCCCCTGCGATATCGCCGATCGACATCCTGGTCGTCTATACGCCGGCGGCGCGCAGGCTCGTTGGCGGGATCGAGGAGATCGAGGCCGTAATAGACCTGATGATCGCCGAGACCAATCAAACCTACCTGGATAGCGGCGTCAATCAGCGTCTCGTCCTGGTGGCCACCAAAGAGGTCGAGTATGCCGAGTCGGGAAGTTCAGGCTGGGATTTAGGCCGGTTAGCCGACCCATCGGACGGCTACATGGACGAGGTCCACGCCATTCGCGACCGGGTCGGAGCAGACCTCGTCCACTTCATCGTCGGTGTAGGAAATGTTTTGGGCACGGCGCGTCTCCCCGGAGCTTTCGCCCTCACCTGGGCGAAGGGCGGTTCCATGACGTTTGCACACGAGCTCGGGCACAATATGGGACTTCATCACGACCGGTATGTAGACGGCGGCGAAGGCCTGCTTCCCTATAGCTACGGCTACGTGAATCAACAGGCTTTCGCGGCTGGCGCGCCCGAGTCGGCTCGATGGATGACAATCATGGCTTACCCAAATCAATGTAACGATGCGCGCATTGGTTGCGATGCAATTATGAGTTTCTCGAATGCGAACCAGACCTACCTGGGCGACCCGCTGGGCGTGCCCGGAGACGAGCGGACGACGGCCGTGAACGGTCCGGCCGATGCGGTACGCACGCTCAACCTCACGCGCCATTCAGTAGCGGGCTTCCGACCACGGGTTTCCGGAAACCGGCTGACGATGCCGACTACCGTCTCACAAGTTCGGCCTATGGTCAGGACCGGCGTGGCCACAGCGCTGGTTCCGGGTGATGGTCTCTTCCGTGCCGCCGCACCGAATGGGCGACGGGCCGCTTCGCGGCAGGCAGGCGGTGCGCTCGAGCGAGCGATCCTGCGGCGCCGCAAGGTCAGCGTCGACGTCGAGAGGCTGGCCCGCGTGCCAGGGGATGGGAGCACAACCCTGAGGCTGAACCTGTTCGAAGACGTGGTGCTGCTGGGGATCATCCAGCGGCGAACGCCAACCTACTCCGGTGGTTTTGCGCTCTCGGGCCGGCTGGCGGGCGTGGTTGGGGGGAGGGTGGACTTGGTGGTCAACGGGAGCGTGGTCGCGGGCACGGTCCGCATCCCAGGTGCCACCTATCGCATTCGTCCGGCCGGACCGGGGAGGCAAGAGATCATGCAAATCGATCCGTCACAGTTACCTCAGGGGTGCGAGCCGGTGAGGCAGACGCCGGGCCGGGAGCGATGACGCCGACTACGAGGGTTCGGAGTGGATCAATTTGGAGCCAGCGCCGCGGGCTTCCAAACAAGTCGCTATCTGAAGATCGGCCTGGAGGGCGGCAATCCGCCGCCGCTCAAGCTCACGTTCGGGCCAGCAAGCGTGCAGGATCTGGACGATACGGCGACAGACGGGCAGGGAAGAATTACCTACCTACCCATCGCCATCGTGGTGGATGTGATGCCGTCGACAACCCAGCAGACTTACTTTCGTCCCCGTCATCCTGAATAATGCGTTACTTACCTCGGAGCTGACCCTGACCCACCGGAGACCAGGGAAGTCGAACGCGACTACACCTACACGGCCCATGCTGGCAGGGGGTAGAGGGGATCCGCACCGCCAAGGGGGGACAGTGTTTGCAACGGCAGAGAGCGGTGACATGAGCAGGATCGTGATCGGTGCCCGGACGGGCTCACCTGACGGGTGCAGCGGGCAGTACGGCGCGGTGCCGGCCCGGTGCTGGTACCAGGTGAACGGCATCCCGGGCACCTCCGCTCCGGGAACGACCCAGGGCCATGTCCGCATCCGGGGGTTTCCGGCAACAACCCTTTCCTGGCCTACGGCGGCGTCAACGACGGAGGGGCCCGCCTGCCCGTCCGGCGGTAGACGCTGCTGCCCGCACCAAGCCGGGGAGAGCCTCCCGACGGCTGTCGGGAGGCGGGAGTGCGGCGGGAGCCGGCGTGCAGAATCGGTTCACGGGCGGCGGCCCAGATGGAGGCGCTCCTTCACGAACAAAGCCTCGACCGGTCTCGCAGCAACCCCTCGGCCATGGGCCGCCCCTCTGCAGCCGCCGCCGGAATCGGTGGAACCTCCTTCAGCCTACCCTCCAGAGGGATCCTCTTCCGTCTCTCCGCTGTCCCCGGATTCCTCCTCCCCTGCCTCTTCGCCTTTCTCCTCTCCTTCCCCTTCATCTTCCGCACAGTCCTTCTCGTCCTCGCATTCCTCCTCCTCGTCGCTCCGCAACGGACTCCCCGTGACCCGGAAGCTCACGCTGTTGCTCGTCTTGCTGCCCGCACTGTGCGCCGTCGTCACGCTCACCGACACCGTCCCCACAGAAAGATGGAGGGGAACCAACACCGAGATCCACGTGTCGTTCCAGCTGTTGATGTCCGCCGAGCTCCCTCCGAAGCTGACCGATCCCTCGTCAGTCCCGAAGTTCGCTCCGTAAATCGTCGCCCGCGTGTCCGTCTGGCCCAGGTTCGGTGAGATGCGGCTGATCACCGGCGCCCGGTTCGGCTGCACCACGTTTACGTCAAACGTCTTCGTGGTCGACCCACCGTGCCCATCGCTGACCGTCACCGTCACTTCCGTGCTCCCGACCGCGACGCCGTGAATCCGCACGGTGGCGTTGGAATTGCGTCTCGATACGGTCGCAATGCTCGTGTCTGCCGAGCTGGCCGAGGTGAAGGTCATGGAATGCCCGTCGGCATCCGTGCAGTGGGCATTGACACCCAGATCCGTCGAGGTGTTCACGTCGATCGTCTGGGTGGAGAAGCTGCAGACCGGCGCCCGGTTGTCGACCCTTGCAGTGAGGGTCTTGGTGGTCGACAGGCTCCCGTCACTGGCCGTGACGGTGATGGTCGAGCTCCCGATCGCCTTCCCGGTGAGCGTCAAGGTTCCCCGGTTACTGTTCGGGTAATTGGTTACCGACACCGTCACCTTGCTCGGTTCCGAGGAGTTGGCCGTATAGACCAGGTCGTGCCCTTCGGGATCGCTGAAGTGGGAGGAGAGGCTGACCGTGCTCGCCGCACCCACGTTGGTCGTGAGGTCGGGTAGTGGCGGACTCACGACCGGCGCCTGGTTCCGCTCGTTGTCCTCCAGCGGGATCTTCAGCACGGGGCTGATCTTGTAGCCCTCCTTGGCGGCCTGGAGCCAGATCACCTCGGTGCCCTCATAGACCGTGTCGTCGATCACCTGGAGCGTCGCCGTATCCGACAGATCCCCCTTCTCGATCGTCAGCGTCCCCACCGTGAAGTCTTTCCCCTGCCGGGCGTATCCAAGGTCCCAGATGCCGATCGTCGTGTCCGCGTCCGGCGCCCCTCCCTCCGGCACGCTCACCGTCAGGGTCGTCGTCCCGTCCGGCTCAGACACACTGGTCGTAGCGGCGGTGAGCGTCAGCGGCGGTAGCTCGTCGTCCACCGTCACCGTGACGTCGTCAATGGCAATCCCCTCATAGTCCGGGTCTCCGCCGGTGGCCTCATGCGTCAGGGTCCCGCTCTCGTCGTCGTAGCCGTCGTCGTGGGCCACCTCCACCGTCACCGCCTGGGGTATGCTCCAGTTGCCTGGGGCGAAGCGCACCGCGGCCGGGGTCACCTGCAGGTCCGGGTTGTCGCTGTCGATCGTGACCAGGACCCTGTGCGTCGGCTCCGAGTCCAGCCTCACCTGGTAGGTGCCCGTCGTCCCGCCTTCGGTCAGGCTCAGGCTGGCGGGAGTCACCGTCACGCCGGCCGTGTCGTCGTCGATGAGCGGGATCCCGAGAGGGGAGCTTTGACCCAAGCCGCTGCTGGCGTCCCCGTGGGCAATCAATTTGGTCCTCTCCTTCCCCTCGTCGACCGCATCGTCGGTCACCTGGAGCGTTGTCTCCGCCGAGCGGTGGCGGCCCAGGATCGTCAATTCCGTCTCCAGCGTGTAGTGGATCTCCTTGGTGGCCGTGCTTGATGGGAATGCGAAAATACTGACCACCGTGTCGGTGGCCGGCTCCTTCCCCTCAGGCACGCTCACCGTCACCGTCGACCTCCCCCACGGCTCCGCCACGCTCAAGGGGTCGGCGGTAAGGGTCAGCGGCGTATAATTGTCGTCGTAGATCACTATCGTCACCACGGAGCTCGAATTGTAGCCAGCGGCCGCAGCCTCTAGAGTGAGCGTCTCCGGAACCTCGAAGGGCTCATCGTCGACCACCTCGAGCGTCGTCTCCACCGACCTCTTGCCGGCCTCCAGCGTCACCGTCGCCGCCATCTCGTAGTCGTCCTCGGGGGTGGCCGTCCCCCGAAGGTGAAAGTGACCGGCGTGTTGGTGGTCGGCTCCTCTCCGGCCGGCACACTCACCTTCGCTTGCTTGACCGGGTCCCCCTCATACAGGTTGGTGTCGACGGAGATCGTCAGCGGCCGGGGCAGGCGGAACTCGACCCCGTTGCTCTGCTGTCCACCCACCGTCACCGTCACCGGGCCGGTCGCCGCCCCCGCCGGCACCGGCACCCGGATATCGGTCTCGCTCCAGAACCTCGGCACTCCCTGCACGCCGTCGAAGCTCACCGTGCTGTTCCCCTGCGCTGCCCCGAACCCCGTGCCCGTCACCGTCACCGACGTCCCCACCGCCCCCTCCTCGGGAGACAGGCTGGTGATCGCCGGCCCGCTGTTCTCCTCCTCCTCGGACGTTGAGGCCGACACCGTCGTCGCCACCGCCCCCGCCGTCCCCTTGCCGCCCGCCGTCACCGTGAACTCGACTCCGTTGCTCGCCCGCCCACCGCCACCGCCACCAGACCGCTCGCGACCCCCTCGGGCACCGCCGCCTGGATCTCGGCCTCGCTCCACAATGTCGGCTCCGCCCACACCCCGCCAAAGCTCACGCCGCTGGTCCCCTGCGTCGAACCGATCGAGGAACCGAAGTTCTCTCCACGGATCACCACCTCCGTCCCCACCGGTCCCTCATCCGGCTCCAGCACGGTCATCGCCGGCCCGCTCCCACCGGCCGGCGGGGCGGCGGGGGCTCCACCGCCCCCGCCGCCAGCAATGCCGCCGTCCCGATCCACCCGGTCAGGCTCCACAAAAGACAATGAAAGAGTCGCTTTTCCGTCTTCATCGATCTGTCTCCTCTGTCCAATCCATGGGGCTCACACGCCGGAACCGCCGCCCGCTTCCAGGCCCCGGATCCTCGCCCTGCGCCCCTTGGGGTTGAACACCAGCGTCAAGATGGCGCCTCGCTGCGTTTGAACCGCCGGCGGTAGCGGCCGAACAGGGGCGGGAGAATGTCCCCCCCCCGGCATTCCGCCTGGTGATAGGGAAATTTCCCCTTTTGCCTATCCAAGACGGCTGAGAAACGGAAACCGAACGGTTTCGGCAAAAAAATTTTATTTCCCCGCCTTTGGCTTGAAATCCGGCAGGGGTGCGCCGAAATCCCGGTGCGGTGATGGCTGGAAAAGGTGAAGCCTTCAGCGGGGGACGACAGAGCCGCTCTCCAGGCCCTCGACAGGCAGGCCCGCAGGCGTCCTCCCTCGGCGGTCGGAACCGAGACAAAACCACGAAAGAAGAGAAAGGGGGAAACCGGGTGCTGCGGTCGTCGGACCCCGACAAGATGCAGCACAGGGTCGATGCGGGACTCTTTTTTCCGGCGATCTATCCTGATTCTCGCCGAACTTTCCTCAGAACGCTCTTCGCCGCGAACTTGCGCCTCCCCGTGACTGGAGTCAAGTCTGCGTAGATCGATCCGGAGGAAACGCCACGGGTCAGGCGTTATGGCGGGGTTTGTCGGGACGACGGGAGGGGGGGGCGAAGGGCGGTCGATCAGGGGATGGGGAAAGGAGAAGGGAGGAACCTAAAGGACATTACGTTGCAATCTTTGAAGGAGGCAGACTGCTTGCATGATCGAGGTCCACACGAACATAAATGGAGCCTCTCGCCCATCCGGGCCTTCGTGACTCCCTGGTTGTGGGGCAGGTCATGCCGAGAATCTACCGGATCGCTGACATCAAAGCCGGTCGGGCCTTCGGGAAGCAGACCACGTCCTGATCGATCCCGGTCCACACCGGCCCGCCAGCCTTCCCGCAGGGACTGATTCAGACGGGAGCGACGTTGTGTCTTGGAACACTTCGATGGGACTTGTGCCTCGGCGGTTCAGCCATCGATGGATGCCCTGTGGGTAGTCTTCGCGGAAGAGTGCCGGAACAGGGACCGGCAGGCAACGTTGGCACGCCCGTTGGATCCAGGGGAAGCGAGGAGGTGCCCAATGAAGCAGCGTTGGCTTGTGAGTGTCGGTTGGGGTTCACAGCAGCATCAGGTGTGCTTGATCGGTGCAGCCAGGGAGGTGGTGGGAGAGCGCGAGTTCGAGCGTGGCCGCCTCGACGCCGTCGTGGACAGGACCGAATAAGTATAATTTAATAAATGCTTTAATCGGACTCAAGAGCTGTCGGACCAACGCCGGGTATGGTAATATTCGAGCGGTTTTGCAGGGAGCGGCAGCCGGCCAAATGTTGACAAGTCTAATGGAACCCATTGAAAAATCACAGCTTATGAGTTCCGATCAAATCGTGCGCACCATCAGCCGGCTGGCACGGGAGATCCTGGACCACAATCGGGGTCAGCATGGATTGGCACTGGTTGGGATCCGCCGCCGCGGTGTGCCGCTGGCGGAGCGTCTGGCCACGGCTCTGTGGAAAATGCAGGCCGTCAGAGTTCCCGTCGGTCACCTGGATATCAACCTCTATCGAGATGATTTGTCCACGGTAGCCACCCAGCCGATCGTCCAGAGCAGCGAAATCCATTTCCCGATGAGCCAGAAGATCGTGGTCCTGGTCGACGATGTTCTGTTCACGGGGCGCACCGTGCGGGCCGCCATGGACGCCCTGGTGGATTACGGCCGCCCCAAGGCCATTCAACTTTGTGTCCTGATCGATCGGGGTCATCGAGAGCTGCCCATACAGGCTCACTTCGTGGGCAAGACAGTCGAGACCGAACCGCTGGAAATGGTGGAGGTTCGGCTGAACGAGGTCGATCATCGAGAAGGAGTTCTGCTGGTTGAACCCGCTTCATGAGTCCTGAAGCCATTGCCCCACAGTCCGGCGCGTCCACCCCATCGACCTCCCGGGGAGGCTTGGTGTCATTCAATGCCAAACACCTGCTGGGCATTGAGCCGCTATCGGTGGATCAGATTCGATTGATCCTGGAGACGGCCAAGTCTCTTCGAGAGATCTCAACCCGTCCCATCAAGAAAGTGCCCACTCTTCGTGGGAAGACCGTCATCAATCTTTTCTTCGAGGCCTCGACCCGGACGCGTACCTCTTTCGAGATCGCCGCCAAGCGTCTCAGTGCCGATGCCATCAATATCGCCACCTCCTCCAGCAGTATCGTGAAAGGGGAGACTCTCGTCGATACGGCCAGAAATCTGGAGGCCATGGCTCCCGACGTCATCGTGATTCGACATGCGTCGGCCGGGGCCCCTCATCAACTGGCCAAAAGCTGCACGGCCTGCATCGTCAACGCCGGTGACGGAGCTCATGAGCATCCCACCCAGGCACTGCTGGATGCGTTCACCATTCTGGACCACAAGCCCACCTTGAAGGGATTGCGAGTCGCCATCATCGGCGACATCGCCCACAGCCGGGTGGCTCGTTCCAATTGTCTGTTGCTGGGGAAGATGGGTGCCCGGGTGACGGTCTGCGGGCCGCCCACCCTGCTTCCGGTAGGCTTTGACCGGGTGTGCCCCGAGGAGGGCTCGCTGGCGGTGACCGATCGAATGGACGAAGCCCTGGAGGGGGCCGACGTGGTGATGATGCTGCGCATTCAGATGGAGCGCCAGCGGGAAGCCTTTTTCCCCTCCGTTCGGGAATACTTCCGCTACTATGGGCTTACCGCCAGGCGCATGAGGTCGGCCAAGCCCGACGCCATCATCATGCATCCCGGCCCCATCAATCGCGGCGTTGAAATTGCGTCGGAGGTGGCTGACGGGCCTTTTTCGGTAATCCTGGGACAGGTGGCCGGCGGTGTCGCCATTCGAATGGCCGTTCTCTACCTGGTCATCGGAGGAAGGGACCAACCGGCCCCGAGCCTGGAGGCGTGAGCCTTCGTGAATGAAATGGACAGAGGAGTCTCGATTGGCATCCCTGCTGGTTAAAAACGGAAGAGTTGTCGATCCGGCACAGGAGTTGGACCGGATCAGCGATGTCCTGCTGGAGGACGGCAAGGTCAGCCGTATTGCCACCGGCCTGCAGGCCCCCGGAAGCCCGGTCCTGGATGCTGCCGGGCTGATCGTGGCCCCGGGGTTGATCGATATCCACGTGCACCTGAGGGAGCCCGGCAGGGAGGACGAAGAAACCATCCAATCCGGCTCCGAGGCGGCCGCGGCCGGCGGTTTCACCTCCATCTGCTGCATGCCCAACACCAATCCCGTCAACGACAATCCTGCGGTCACCAGCTTCATCCTCACGGAAGCCGAGCGGCGAGCCTTGACTCGGGTGTTTCCCATCGGCGCCATCAGTGCGGGCAGCGCCGGGGAACGTCTGGCCGAAATGGGAGAAATGGTCAACGCGGGAGCCGTCGGCATCAGCGACGACGGCAAAGGCGTGATGGACGGGCAACTCATGCGTCGGGCGCTGGAGTATTCTCTGCCCTTCAAGATCCCCGTCATCGAACACTGCGAAGATCTCAACCTCTCAGCTCACGGCTGCATGAACGAGGGATATAATTCCACGCTCCTGGGTTTGAAGGGGATGAGCCGCACGGCCGAAGACGCCATGGCGGCTCGAGACATCATGCTGGCCGAGCTGACCGGCGCTCACATCCACATTGCCCATCTGTCCACCCGTGGAGCGGCTGATTTGGTGAGGCAAGGCAAAGGGAAGGGCATCCATGTCACCTGCGAAGTCTGCCCCCACCATTTCACCCTCAGCGATGCGGCCTGTTGTGACTACGACACCAACGCCAAGATGAGTCCTCCCCTGCGAACCGAGGACGATATCGAGGCCTTGCTGGAAGCCGTGGTTGACGGCACGGTGGATTGCATCGTCACCGACCACGCCCCGCACAATCCCAATGAAAAGATGCTGGAATTCGACCAGGCCCCCTTTGGAATCATCGGTCTTGAGACCGCTCTCGGTCTGGTCCTGACCCGCCTCTACCATCCCGGTCTCATCAGTCTCAAACGGGTGGTGGAACTCATGAGCACCCAACCCGCCCAACTGATCAACCAGCCGCTGGGCCATTTGAAGGCAGGGGCCGCGGCCGACTTGACCCTCTTCGACACGGAAGCTGAATGGGTTTACGACCTCGGCCAAACCAGATCCAAAAGCCGCAATTCTCCCTTCCACGGAACAGCCCTCAAAGGACGCGTGGCCGCCACCATCGTGGCGGGGAAGATCGTCTATCGGAGTCCGGAGTATTTCAAGGGCTAACCTGAGTCGCACAGCCCCCGGCCGTGGTATTGGGGTGTGGTTCCGGCCAATTTCGAAATTGCCAATTTTGGCGACCCTTGAGTTGACGTAAGTCCCCCAAGTAGGTGTCTATTCCATCCCTGGGTCCGTCCATCGCACCGATCGGTTGCTTCTGTTTTGGACTTCGGAGCCGCGCAAGGAAGATGCCCTCATGAGCCTCCCCTATTGTACTGTCCGATAATTAAGTAATACTAACTATTGCTTTCCCTTTGGCCATCCAAGGCCTGTCGGGCACGCTGGATCTTGCTCAGAATGTCGACGCCCTTGGCTTTCCATTGGTAGGGCTTGGGATTTCGGTTTCTTTCGATCAGGTAACTCTCGATGTCGCTCACCAACTCCCCAACGCTGGTGAAACTGCCGTCCCGGAGGACATCCTGCGTCAGTTCGCCAAAGAAGCGTTCCACCAGGTTGAGCCAGGACGAACCGGTCGGCGTGAAGTGCAAGTGGAATCGGGGACGCCTCCCCAACCACTCCCGTACCTTCTCGTGCTTGTGCGTGCCGTAGTTGTCGATGATCAGGTGCAGTTCCAGCTGTTTGGGTGTTTCCCGGTCGATCTGCTTGAGGAATCGTAACCATTCCACATGGGTGTGGCGGGATTCGGTTCGGGCAATCAGCTTGCCGTCCAGATAGTTCAAGGCCGCAAACAAGGTGATGGTTCCGTGGCGCTTGTAGTCGTGGGTTCGGGTGCGGACTCGCCCCATCCCGAGAGGCAACCCCGGTTGGGTCCGTTCCAGGGCTTGGCACTGACTCTTCTCGTCACAGCAAAGCACCAGGCTTCTCTCAGACGGATGGAGGTACAACCCGATGACATCCCAGAACTTCTCCTCGAATCGCGGGTCGCTGGAAAGCTTGAAGGTCTCCACCCGGTGGGGCTTCATGTCGTTGGCCCGCCAGATGCGGTGGACGCTGTCGGGTGAAATCCCGACGGCCTTGGCCATGGTGCGCACACTCCATCGCTGGCGTGGATGGGGGGGCTGGGTGGCCCGGGTGATCACTTGCTCCACCTTGTGCGCGGGAATCGAGGCCGGTCGTCCTCGTCCTTTTCGGTCCTCCAGACCCTCCAATCCCTCACGCTCGAAGCGCTGGGACCATTTGTTCACGCAGGTCTTGCTGACGCCGAATTGTTCGGCCACCTGCTGTTGGGTGATGCCTTCTCCGCGCCGTAACACGATGGCGGCCCGCAGGCTGTCTCGCTGGGCCGTGGTGGGGGAGTTGAGGCGCCGCTGGAGTTCCGTTCGCTCTGTTTCGGTGATATCGAGGATCGATACCGGTCGGGCCATGAGACAAGCATACGGCCCATTACTTTATTGGTCAACCTAATTATCGGACAGTACACTATGACCCGGAACGGGTGGAAGAAGCTGGCAGGCATTTTGACGAAACCGTGCGCTGCATTCAGGCGGAAAGGTTCGAGGTCACAACACCGCCCGAGGCGGCGATCTGCAAAGAGTGCGACCTGCGGACGCTCTGTGGGAGCGAGGGGGTCATCAGAAGATCCGAGGTGTTTGCATGACACCCGATGACCTTAGAATCCTTATCCAGGAGGGGGAAGGGACGACCCTCGAGTTCAAGGAGAATCTCTCGTCGTCGTTCGCTCGGGAACTTGTGGCTCTGGCCAACACCATCGGCGGCAAGATCCTTCTGGGGGTGCGTGATGACGGCACCGTGATCGGCGTGCACGACTCCAACGCTCTACGAGCCCGCATTCAGGACATCGCCCGCAACTGCGATCCGCCGGTCAAGGTGCTGACAGAGCCGGTCGGAGGGGTGCTCGCAGTCCACATCAGGGATAGCGACGCCAAGCCAGTGCAGTGCAGCGAGGGCTTTTTCTGGCGCCAGGGAGCGGCGACCCAGAAACTAAGTATGTCGTTTCATAAGTGCGCACACGTATTTTAGGCGGCGGTTTTGAGGGTGGGGCGGCATTTCTGCAGGAGGCGGGCGAGGTCCTGGCGGGTGAAGCGCCACTGGAAGGGCGTTGCGATAGTCTCCCAGTAGTATTGAAAGTCGAGAAGGCGTTGGGCGAGTGCGTCGAGGGTGGGGAAATCATTGGGGGTGAGGACTTTTCTTTGGATGACAGAGAAGTAGATTTCGATTTGGTTGAGCCAGCTGGCATGAACGGGACCGTGGACCAGGACCAGGCGCGGATACTTCTGCTGGAGGCGCTGAACGGAGGCGAGACCGCGATGAGACGAACCGTTGTCGACGATCCAGAACACGCGGCGCGCGTCGTTATAGGGGGGGCAGGTCATGACCTGCTCGACGAGGCGGTCGAAGGGGGCCTTGCCGCTGCGGTGCTCACAACGACCGAAGACGCGGGCCCGATGCACATCGAGCGCCGCCAAGTAGGCCCAGGCGCCACATCGGGTGTATTCATGTTCGACCTTCATCGGCGAGCCGGGCTGAGTCGGGACAGTGGCATGCCGTCGTCGCCGGGCCTGCATACTGGTTTTCTCATCGGCCGAGACCACGAATTCGTCATCGCGGAGCGCTTTCGCGTCCCAGATGCGTTGGTAGAGATCCAGTATCCGTCCGGCCTTGACGGCAAAATCCGGATCGCGAGGAAAGATCCAACAGCGGTGGCGCCAAGGGCGGATCGCATCCGCATGGAGCCAACGCCAGACCGTGCTATCGCTGATCCGGGCGACGAGTCCGGATTGCCGGACCTGCATTCCAAGGTCGGCCACGCTCCAACGCGACAGCGGGAGACCATGAGTGGCCGGCAGTTCACAAGCCAACGCTTTAACTTGAACGACCAACTCTGGGGGGAAAAGACCGGGGGCGTCCCGGCCGTGATCGCTCCTCCAGACCGGCGAGGCGTTGTTCAAAGAACCGCTTGCGCCACATGCTCACGACTTCGCGGCGTGTGTCCAGGCGTCCGGCAATCTCGTCATTGGACAGGCCGTCGGCAGCGAGGAGAATCATCTTTGCACGCTGCACCTGAAAGTACGGCAACGTATAGTGAGCGGCCCGCCGTCTCAACTCCCGGGCCTCGGCTCTCGACAGCATGATGATGTACGGGCTTCTGCGAGGCATCGCGATGAACCTCCAGCCACACGATGCCACACCGGAAGGTAAAGATCAATCAATATACGTTAGTGTACTTATGAAACGATGTACTAAGCCGCGCCGAAATCCGCGACTTCTTCCAGGCCGAAGGCGCGATCCGGTTTGATCTGTCACCCTGCCCCCGCTTCAGTTACCCGGAGGACTTCGACCACGAGAAGTTCGACATTTGGCTCAGTCATTCCGGCATAACCGGCCGCCCGCAGGTCGAGGACGTGCTGGTCAACATCGAGGCGGCCGAGCGGGCGCGCGGCACACTGCTCTTCCGCAACGCTGGTGTCCTCTTTTTCGCCCGAAGGGTGCGTCGTTTCTTCCCGGAGGCCTACGTCACCTGCCTGCTGGCTAGGGGCACCGACAAGGTCCACATCCTGGACCGCAAGGATTTCGACGGCGGCATCGTGGCCGACATCGAGGACGCCCTGCGTTTCATTGAGCGCAATACTCGCGTCGCCTATCGGATCAAGGGGCTCAAACGGCAGAACATCCCGGAGTACCCGATCAACGCCCTGCGCGAGGCAATCACCAATGCGGTCATGCACCGCGATTGGTTTATTGACGGAGCCAACGTTTTTGTCGAGATCTACACCGACCGCGTTGAAGTGGTGAGCCCGGGCAGCCTGCCCAGGGGCTTGTCGCTCGCCGATCTTGGGAGCAAGAGTGTTCGGCGGAACCCGTTGATCGCCGACCTGCTCCACCGCATCGACTTCATAGAGAAGGCAGGCACCGGTATCCGGCGCATCCGAAACGAGACACGCGCGCAGGGTTGCCCCGAGCCTGAATTCGAGGCCAACGGTTTCGTCACCGTCACCTTCCGGCCGAATCCAGCGGTTCGAGCGGAGGCAGAGGAGTATCCGGCGGTTCGCGTTACCACGGAAGTTACCGGGGAAGTTACCGGGGAAGTTCGACTACTACAGGTGATAGCGGGTGAAATGACCCGGCAGCACCTCCAGGAAGCTCTTGGTCTGAAGCACGAGGACCACTTTCGCAAAGCCTATCTATCACCCGCCCTTCAGGCCGGGCTGATCGAAATGACAATTCCGGACAAACCGCGCAGCAGCAACCAGCGTTATCGCCTGACGCCGGCGGGGCGCGAATTCCTGAGGCAAACCGAAGAGAAACAGTAGATGCCAAAGATCGACATCACGAAAACCGAGTTGGTATGGCCCGGTAAGTACAACGAGGACGGCACGCTCAAAGAGGTGCCGCGCGTCAACCTTCCCTTCCAGGTCATCGAGACCGTCAATGAGAGCCGCGCCACCCGCGAGGCGAACAAGCAGCCGCAGCGGTCGATGAGTGCAGCCGCCTGAAACAGAAGGAACTACATATCCTCGGCTGGGAGTGGGAGATGGGTCGTTATGACTTGATGGTCACGGCCGTCAAGAAGAAAGGTGTGAGACTTCTTCTCCTGCAGGTCCCCTGCGAGGTGATGGAGCAGCAGGCCGCCGACAAGGGTGACGTTCCACTTCTTCGAACTGGCCTATCTCGAAGCGACAATCAAGTCAACGAAACTCACGGCTCAGGTTGCACTTCAGGATTTCGTCATCCCCAATACCGAACTCATCCCGGACGAAGCGCGCAGCAAGGTCAAGAAGTGGTCGGACTATATCGACTACTGGGCTGTCGACTGGGACTTCCGGAATGATACCTTCATGTAGGGCTGGGTGGCCTACCGCACGCGCAAGGAGCGCGCGCTCACGCGGGTCTCCGACCCCCACACCTACGAGAAGCCGGGCAAGTACCGCGTCCTGGGCAAGGTGATCGACATCTTCGGCAACGACACGTCACAGGCATACAATGTCGAGGTATGAACCCATGTTGAAGCTCCATCCCGAAGAACAGACTTGGCTGGACGAATACCGGAAGGCGCTCCTGCAGCAACAACCTGGAGCGGTTGCGCGGATGCTCATCTACGGCTCGAAGGCGCGGGGAGACGCGGGCGAGGATAGCGATCTTGATGTGCTCCTCATTGTCAGGAACGAGGCCGGTGCCCTGAAGCGCACCTTGCGCCATATCGGCTACGAGTTGGCGGCAACCTCCTACGCCGTGCCATCTATTCTGGCCTATACGCAGGATGAGTGGCAGCAAAGGAAGGAGAGAGGATACCCGTTCCAGAACGCGGTGGAGCGCGACGGGGTGTCGGTGCTATGAATCGAGATTTCCTTCTCCTTTGACGAAGCTCAACGGGAATGCCGCCGTGCGAGGGAGTTCATCGAACGAATTCGGCGTTACTTGATCGAGAACGGCCCGAACGACGACGATCTCGGAAAGGAGACGGGGGGTGGCTGAGGCAGTCATTTGCAGATTTCGGTCTCACCGTGCGATTGGGTGAGGCTTGCCCCCACGACATCGAGGCGTGGCTCAAAGGCGCCGCGTCGCACCTGGATCGAGAACGTTGAGCTAATCCCGGGTCCAATCATGGCGGTCATCCGCATTCCCGGCCCAACACAGGCCGCGACCAAAACCTAATGGCTTTGCTTAAACTTTTCGAGACAATCGGAAGAACAGAAGTACTTGGTTTCACCGCGGAAGGAGCCCCGCAAGGCGGAGCTGGTGTCGACATAGGTGCCGCAGACGGGGTCCTTCTCCATGGTCCCCTGCTTGACAGTCGATCCGCGGGTACGTGAGGGTCCGGGATTCTCAAAGTTGGAGGGCGTCCGCATGGGAGCCAGGAGCGCCCGCAGCACACCGCGGACAAACATCAACAGGGCCAGGAGAATCGCGAAGTAGAACATCCATTTCATGGCAGATCCTCAGCCCACGTCCCGTTCCTGACGATCCATCGGGGAGGAGCGGTAGCGTGCCCGATGAGTCTACCACTGATTCCATCCGGGTCAAGCGGCCGGGAGGGCAATCCTCCGCCTTCCTCGAAGGGCAGCCAGGGCCGCCTTGGGGAATGCCGACAGGTATCCCGGGACTGTCCGGGGCGGTGGGTCAAAAGAGTTGGTATGCCTTCAAGTCCAGCCGTTGGGACTGGTGCATGAGCACCGCATTCATCAGCTCGATCGCCAGCCGCGATTCCAGTGTGATCCCGGCACGAATGCCGACACAAGGGTCATGACGTCCCATCTTGAGGCTGAACTCGATTTCTTCCAGATTTTTGCGGACCGACTGCTGGGGAAGCAGAATGGAGGAGGTTGGTTTGAACCCCACCCGGCAGCTCAAGGGACTGCCGGTGGTCACTCCACCCAACAGTCCGCCATGGTGGTTGCTCTGGTAGCCTGAACGGCGGATGGGATCGTTGTTTTCACTGCCCCGGCGCTCGACGGCTCCCGAACCCGAGCCGATCTCGCACGACTGAACGGCGTGCAATCCCCCCAATGAACCCATCAAGCGCAACTTCAGGCTCTGATAGAGGGGCTCCCCGACCAGAGGGGGCGGGTTGACGGCCGCCACCTCGATCGATGCTCCCAGGGAGTCTCCCTTCTTGCGGGTTTCCCTGATGGCCTCGGCGGCTCGCCGGGCAAATGCCGGGTCGAGCGTGTGGACCTCGGAACCCTCCAGGGATGCCTCCAGGTGTTCCATGGCGTCCGGCGAAAAGCGCCGGGAGCCGGGTTCCTGGTAGTCTTCGAGCCGATCGGCCAGGGTCAGGGAGCCTTTCAAGGGCCCCACCTGGCAGATGGACGACAGGATCACCGTCTGGAAATGTTCCCGCAGAAAGATCCGAGCGATGGACCCGGCGATCACGTCGGAGATGGTGGATCGATAGCTGGAACGCCCTCCTCCTCTCGGGTCCGCGTAGCCTCGGGACTGGTGAAACTTGACCAGGTCGGTGTGTCCGGGACGCACCTCCCCCTGGGGTCCTGCAAACTGCGCATAGTCCTGCGGCCGCTTGGATGAAGAGAGCACCAGGGCTGCCAGGGGTTCGCCGCTGCAGTAGCCCTCCTCATAAGACGATACCGTGAGGGCCTGGTCGGCATCGCCAACCCGTATCGAAGCGCCGGCAGTCAAGCGATCGGTATGTGCCTGGTACAGCCCCGACAGAAGGATCAAACGGTCCGGTTCACGCCGGGCTGTCCCATGCTTGCTGCTCCCAGGGCGCCTGCGGTCCAGGTAGCGCTGGATCCTCTTGCGGGAAATCCTGAGCCCGGGAGGGCAACCGAAAACTATGGTCGTGATGGCCGGCCCGTGGGATTCACCGGCGCCGGCAACCCCGTACAACGGACCACCCAGTATCTCCATCATGAACTCCTGCCGTGGTGCGAACTGACAAATGCCATATTATCACAAGTTTAGACCGTATTCCCCACCGGGCTGCCCGATACCTCACTAAAAAGGGTCGATCTTGAGCGTCTTGTTGGCCCTGATGGCGGGGCTTGCGGGCACAGACAGCAAGGCGGCCGTTGAAATTCGACGGTAAGCCCCATATAGTGTCGCTGGTTACCGCTCAGTGGAGGCAGGAGCACCCCTATGACCAGGACACATCCATCCTCCAAAGTGAAGGTGGGCCTGCTGCAGATGGCGAGCTGTCCGGACCGTCAAGGCAATCTGGAGAAGGCCCGGGAAGGGATCCGGCAGGCAGCCGAACAGGGAGTTCAGATCCTTTGCCTGCAGGAGCTTTTCCAATCGCAGTACTTCTGCCAAACGGAAGACGAGGCCTTTTTCGATCTGGCGGAGTCCATCCCGGGTCCCAGCACCGAAGCCTTGTCGGCGCTGGCCCGGCGGCATCGAATGGCGATGGTGGTTCCTCTCTTCGAGAGAAGAGCGGCCGGTGTCTACCACAATACGGCGGTGGTCCTGGATGCCGACGGCGCCTTGCTGGGAAGCTATCGCAAGATGCACATCCCCGACGACCCGCTCTATTACGAGAAATTCTACTTTACCCCGGGGGACCGGGGTTACCCCACCTTTGACACCCGCTACGGGAGCATCGGTGTGCTGGTTTGCTGGGATCAGTGGTATCCGGAGGCTGCCCGACTGATCGCCCTGGGCGGGGCCCAGATCCTTTTCTATCCCACGGCCATCGGGTGGCACCCGTCGGAGAAACGGCAATTCGGAGCCGCCCAGCAGGAGGCCTGGAAGACGATTCAGCGCTCCCATGCCATTGCCAACGGGATTTTTGTGGCATCGGTCAACCGAGTGGGCTACGAGCGCCCCCCGGGGAGCGAGGGCCTGGAGTTCTGGGGAGGCTCGTTCGTTTGCGACCCTTTCGGTGTGGTATTGACCGAAGCTTCCGGGAAGGAGGAGCTGGTGGTGGCGGAATGCGATTGGGCCCGGATTGAAGAAGTCAGACGCCAATGGCCGTTCTTGCGAGACCGGCGCATCGACAGTTACGCTCCGATCGTCAATCGCCTCATCGACGGTCCATCGGCAGGCTGAACGGCAGGGAGCCACTTGCCATGGGAGTGGCGCCTCCAGGGCAGGGCAGTCTCCCCGATTACGGCGTAGCCGGCACGCCGCTTGCCCCATCGGCGCCCCCGCGCGGTGTCCGCCGGCGCTCCGGGATTGTGAAAGAGGGGCTACCCTCGGAAAGGACAGGGACCGATGTCATTTTCTCTATGGCCAATGGACGGCAAGCTGAAGAAGGCGGTTTTCGCTCTGGTGGCGATAGTCTTCGCCCTCGGCTGTGGCGCCACACCCGTGGAAGCCCAAGAATCTTCCTCGGCCCAGGAGGCCTCCAGGAGCTGTTTGTGGGAAGTTTCTTCCGAGAAAGCCACCCTGTTTCTGCTGGGCACCGTGCATTTGCTGAAACCCGGGACCCATACCGTCTCGCCGGCCGCGGAAGCAGCCTTTCAGCAAGCCCGGACGATCCTGCTGGAAGTGGACCTGGACGAAGCGGAGTCACCGGCGACCGGGCAATTGTTTAGCCGGAAGGCATTGCTCCATGGGGAGACGCTCGAGGATAAAGTCTCCTCGGAGACGCTGGCCCTGGCCGTTGAGAAAACCGAGGCGATGGGCCTGCCCTTTGACCGGCTCCGCTCCCTGAAGCCCTGGTTTCTCAGCCTGACCCTTTCCCTCATCAAGTTGCAGACTTTCGGATTCGATCCCAAGCACGGCATCGACCGCTATTTCTTCGACAAGGGCAAGCAGGCGGGCAAGGAAATGCGCGCCCTGGAAACGATAGAGTACCAGTTGGACCGATTCGATGGAATGTCCGACAAGATGCAAGAGGAGATGCTCTTGCAGACCTTGGAAGAACTGGATCACCTTGAGGCAGAAATGGAGCAGATGGTGGAAGCCTGGTCCCGCGGGGAGGTTGAGGTGCTGGAGGAGTTGACGCAGGAGAGTTTCAAGGATTTCCCCGGCCTGTATCAAAGGCTGATTACCGAGCGCAACAAGAACTGGTTGCTCGAGATCGAGCCCATTCTGAATCGGCCGGGAACCACCCTGGTGGTGGTCGGAGCGCTCCATCTGGTGGGGTCGGAGAGCGTTGTGGAACTCCTGCAAGAGCAGGGATATACAGTGAAGCAGTTGTGAGTCGGGGTTGGCGCACCCCGTAACCGCGATGGGCCTGATTTCGATGCCGGACGGTTGCCGCATGCCGGCGGAGTGGGAGCCTCACCGGGCTACCTGGATCGCCTGGCCGCACTATCGGGCCGATTGGCCCGGGAAGTTCGCGGCCATCCCCTGGGTTTTCGGCGAGGTGGTGCGCCGCCTGCACCGTCACGAACGCGTCAGGATTCTGGTCGAGAACGGGCGGCTGGAAGAACGGGCCCGCAGGCTCCTTTCGCAGGCCAGGGTGGATACTACCGCCGTTGACTTCCTCCAGGTCGCCACCAACCGCAGTTGGCTGCGTGACACGGGTCCTGTTTTCATCCGGCGGTGCAACTCCGGGCCGGGCCGGATGGCGATTCTGGACTGGAGATTCAACGGCTGGGCCAGGTACTCGAACTGGAGGTGCGACGACGCCGTTCCCGACAAAATCGCCCGTTTGCTCGGCCTGGAGTGCTGGCAGCCAAAGATGGCAACTTCGGGACGCAGGATCGTCCTGGAAGGAGGCAGCATCGACGTGAACGGCCGGGGAACCCTGGTCACGACCGAAGAATGCCTGCTCAGCTCCGTCCAGGCCCGCAACCCCGGACTTTCCAGATCGGAGCTGGAAGAGATCTTTCGGCGCTGCCTCGGCGTCAGCAACGTCCTGTGGCTGGGTCGAGGAATTGCCGGCGACGATACTCACGGCCACGTGGACGACGTCGCCCGCTTCGTAAACCCGACCACCCTGGTGGTCTCGGTGGAATCCAACCGGAGGGATTCCAACTACGAGCCCCTGCGGGATAACCGGAGGCGTCTGGCAGAGGCCACCGACCAGGACGGCCGACCGTTGCGTGTGGTGGAACTGCCCATGCCGCAGCCCCTGTTCTTCGGCGGGCGGCGCCTCCCCGCCAGCTATGCAAACTTCTACATCGCCAACCGGACGGTCCTGGTCCCCACCTTCAACGACCCCAACGACCCCCTGGCGCTGAACCGGCTCAGCCGGCTATTCCCGGACCGTTCCGTGGTCGGCATTCACAGCGTGGATCTGGCCTGGGGTTTCGGCACCCTTCACTGCCTCACCCTGCAGCAGCCCCTGGCGGGAAATGCGGGTTAACCCGGGGACGCAAGCCCGTGGATCACCTGACGGGCAGCCTGGGAGATGGCCTTGACTCCGATCTGGTAATGGTCGTAAAGCTCCTCGGCCTGACCCGACTGACCGAATTCATCCACCCCCAGACACAGCGCCTTGCTGCCGAACACGCTCCCGATAAAGGAAAGGGCATGCGAGTGCCCGTCCAGCACGGTGACGATGGGGACGTGGCGTTCGGAGGCTGGAATCAGACTCTCCAGGTGAAAGGTGAAACGGGTTCCGGGGTTCTTCATCTTGAGCTTGTTGGCGTGCTGCCAGCCCCGGAAGAGCAGGTCCGGACTGGTAACCACGATCACGTTGGCAAAGATGCCTTCCTGAGAGAGTTTCCGGCCGGCCTCCAGGGCATCGACCACCATCACGCCACAGGTGAAGATATTCAGCACGTTCTTGCCCGGAAAGTACCTGGGGTCTGAACCATGCTCCAGGAGTCGATATCCCCCCCGCAGAACGTCCTGGCGCAGCCCGGCCAACCGTTGAGGAGTTGTTTGCCTGTTGGCCGGAAAGAGATTTTGCGGCACCGGTCGGGTAGAGAGGCGCAGGTAGAGGATCTGACCTCGCTTGCGGTCCAGCAGGTTCCGCAGACCCGCCAGGAAGATCCATTCCAGTTCCTGGGCGAAGGTGGGCTCATAGTAGACCAGGTTGGGCATCTCCATGCCGATGGAGGGTGTGATCAGGGATTGATGCGCGCCTCCCTCGGGACTCAGCGTAATTCCCGAAGGCGTGCCGGCAAAAATGAACTTGGATTCGGTGTATGCCGCATAGGTCAGCGCATCCAGTCCCCGTCCGATAAACGGGTCATAGACCGTTCCGAAGGGAAGAAGCACTTCCCCGGAGAATTCCTGCGACAATCCCAGCATGTTCAACAGCAGAAACAGATTGTTTTCCGAGATGCCCAGCTCGATGTGATGTCCCTTGGGGGACTGCTCCCAACTGAGCATGGAGGCCACGGCATTCTCGCGAAAGAAATTGATCTTTTCCTGGGGGCTGTAGACCCGCATCTTGTGAATCCATCCCCCCAGGTTGGTCGAAATGGAGACGTCGGGGGAGGTGGTCACCATGCGGGCCGCCACCTCCGGGATGCGGCTGAGGGCGGTGAGGAGGCTCCCCAGGGTCTGTTGGGTGGAGAAATCGCCCCGGTAGCCGGAGCCCAGGCTGTCGGGAATAGGGAGGGGTGCGGGTTCAACCGCGGTTTCCGCCTTGGCATTGCCATTGAGAAGCTTGAGGCGGGACTGGATGAATCGGGCTTCAGGACTTCCGGATGGGAATCGGTCGAATTCTTCTCCGGGAAGAACTCCCAGCCGCGATTGAAGCTCTGCCATTTGGTTGGCGGTCAAGAGCTTGGCGTGGTTCAGGGGATCCCCGGCGATCGGCAGCTCCCAGCCCTTGATGGTGTAGGCGATGATGACCACGGGCTGGTCGGTGATCCGGTCGGCCTCGTCCAGCCCCGTCAGGATTTTGCGCAAGTCATGGCCACCCAGATCACCCAGCAGAGGCTTGACTTCGTCGGTGGAGTAGCTACTCAACAATTCCAGCAGGTCCTCATCCTGGCCGCCGGGAGCGTCGGCCAGCCGAAGTCGGATCCGTTCGCCGTCCTCGATACGCAGCAGGCTCTGATATTCGTCGTTGCTCATCAGGTCGATCCGCTGTCTCAATTTCTCCCCGTGCGGACGGGTGAAGACCTCTTCCAGTTTCCGGCCGTACTTCAACTCGAGCACTCGCCAGCCATTGATGCGAAACATCTCCTCGATCTTCTGGGCTTTGCCGCTGGGGACGACGCGGTCCAGACTCTGGCGATTGAGATCGACGATCCAGAGGACCTGCCCCAGGTCCTGCAGCGTTTCCTCGCCGAGGGCCTCCCACACGTTGCCCTCGTCCAACTCCGCATCGCCCATCAAGGCAATGAACCGGTTGCGGCGGGGATAACCGAAATGGTCCCGCACGAACTGTCGGGTCAGCCGGGCGAAGTTGGGGACAACGGCCCCCAGGCCCACGGACCCGGTGGAGAAGTCGACCTGGTCCACGTCCTTGGTACGGCTGGGATAGGACTGAAGTCCCTTGAAGCTGCGGAATTGGCGGAGTTTCTCCTCGGACAGGTTGCCCAGAAGATACTGGATGGCGTGGTATACCGGAGAGCCGTGAGGCTTGACGGAGACCCGGTCTCCAAATCGCAGGGAGTGGAAATAGAGAGCCGTCATCAAGCTGACCATGGAGGCGCAACTGGCCTGGTGCCCCCCCACCTTGGCGCCGTTGCCGTTCTCCCGCAGGGAATTGGCGTAGTGCACGATCTGCATACTCAGCCACAGGACTCGCTTTTGAATCTGCTCCAGGATGGCGACCTCGGATTCCGAAGGGCTCTTGAGAAGCTCTGCGCCGACCTCGGACGCTTGGCGGTTGCTGGTGAGTCCTGGGAAATTTCCGGTCATCCCTGCACCCGGTCGAGGGAGATTGGTCTTCTTGCTGCCGATTTGGGGGATTGGTCCGACTTGGCCCCCGCTGGCTGCCCAGTGCTCAGTGGTAGGGTTTCAACCGTTCCACGCAGTGAGCGATTTGCTGCAGGATCGGTGGCGGTGGCGGGGCATTGAACGGTCCCCCTTCTCCCAGGTCAATGTCCTGAAATCCACCCAGTTGGCTGGCGGCAACCACGGCGCAGTAATTGTAGATCCGATCCTCCATGAATCGAATCTCTTCAAGACCCGAAACCACTTGCTCCAGTTCGGCGCAGGTTTCGAAGTCCCGGCGCCGGTAGGCATTGTTGATCGCATCGCAAAGTCGGGGACAGATCAGCGTCAATCCGGAGGTATGACCCCGCGCGCCCAACCGGGCGGCTGCCGTCACCCGGTCGCCCACTCCCCAAAGCACCCTCTTGGAGTGCGGCACTGCAGCCTGCAGCACCTCCACGTCTCCGGGGTCGGTCCCCACCTTGATGCCGGCAATGTTGGCTAATCTGGTGGCGAGTTTAGCATAGGCCCCGTTCAGGCGGGCAGTGCGCAGATAGAGGACGAAGCGTCCCGCTCCTCGCTCTTGGAAGTATTCCGATAAAGCGGCAAGCTCGACTTCAGCGCCCTCGGGGTTGCACAGACCGGGAATGGGCATGAGCAGAAAGTAGTCGGGAGGTCTCTCCAGGCTCAGGCAGTCCTGGATGAATCGCCTGGCCTCGGACGGAGGCGTCGGAATGACCCCCGCCATGAAAAGCGCTTCCGCGCCCAACTGGCGGCCGGTCGAGCGAACCAGTTCCAACAGGGTGCTCCTGTCGAGGTGGTGGATCAAGCTGGTCCCGCCGATCCCGATGACCCGCCGCCTCCCTTCGTCAAGAAAGCAGTTGCCCAGCAGGTAGTCCACGTTCCTGGCATGGGCCCGCCGGTCCAACAGTCCTCCCCGAAAGGGCATCGGCATCAGAACGGTTACGGTGTCGAGTTCGTCGAACGGTCCCGGCTCGGTTGCCGTCTCGCGATACAGCTCGGCTGGTGCCTTCATGACTTCTTCTCCCCGGATGTTGAGAAATAGTTGCCTCTCGCCGTTTCGGCATGGGCGTTCGCTATTTTAACCTGCATTTCTCACCGGGGGGGGGTGCGCACATCAATCCTGGAGATTCAGTGGGAGGTCGTCGCCCAAATCAGCCTCCTGGCCGCGGGCCAGGAACGCGAGATCACAAAGGCGGCGGTGGCGCAGATCACAAAGACCCCCGCCGCCGCAAACATCCAAACGCTGCTCAGCCGGTCGCCAATGAAGCCCCAAAGAGGTGGGCCCAGAAACATCCCCAGACTGAACGCGGACAGGTAGAGGCTCATGGCGTTGCCGGTGTGTAACGGATGAAACCGTTCCGCCGCGATGGAGCTCAGGGCTGGGTAGTAGACGCCGTGACTCATCCCGCAGCAGAATCCGAGCAGTCCGAGTTGCCAGGCATGGTCGGCGTGAGGAATCAAAGCAAGGCCGAGCCCGTAGAGGACCAGGCTGGAAATGGCAATCACCCGTTTTCTCCCCGTATCCAGATGTTGACTGATGCCCACACGAGTGGTGAAGGCGCCCGAGCCATAGCCCACGCCAAAAGCGGAGATGGCGCCGGCGCCGATCCAGCTCACCGTGGGGGCCAGAAAGCTGTTCCAGGAAGAGAAACCCAAACCGAAGCAAAAGGAGAAAAAGATGACCGGCCTCAAGTTGGGGAAGTTGGCTTTGAAGGCCCGGCTGAAGGGTTCGCGCCGGGTTCCTCTGGGGGCCAGGGGACGGGGTACGCGGCGGAGAATGACTCCAACCGTAACAAAGGCGGCCAGAAGGAGCGTGAATGTTCCGGCCATGCCCCAAAAATTTTGCAAGGCCTCGGCGATAAAGGGTCCGGCTCCCATCATCACGAATCCCGGCAGGCCAAAGTAGCCCATCATCCGCCCCTTGAGTTCCTGAGGTACCGACTGCACCAGGTGAAAAAGCGCCCCCACCGAGACCATGGTCGCGCCGCCTCCGTGCAGGGCGCGAGCGGCGAAAATGGCATCCGGCCATCTGAGGGCCGCCCAATAGAATAGACACCCCGTCAGAGCCATAGCGGTACCAATCAGCGCCGTGGGCACGTTTCCGATGCGGTCGGCCAGGTGGCCAGAATAGATCCGGGAGAAGAGAGATACGACGAAGAACAGTCCCATGGCCCAACCGATCTTTTGGGCCGACCATCCCTGATGAGCCAGGTAGTCCGGGACCAGGATCAGCATCCACATGGTCAAGCTCAGCAAGGCGCTGATACTCAAATAGGCAAAAAGCTTAAAACCTTTTCGATTCAATAACATGCAGTTTCTCGCGTGGTTGCCGGCCTGCCCCGAAAACGGTTGGCGGATGGACTCTCCCTACTGGGCTGGGAGGTGGCCGCGCGGGCCACCCGTGATGCATTGCAAGAGTGCCGGAGGTAACGCCGCCGCGACCGTACCTCAGGTGACGGGATGGGTCCAACCGCGCAGGCGGCCTGTGCCGCCGCCGGGGTTGGTGTGGTCAACAGGTGGGCGACAGCCCCGAAATTCCGAGGGGGTTGTGCACACGGGCTGGGGGCCTATCTGCAATTCAACCTTCCGCATTATAGTGCAGCCTTCCTGTGTGTAACCGCAAGGGATCACAATCTGACCAACAAGTTGCTGAAAATAGATGACCTATCATCATGAATCTGGCGACCTGGTGAGAAATGCGGGCTTGTCTGAAACAAACGAAAAAAGACAAAAGAAAAAGAGTTATCCACGAAGAGACACGAAGGACCACGAAGGGCCACTAAGGCATTGAGGTTAACCGCGACGGGGTACCAAGGTCGCGAAAGGATTATCGATTTCCGATTGTTTCACTCTCGAATGATCCGCACACCAGGGCGGGGGCCGGGCTTGTCTGAAACAACGCCTTGTACCGCGTGGCGGGAAACCCGTTCAATGTCAAGCATAGTTAGACGGTTAATTGACATGGATGCACAGGATGCACAGGATTATTTGGCGAGAGTTTCCACCGTCATGAGTTCAACCATCGCCTCTGTTCCAACACGGATTTCCCAAAACCCGCTCCCGGGCTCTTGGATCACTTCCAACACCCACCCGATCATCGAGCGGGTCTGCTTCCTGTGGCGCAGCCTCTCCTGCTGTTTATCCTGTCTATCCTGTGTATCCATGTTCAATAAGTAGAAAACCGGTTTAGCACGACTTGGCCCTTGTTCCCGACAGGCCATGAAGATTCGTTGTTTCACTCTCGAATGATCCGCACGACAGGGGTAACCTCTGCTTTCTCCTCCGGCCAGCTTCTTGGCCTTGCCGGCCAAAACAATTGAAGAGCCGGTTGGGCCTCGATAAACTATCGAAGCACAAGATCTCAGTGGGTGAATCGCCCCCTGACTCCGTGGCGGCTTGAGAAGGTAGTTTCAGTCAGAGCCGGATACGGAAGAGGTCCTGACGATGAGACGCTGTTCCAATGGGAGGATCAAGAAATGAAGCTGTCCCGATTCGTTGTTATCACCCATATGCTGTTGTTGACGGTGACGGCCCCGATCATTGTCTGTCGGAGTTCAAAAAGCCTGACCAGCAAGGACGTCGACCGGATGATGACCTCGCTATCCAACTGGGGTCGTTGGGGCGCGGACGACCAATTGGGGACGATCAACCTCATCACGGCCGACAAGCGCAAACAGGCGGCCGCCTTGGTGAAGGAGGGCGTCTCTGTTTCGATGGCCCACGACGCGATCAAGGTCGAGCAGGATGGCTCGCCCCCGTTCGAACACGAGATGTTGCCGGAGAGTTTCAAGCCCGACTCCGTGGGGGCCAACGATCGGTTTGCGGTAAGCTACCACGGATTCACCACCACCCATATGGATGCTCTGTGCCACTTCTTTTACCAGAAGAAGATGTACAACGGCTTCTCCAGAGACGAAGTCACCCGGAGTGGAGCGGCCAAGCTCTCGGTTCACACCCTGAAAAACGGCATCTTTACTCGGGCCGTTCTCATGGATTTGCCTCGCCTGTTGGGTTTGGACTATCTCCCCGGAGACAAGGCGATCTACCCTGAAGATCTGGAAGCCTGGGAAAAGAAGGCGGGAGTCCAAGTGGGCTCCGGGGATGCCCTGTTGCTGCGGACCGGACGCTGGGCCAGGCGACGGGCCGAGGGCGCATGGGACATCATGCAGAATTCGGCCGGTCTGCACGCCTCCTGTCTGCCCTGGCTGAAAAAGCGCGACGTGGCCATCGTCGGCAGTGATTTGGCCACCGACGTCATGCCCTCGCAAGTCAAGGGATCCTTCCTGCCGGTTCATATGGTCCTGATTGTAGGGATGGGGACACCCATCCTGGACGTGATGGATCTGGAAGCTGTCGGCGAAGCCGCCCAATCCCGCCGGCGGTGGGAGTTTCTCATGACCGTGGCCCCTCTGGCGGTGCCGGGCGCCACCGGCTCTCCTCTGAATCCCATTGCCACGTTTTAGATCTGGAGCTTCGCCGTGAAGGCCATGGTTCTGGAGACTCCGGGGCAACCCTTGGTTGAAAGGGATCTTCCCAGGCCCCGGATCGGGCCGGGCCAGGTCCTCCTCCGGGTTCGTGCCTGCGCGGTCTGCCGGACCGACCTGCACATCCTGGACGGGGAGCTCCCGGAGGCCAAGTTGCCCCTGGTTCCCGGACATCAGATCGTGGGAACGGTGGCCGGCTGCGGTCGAAGAGTCACCCGCCTGAGTCAGGGAGACCGAGTGGGGGTCCCCTGGTTGGGCTGGACCTGCAACCGCTGCGGCTACTGCAGGTCCTCCAGAGAGAATCTGTGTGATCGCGCCCGGTTCACGGGGTATCATCGGGACGGAGGCTATGCCGAGTACACGGCCGCTGACGAGCGCTACTGTTTCCCGATCCCACCGGACTATCCCGATCTTCAGGCGGCCCCGCTGTTGTGCGCCGGCCTGATCGGCTTCCGGTCTTTGAAGATGACCGGCGAGGCGCAACGCGTCGGCTTTTACGGGTTCGGCTCGGCAGCCCATATTCTGGTTCAGGCGGCTCTTCATGAGGGCCGGCAGGTCTATGCCTTCACCCGGGCCGGGGATAGAGCCGGCCAGCAGTTTGCCCTCCGTTCAGGGGCGGCGTGGGCCGGTGAATCGGGTCAGCGGCCTCCGGTGCCGCTGGATGCGGCCATTATCTTCGCACCCGCCGGCGAGTTGGTCCCGGCGGCTCTGAAGGCGGTGGCCAAAGGGGGCTCGGTGATCTGCGCCGGTATCCATATGAGCGATATTCCGGCCTTTCCCTACTCGATTCTCTGGGGAGAACGGGTGGTGCGCTCGGTCGCCAATCTCACCCGGCGCGATGGAGAGGAGTTTCTGGGGTTGGCGGGCCGAATCGCCATCGCAACTCAAGTCAGTCCCTTTGCTCTGACCGCCGCCAACCAGGCCCTGTCGGCGCTTCGGTCGGGAAATGTTCAGGGAGCAGCCGTTCTGGTGGTCGATTGATCTGAACGCCGAATTTTTCCTCGAATGATCTGCACGGCAGGGCGGGGGCCCGGCTAAACAGGTACGGCGCCCGGGGATTGGGACAGGTCAAATACCGTCCGGCTGCAACTTGGCGGGTCGGTTCGCTTGCCCCATCGAAGGCGGTAATTGTGTGTTATTATGGAGCTAGCTAGCTGGGTTCGATGGTTTCGGGCTGGGGATGGCCGAGAATGCAAGGTTTGAAGCGATGAGCGTTGAATTGACCCTACGCCAGACCAAAATTCGGCACCTTCAACTGAAGGAAATGGTTTGTGTGGCCCCGGATACGAGTTTGGGAGAGACCATTGCAACCATGCAGCGACAGCGCAACGGCTGTGCTTTGGTGGCGGTGGAATCGAGTCTCATGGGAATATTTACCGAGAGGGATCTGATTCGCAAGGTGGCAGGATGCAGCCAGGTTGGCTTGGACCGGCCGATTCGTGACTTCATGACGCCGGAGCCGGCCATCCTGAGTCCGGACAATTCTCTGCTGGAGGCGGTTCTTCTGATGAACCAGGGAGGCTACCGCCATATTCCGTTGGTCGATTCGGCCGATCGGGTCTGTGATTGTCTGTCCGTGATCAACATCGTTGACTATCTGTTGGAATGCTATCCCCAGGAGGTGTTCTCCCTTCCGCCGAGGCCCTATCAGAATTTCGCCGAGCCGGATGGAGCCTGAGGAGGGATTCCGCCACCAACGTGGCTCATTTGGGAAGTTGAGCTTCCAAGGAGCGAAAATCTCAACCGCCGTGCCTGTCATAACCACCGAAAAAGACCACAAACCGGCCCGAGCCATCGTCGAGGTCGAAAACGCAACCATCCGATTTGCCGGGGACTCGGGCGACGGCATGCAGTTGACCGGAACCCAATTCACCAATACCTCGGCGATCTTTGGGAACGACATCAGCACCCTCCCTGATTTTCCGGCTGAGATTCGAGCGCCCGCCGGGTCCCTGCCGGGTGTGAGCGGATTCCAGATCAACTTCAGCAGTCGAGACATTCGGACTCCGGGGGATCAGCCCAACGTTCTGGTGGCCATGAACCCGGCGGCTCTCAAGGTGCACCTGTCGGACCTCGAGCCCGGGGGCATTGTCATTGCCAATTCCAATTCCTTTTTGCGCTTGAATCTGAAGAAGGCGGGCTACGGTTCCAACCCCCTGGAGGACGGGAGCCTGTCGGGTTATCGACTGATTGCCGTTCCTTTGACGGAGTTGAATGGCAAGGCGCTGCAGGAGTTGAACCTTCCCAAGAGGGATGCGGACCGGTGCAAGAACTTCTTCGCTCTCGGAATAACCTATTGGCTTTACGACCGTCCCCTGGAGCCGACGCTCTCCTGGATCGAAGGCAAATTCAAAATGAAGCCTCAGATCCTGGCGGCAAATACCCTGGCCTTGCGAAGCGGATACAACTACGCCGACACCACCGAGCTCTTCACCAACCACTATCGGGTTCGCAGGGCCAAGTTGGCTCCGGGCAAGTACCGCAATATTACCGGGAACGAGGCCACGGCTTTCGGGTTTATCGCGGCCTCGAAGAAATCCGGACTGCCCCTTTTTTATGCCAGCTATCCCATCACTCCCGCCAGCGATATCCTTCACGAGCTGTCGCGGCACAAGAATTTCGGCATCAAGACCTTTCAGGCGGAAGACGAGATTGCGGCTGTCGGCGCCGCCATTGGTGCTTCCTTTTCAGGTCACCTGGGGTTTACGGGAACCAGCGGGCCGGGAGTCGCCCTCAAGTCGGAGGCGATCGGGCTGGCCGTCATGACGGAACTGCCACTGGTCATCGCCAACATTCAACGCGGCGGTCCCAGCACGGGTCTGCCCACCAAGACCGAGCAGGCGGACTTGCTGCAGGCCCTGTTCGGACGAAACGGGGAGTGTCCCGTGGCAGTGGTTGCGCCCGGTACGCCATCCGGTTGCTTCACCATGGCTTTCGAGGCCTTTCGTTTGGCCACCCGGTTCATGACCCCGGTCTTCTTCCTCTCCGACGGCTACCTGGCCAACGGGTCGGAGCCCTGGAAGATTCCCTCAGTGGCAGACCTTCCCGACATTGAAGTCCGCTTCAGGACGGAGGCCGAGGGGTTTCAACCCTATCTGCGGGATAAGAAGACCCTCTCCCGCCCCTGGGCGATCCCGGGCACTCCGGGGCTGGAGCATCGCATCGGCGGGCTGGAGAAACAGGATATTACCGGAAACGTCAGTTACAACCCCGACAACCATGACTTCATGGTGCGTCTGCGTGCCGAAAAGATTGCCCGCATCGCCGACGTCATTCCTGGGGTGGAGGTTTTCGGGAAGCCGGAAGGAAAGGTCCTGGTGGTTGGGTGGGGTTCGACCTACGGGGCCATCACCTCTGCGGTGGAGGGCATGCAGGAGCAGGGCCACTCCGTCTCCAGCGTTCATTTGCAGTACTTGAATCCGCTCCCCAGGAATTTGGGAGAGGTTCTCTCTCGATTTGACAAGGTTTTGGTGCCCGAGCTTAATCTGGGTCAATTGCTGATGATCTTGCGGTCTCGCTACCTGGTGGATGCTGTCGGTTTCAACAAGGTGCGAGGCCTCCCCTTCAAGATTTCCGAGCTGCGCGAAAAAATAGGAGAGATGCTCTGATCCCCAAGGGTGGACAGTGGGCCGACCGCCTTGGGGGACCCAGCCAGGAGCAGGACCAGCCAACCATGAACAATGACGGCAACAGAGGACAGAAGGAATTGGCGGTGCTTCCCTTGAGCCGCCGGGATTTTGTGAGCGACCAGGAGGTGAGATGGTGCCCGGGCTGCGGGGACTACTCCATTCTGGCCCAGACTCAGAAGATGCTTCCCGAGCTGAATATCCCCAGGGAAAACTTTGTCTTTGTTTCCGGCATCGGTTGCTCCAGCCGCTTCCCCTACTACGTGAATACCTACGGTTTTCACGGAATACACGGCCGGGCCCCGACCCTGGCGACCGGCATCAAGGCCTCCCGTCCCGAGCTGTCGGTCTGGGTGATTACCGGGGATGGAGATGCCTTGAGCATCGGCGGCAACCATTTCATGCATGCGATTCGCAGAAATCTGGACATAAACATCATTCTCTTCAATAACAGGATTTACGGCTTGACCAAGGGCCAATATTCTCCGACTTCCGAGTTCGGCAAGAAGACCAAATCCACTCCGGCGGGGTCCATCGACTACCCGATCAATCCCTTGTGCATTGCGATCTCCAACGAGGCCACCTTCGTCGCACGCTCCATCGACGTGGATGTGAAGCACCTCTCCTCGATCCTGACCCAGGCGGCGCACCACAAGGGCGTTTCTTTCGTGGAAGTGTTTCAGAATTGCAACATCTTCAATGACGGGGCTTTCAAGCACTTTTCGGAGCGGGAGTTTCGAGACGACCGCACCATCCGGCTGGAGGACGGGAAGCCCCTGGTATTTGGCAGGGACCGGGACAAGGGAATTCGGCTGAATGGCCTCAAGCTGGAAGTGGTGGAGCTTCGCGCGGGGGCATCGGAAACTGACCTGCTGATCCACGATATCCATGCCCCGGAGCCCCATCTGGCGAACATGCTGGCTCGCATGGATTATCCCGACTTTCCCGTGCCTGTGGGAGTTTTCCGCTCGGTGGCCAAACCCACCTACGACGAGTTGATGGAAGCCCAGGTGGAGGACGCGATCAGCCGTTCAGGAGCTGGGGATCTGGAACGACTGCTCAACAGCGGGGATGTCTGGGTGGTGAACTAGATTTCCGGTTTCGCTCCTTTCCAGGGACCCGCGGAACAGCCCTCGGTTGAAGTGGCCTGAGGGGGATGAGGACACCCTCAAGGCCCGCCTTTTGGTGAGAAATCCCATGATTTGTCCTGCATGCGGCTCAGTCAATCTTCCCGGGGCGGACCGGTGCGAAGACTGTCTGTTGCCTCTCAGCAAGTTGGACATTCCTTTGCCTACCGCCGGGCTGCAGAAGCGGTTCATGGAGGATACGGTCGCCGACCTGAAGCCCAAACCTGCAGTCACCGTCTCGCCAGAGGCTCCGGTCGAGGAGGCAGTCCAACTCCTGAAGGACAAAAGTGTGGGGTGCGTCCTGGTTGTGGAAGGGGAAACCCTGGTGGGTATCTTGTCAGAACGAGACGTGCTCTACAAACTCGGGGGAATGGAAGGTCCCTTCAGTTCCATCAGAACCTCTGAGGTCATGACCCCCAAACCGGTGACGGCGGAGGCAGAGGATTCCATTCGCTTTGTCCTCCACCAGATGTCGGTAGGGGGATTTCGCCACATCCCCGTGGTCAGCCCCGGACACCCCCTCAGCATCGTCTCCGTCCGGGACGTGCTCAACTATCTCCATCAGTCTGTGGAGGATGCCTCCCCGGAGACGGCCTCCCGGTAGAGCCCGGTTCCGGTGTTCACAGCCTCGCCGGTTCCAACTGTTTTCTATGGCTTGGCTGGCGCCTCGCGGTACTCGGTGGGGGCCCGGCAACACATGCAGGGTCCGGGCGCGTAGGTGGTAATGTTGCAGATCTCGCAGAAGTAGTGAAAATCGTAGACTTTGCCGGCGCGGATCAGTTGCGATTTGACGATTTGAAAGGTCTTGCCGCCATCCAGGGTTCTCAAGGTCAGCCGAAATTCCCGTGTCTTCAGCCGTTTTTCCTGGAGGAGGGTGTTGGCGGCTTCGCCGGCAGCCAGCGGGTAGCGTTGCCCGGCGGCCGCTCTGAGGGCCAACCGGGTGCCGGCGCCCTCGCAGGAGGTTTCCTGCAGGTCCGGCCCCAGGCACACCAGGCGCCCGCTGACCACCAGGTTGTTGTCCCCGAAGGTTGCCGCCTGGGAATGAGCCAGCAGGGCTAAAGCCACGACGGCTGTCTGGCCTGCCACCAACCCCCAATGCTTCCTGACTGCCCTGTTCATCGCCCAGGATTATACCATTGAAGCGAGCCCGCATTTCTCACCAGGACGCTGAGCATAAGGTCCAAAAGTGCTCGTCTTTAACATCTTGCGGCGCTTTGATTGGAATCGTCTTAGTACGGACTGCGCTGGGCGCGCCCTGGCTTGGCCTTTTCCCCTCAGCGCGCACATGCTCGCTCGACCGTAGAAACCGCTACGCTCTTCGCTCGCGAGCACGCGCTGAGGGAAAAATGCCTGCGCCATGATCGCGCCCCCTGGTGAGAAATGCGGGCTAGCGGCGCCGGAGGGTCAGGCCGGCAGACTCGGTGGCGGGGCCCCTGCCGCCTGAAAATTTAAGGTGAAACGTGTCCGATCGGCAGGAGAGGAACGAGGTTCCTCCCCATTCCAAGACACTGGCTGTTGAGGCAGAGAACTTCTCCTATCAGACCGTCCAGCAGCAGAACGGACGGGCCTCCGTAATCCGGTTCGAACTCAGGAACCCTGAGGTCGAGGCGGGCGATGCGCTGGTGGTTCTGTCCGGAAGCGACATCCTGTTCCATGGACTCATCCAGAGAGTCGACCGGGGCTGGGCCACCAGCGGCGACAGCAACAGCCTGTTGCTGCCGGGCACGGTCCACTGAAGTCTCGCGAGCCTGCCGGTATTGGGGTGCCGTTGCCGCTCTTTGTGACCGGTGCCGGTGATACTGCTCTATCCCCCCGGTTTGCAGCGGCGGCGGGTCCCCTTGGCGCAGGGTGTTTCCCCTCCGATTCTGCCCCTTTACAGCCAAAGCGTTTTCTTTATAATAGTCTGTTCGAGCAGACCTCCGGCCGTCCCCTGGGCCGGTATCAGTGGCGGTTGCGCGGGGCTCGCTCAGGTTCGTCTCTTTGAATTCGGAAAGGGAGAGATTTTGTGATTGAAGTCGATCGACTGACCAAGAGATATGGAAACCTGAAGGCTGTCGATCAGGTTTCTTTTCAGGTGGAAAAGGGAGAAATCCTTGGGTTCCTGGGGCCCAACGGCGCCGGCAAGACCACCACCATGCGGATCCTGACCTGTTTCCTGCCCGCCAGTGAAGGCACGGCTCGAGTGGCCGGGTATGACGTTTTCGAGGATGCCATGGAAGTGAAACGCCGCATCGGCTATCTGCCCGAGCACCCTCCGGTCTACGACGAGATGACGGTGGATAGCTACCTCAAATTCGTGGCCAAGATCAAGGGGGTAGCCCCTGAAGACCGCAAGCGGCGCCTCCATGAAGTGAAAGAGACGGTGCGTATCGAGGGTTATGGGAAGAAGCTGATCAAGCACTTGTCCAAGGGTTTCAAACAGCGCGTCGGATTGGCCCAGGCATTGATCCACGACCCGGAGGTCCTGATCCTGGACGAGCCCACGGTGGGGCTGGACCCCAATCAGATCAAGGAAGTGCGCGAGCTCATCAAGAGCCTTGCCGGGAACCACACCGTTATTCTTTCGACCCACATCCTGCCCGAGGTCAGCATGACCTGCCAGCGGGTGGTCATTATCTCCGACGGGAAGATCGTAGCCATGGACACCCCCGAAAACCTGACCCGGCAGCAGCAGGGCGCCGCCCGTATTTATCTGGAAGCCAGGGGCCCCGAGGATGAAGTGCAGCAGAGGCTTCAACAGATCGAGGGAGTGCTGAAGGTGGAATCCGGCGGCCTGGACGGAGGGGAGGTCGCCTCCTTTTCAATTGAAACAGAGCTGAAACAGGATGTCAGGGGCCGGATTGCCAGGAGTGTGATCGAGGGAGGTTTTGAGCTTTTGGAGCTGCGCGCCCTGCAGTTGAGCCTGGAGGAAGTGTTCACCCAACTCACCACTCAGGAGGAGGAGCGTAGTCAATGAGAAACCTGTTGGCTGTGATAGAAAAAGAGTTGACGATCTATTTCGCGTCCCCCGTTGCCTACGGGGTGCTGACGGTATTTCTCCTGGTAAGCGGATACTTTTTTTACAATATCCTGTCGGTTTTTATCCAACGTTCCATGATGATGGCGGTCCGGGCCCAGCAGTTTGGCGGCGCCAGCCCGGCCATGGATGTCCCTGCGCTGGTGGAAAGGAATTTCTTCGGCATCCTCAGCACCATCATCCTGTTCATGGTGCCCATGATCACCATGGCGACCTTTGCCGATGAAAAGCGCCGAACCACCATCGAGCTTCTCCTGACCTCTCCCCTGACCCATTTCCAGCTCATCCTGGGAAAGTTTCTGGCAGCCATGGTTTTTTTCGTGGTCATGCTGTTGCCGACCCTGGTCTACCACGTCTTCCTGTATCTCTACAGCTCTCCCAAGATGGCTCTGGGACCGGTCTTTTCCGGATATCTGGGACTGCTGCTGCTGGGCGCGGCCCTGGTTTCCCTGGGCATCTTTATCTCGACTCTAACCGAGAGCCAGATGGTCGCCGCCAGTGTCACCTTTGGCGCCCTCCTCATCCTCTGGGTGATCGACCTCTCGGCCCAGGCAGCCGGACCCCTGCTGCAGGAGATTCTGGGTTACGTTTCCATTCTCAACCATTTTGACGACTTTTCGAAAGGGGTGGTCGACACCTCGAGCCTGGTCGTTTATCTGAGCTTCGTTTTTCTCGGGCTCTTCCTGACCTATCGATCCATTGAATCCTGGCGGTGGAGGACATAACGGGATGAACATGCTGAAAAACGTCGCCTCCTTTGGTCCTGTACTGATCATACTTGCCTACGTCTGGTACTCCATTCAAGGGGTCTGGGACCTCCGGGTGCAGATCGCCTTTTACGGAGGCCTGGTCCTTACGCTGGCCATGATTCGCCTGAGCTTTGGGCAGATCAAGGCCAGCTTCCGGCGGCGCTCCACCCAGTATGGCACCAACACGGTGGTGATGGTGCTGATGGTGGTGGGTCTGCTGGCGATGGTCAACTTTCTGGCCAAGAAATATCAGGAGCGTTGGGATCTCACCAGCGCCAAGCTCTACAGTCTGTCCGACCAGACGGAGAAACTGGTGACGGGGTTGAAAGCGGAGGTGGAGATCATCCACTTCGACAAAGAGCCCAATCCCGTTCTGGATGACTTGATGAAAGAGTATGTGGCGCTCAACCCCTCGGCCCTGAGCTACCGCAGGGTGGACCCCCAGGCTGAGCCGGGCCTGGCCCGGAAGTTCGAGGTGAACCGCTTTGGAGATATCGTGGTGGTTTCCGGGGAGAAGCGGGAGAGCGTGGAGTCTGCTCAGGAAGAGGAAATTACCAACACCATCCTGAAAGTCACGCGGGAGCAGGACAAGGTCATCTACTTCACCAAGGGGCACAATGAGGCCGACGTCGAAAACAGTCAGGAGGAACGGGGATACGCGGCCGCCAAGCAGGCCATAGAGAACCAGAACTATCGGGTCGAAAGCATCAATCTGGCCGAGGCGGGGAGCATCCCCGACGACTGCTCGGCCCTGGTGATTGCCGGCCCGGCCGTGGCCTTGCTCCCCACCGAA